>NZ_CP029550.1:4091666-4415833 GCF_003173715.1 Methylobacterium durans | reverse complement strand
TGGCCGCCCGCAACAACGGCGGCATCGTCGTTGCCCAGGTCGAGCGCATCGTGGAGCAGGGCTCGATCAAGCCGAAGGACGTGCGCGTGCCCGGCATGCTGGTCGATTGCGTCGTCGTGGCGGAGCCCGAGATGCACCGCATGAATTACGGCGTCATGCACGACGCCGCGCTCGCGGGCGAGATCCGGGTGCCCGTCACCGGGATCAAGCGGATGGCGCTGACCGAGCGCAAGATCATCGCGCGCCGCGCCGCCTTCGAACTGCCGCCGAACGGGGTCGTCAATCTCGGCGTCGGCGCGCCCGAGGGCATCTCGTCGGTGGCCGCCGAGGAGAAGGTGACGCCCTACATCACCCTGACCACGGAGGCCGGGGCGGTCGGCGGCGTGCTGGCGAGCGGGTCGAGCTTCGGCGCGGCGACCAACGCCGACTGCATCATCGACCAGAACCAGATGTTCGACTTCTACGACGGCGGCGGCCTCGACATGACCTGCCTCGGCATGGCCGAGTGCGACGGCGAGGGCAACGTCAATACGAGCCGCTTCGGCGGCCGCCTCAACGGCTGCGGCGGCTTCATCAACATCTCGCAGAACGCCCGCAAGGTGGTCTTCGCCGGCACCTTCACCAATGGCGGCCTCGTCACGGCCGTCGAGGACGGCAAGCTGCGGATCGTGCAGGAGGGTCGCTCCCGCAAGTTCGTGGAACGGGTGGAGCAGAACACCTTCAGCGGCCCCTTCGCGCAGGAGCGGAGCCAGCCCGTCCTCTACGTGACGGAGCGCTGCGTCTTCCACCTGACGAAGCGGGGCCTGGAGTTGATCGAGGTGGCGCCCGGCATCGACATCGGCCGGGACATCCTCTCGCAGATGAGCTTCACGCCGATCATCGAGAACCCGATCCTGATGGACCGGCGCATCTTCGCCGAGGAGCCGATGGAGCTTCTCGCCGACCTTCTCAACCTGAACCTCAGCGAGCGCGTCAGCTACGACGCCTCCCGCAACCTGCTCTTCGTCAATCTGGAGGGCTGGCAGGTGCGCTCGAAGGGCGACATCGACGCCCTGCGCCAGGTCCTCGAGACCGCCTGCCTGAAGGCCGGCCAGCGGGTCAACTCGGTGATCAACCACGACGGGTTCCGCATCAGCGAGAACCTGTACGACGATTACGCCGAGATGATCGATTACATGGAGAAGTATCATTACCTCACCTCGACCCGCTACGCGACGAGCGCCTTCCTGCGCCTCAAGATGCAGGAGGCCCTGAGCAAGCGCGGGCTCGCGCCGCACATCTTCGAGCGCAAGGAGGACGCCCACGCCTTCCTCAAGGCGGAGGGGATCGGCTCGGGCACGGGCGAGATCGCCTCGGCGGCTTGACGCGGGAGGATTCGCGCCAGCGCGCCGGACTTGCATTTTTCTGCTTGATCCGAGCCTTTCCGCAGGCTCGTTCGGCGCTATGATGCCTTCCTGAACAGGGGAGGCGTCGCATGGCAGCCCAACCTCGGTGCATCGCTCTCGTCGGACCGGCGCAGAGCGGAAAGACGGCGCTGCTCGAAGCGCTGATGGAGCGGGCCGGCTCGGGCGAGCGCCCGGCGAAGGCCGGCGAGGGCAGCTCGGAATCCCGCTCCCACGGCATGAGCGTCGAGCCGGGCGTCGTCACGCTGAGCTATCTCGGCGACACCTTCACCTTCGTCGATTGTCCCGGCTCGATCGAATTCATGCACGGGATGCAGGCGGTGCTGCCGGTCTGCGACGCGGCCGTGGTGGTCTGCGAGGCGGACGAGCGCAAGCTCCCGGCGCTCGAATACGTGCTGCGCATCCTTGAGGCGCAGGGCGTGCCGCGGCTCCTCTTCGTCAACAAGATCGACGCGGCGACCCAGAGCCCCCGGGAGACCCTCGGCCTCCTGCAGGCGGCCTCCGTCACGCCCCTGCTCCTGCGCCAGATCCCGATCTGGCAGGACGGGGCGGCGACGGGCTTCATCGACCTCGCCCTGGAGCGGGCCTTCGTCTACCGCAACCACGCGCCGAGCGCGGTGGTCGCCCTGCCCGAGGGCGAGTTGCCCCAGGAGAAGGAGGACCGCTTCACGCTGCTCGAACGCCTCGCCGACCACGACGACGTGCTGATGGAGCAGCTCATCTCCGAGATCGAGCCGGACCGCGAGCGCATCTTCGGGGATCTCTCCCGGGAGCTTCGCGAGGGGCTCGCGGTCTCGGTCCTGATCGGCTCCGCGGCGCGGTGCAACGGCGTCGGGCGTCTCCTGAAGGCCCTGCGCCACGAGGCGCCCTCCCTCGCCGAGACCCGCGCCCGCCTCGGCATCCCGGATGACGGGCCGGCGCTCGCCCAGGTGATCCAGACCCGCCACACCGGCTTCGGCGGCAAGCTCTCGATCGGGCGCGTCCTGAGGGGGGCCTTCCAAGAAGGCGAGAGCGTGACCGCCTCGGACGGCACGACCTCCCGTATCGCGGGCCTCGTCGCCCTGAGCAGCGGCCAGAACGGCCGGATTGCCGCCGCCGCGGAGGGCGAGACCGTGGGATTCGGCCGGCTCGACGGCATCGGCACCCGCGCCTGCTTCGCGGCCGGGAGCGCGGCACCCCCGGAGGTCGCCGCGCCGCCGCCGCCCTCCCCCGTCTACGCCGCGGCCCTGAAGGTGCGCGACCGGAAGGACGACGTGCGCCTCACGAGCGCGCTCGCCAAGATCACCGAGGAGGATCCGGGCCTCAGCGTCGAGCAGGACGCGGATCTGGAGGAGATCCGCCTCCTCGGCCAGGGCGAGATGCACCTGCGCGTCGCGGTCGAACGCCTGTCGTCGCGGTTCGGCGTCGCGGTCGACAAGGACCGGCCGAAGGTCGGCTACCGGGAGACGATCCGATCGGCCGCCACCGGCCGCGGCCGGCACAAGAAGCAGACCGGTGGCCACGGCCAGTTCGCCGACGTGCAGATCGCGGTGCGGCCGCTCCCCCGCGGCGAAGGGTTCCTGTTCGAGGACGAGGTGGTCGGCGGCGCGGTGCCCCGGGCCTACATTCCCTCCGTCGAGGCGGGGGCGCGGGCCTATCTGCGCCGCGGACCCTTGGGCTTTCCCGTGGTCGATCTCTGCGTGACGCTCACCGATGGCGCTGCCCACGCGGTCGATTCCTCGGACGCGGCCTTCCAGGCGGCTGCCCGCCTCGCCCTCGACGACGCGCTGCCGAAGGCCGATCCTGTTCTCCTGGAGCCGATCCTCGCCGTCGAGATCGCGACGCCCTCCGCCTACACGGCCAAGGCGACGGGGGCCGTGACGAGCCGGCGCGGCCAGATCCTCGGCTTCGACGCGCGGCCCGGCTGGGTGGGCTGGGATCTGCTCCAGGCGCAGATCCCGGAAGCCGAGATCTGGGATCTGATCGTCGAGCTGCGCTCGGTCACGGCGGGTGTCGGCAGCTTCACCGCCCGCTTCGACCACCGGGCCGAGCTCACCGGCCGCCCCGCCGATCTCGTCCTGGCGAACGGGCTCTCCCGGCGGGCGGGGTGAGGAGGCGCGGCGCGCCTCAGGATCCCGGCAGGGCCCGCTCCAGGAGCAGGTCCGCCGCCGCATCGATCGCGTTCGCGCCGAACGGCCCGCGCTCGCGGGCGAGCCGCGTGGCGGCGTAGGCCTGCGCCACCGCGGGCGGCGCGCAGGCCGCGAGCGCGGCCGCGGCGGCGAGCGTCGCGAGGCGGCCGGTGGCGAGTCGGGCGCGCGCCTCCGCGTCCGGCGCCTGCAGCGCGGCGCCGATCTCCGAGGCCGCCTCCCGGGTGCCCGGCAGCCCCGCCGTCTCGGCCACGAGGCCGGCGACGACCGCGTCCGCCGTCTCCGGTGCGCGGTGCGCGGCGCGCAGCACGTCCAGCGCCATGACGTTGCCGGACCCCTCCCAGATCGCGTTGACGGGGGCCTCCCGGTAGAGCCGCGGCATCGGGCTCTCCTCGACGTAGCCGTTGCCGCCGAGGCATTCCATCGCCTCCGCGATCAGGGCCGGCGCTCCTTTGCAGACCGCGTATTTCACCGCCGGCGTGAGGAGGCGTGTGCGGTCCGCCTCGCCGCGGTCGAAGCTCGCCGCGAGCCGCATCGCGAGCGCGGTCTGCGCCTCGACCTCGAGGGCGAGGTCGGCGAGCACGGTGCGCATCGCGGGCTGCCCGACGAGCGGGCGCCCGAAGGCGTGGCGGTGGCGGGCGTGGTGCAGTGCGAGGGCCAGCGCCATCCGGGACAGGCCGGCGGAGGCCAGCGCGCAATCGAGGCGGGTGAGCTGCACCATCCCGATGATGGTCGGCACGCCGCGCCCCTCCTCGCCGACCCGCCAGCCGAAGGCGCCCGCGAACTCGACCTCCGAGGAGGCGTTCGAGCGGTTGCCCAGCTTGTCCTTGAGCCGCTGCAGGCGCAACGCGTTGATGGACCCGTCCGGCCGGTGGCGGGGCACGAGGAAACAGGTGAGGCCGCCAGGGGCCTGCGCGAGGACGAGGAAGCCGTCGCTCATCGGCGCCGAGAGAAACCACTTGTGCCCCGTCAGCCCGTAGCCCTCGCCTTCGGGCTCGGCCCGGGTCGTGTTGGCACGAACATCGGTGCCGCCCTGCTTCTCCGTCATCCCCATGCCGAGGGTGACACCGGCTTTCTCGAACCAAGGCCGGAAGCGCGGATCGTAGGTCCGCGCGGTCAGACGGCCCTCCCAAGCGGCGAGGTGACCCGGCGCGGCGGCGAGCGCGGCGGCGGCGGCGTTCGTCATCGTCAGGGGGCAGAGATGCCCGCACTCGACGCCCGCCGCCACGTAGAAGCGCGCGCCCCGCGCGAGATGGCCCCCGGCCGCGCGGGCGGAATGGAGCCCGTCGCCGACGCTCGCCTCCATCAGGGCGTGGTAAGCCGGATGGAACGCGACCGCGTCGAGGCGCCGTCCCTGCGCATCGTGCGTGCGCAGGGACGGCGGGTTCTCGTTGGCGAGACGGCCGAGTTCCAACCGGTCGGACGCGCCCCAGGCGTCGCCGAAAGCGAGGAGCGCGGGCAGGTCCGCCTCGGCACTCTGGCCGGCGAGAGCGCCGAGGAGCGGCGTGTCCGCGGCGACGAGGTTCACGTCGGCGAAGGGCGGGGACTGGTTGAAGACCGCGTGCGTCTCGGCACTCATCGGCCCATCATGCGCGCTCCTGCCCGCGCCGCAACAGCCTTTCCTAGGTGTTTGATCCCAGGGTTTGATGGTGCAGTTTTCTCACGAGAGTGGAAGGACGCGCTATGGGCCAGGTTCAGCACGGGAGCGCCACGACGACAGCGGCAGTCCGTCGAGCGATACAGCATAGTCAAGCGAGCCTGAGGGCGTTGGCGGCCCGTTACGGCGTCAACCCGAAGACCGTCGCGAAGTGGAAGAAGCGGTCCTCGGTGGCTGACCGGAAGACGGGGCCAACGGAACACCGGTCTACGGTGCTGACGGCCGAGAACGAGGCGGTGATCGTCGCCTTTCGCCGGCACACCCTGCTGCCACTCGACGACTGCCTCTACGCCCTGCAGCCGACGATCCCGCACCTTACACGCTCAAGCCTGCACCGGTGCCTGCAGCGCCATGGCATCTCGCGGCTCCCCGAAGTGGATGGCGACAAGCCGCTACGTGCAAAATTCAAGCGCTACCCGCTCGGCTACTTCCACATCGATATCGCCGAGGTGCACACCAAAGAAGGCCGACTCTACCTGCTTGTGGCGATCGACCGGACCTCCAAGTTCGCCTTCGCCGAGTTGCACGAGAAGGCCACGCGCCGGGTCGCCGGCAACTTCCTGCGGGCCCTTGCTGCCGCCGTTCCCTACAAGATCCACACGGTGCTCACCGACAACGGCACGCATTTCACCGAGCCGTCCGGGAACACTTGGACGCCGGAAGAGATCAGAGCGATGCGCGCCGAGAAGGTGCTGTTCCGCTGCCACTCCTTTGAGGGCGCCTGCGCCGACCTCAACATCGAGCACCGTCTCACGAAGCCGCGCCATCCCTGGACGAATGGTCAAGTTGAGCGGATGAACCGCACGATCAAGGACGCCACCGTCAAGCGCTTCTACTACGACAGCCACAGTCAGCTTCGGCAGCACCTCGCCGACTTCGTGGCCGCCTATAACTTCGCCCGCCGCCTCAAGACGCTACGCGGCCTCACGCCCTACGAAGCTATCTGCAAAGCTTGGACGGAGGAGCCCTCTAGGTTCACCCAGAACCCGCACCACCAAATCCCGGGACCAAACACCTAGGACGCCATCGGGGTCGGGCGCGGGGCGGATTCCGGCAGCGCCGCACGCCCCTCCCCGACCGGCGGCATCGCCTGATCGACGCTCGCCTGTGCGCCGAGGCGGACGAGTTCCGCCCGCAGATCGCCAAGGGTCTCGATCACGCCGTTGGCCGCGAGAT
The DNA here is from genome assembly GCF_003173715.1 of Methylobacterium durans. Lineage (NCBI taxonomy): Bacteria > Pseudomonadati > Pseudomonadota > Alphaproteobacteria > Hyphomicrobiales > Methylobacteriaceae > Methylobacterium > Methylobacterium durans. Next base: position 4,409,471 of record NZ_CP029550.1, on the reverse strand, counting down.
CAGCCTGGATCCGCTCCAGCAGATCCTCGTCCCGGACGCCCTGGACGAGGGACGCGACCAGCTCGGCCGCGTAGGCCTCGGCCGCGCGCGCGTCGACGCCGAGCTTGTTGGCGGCGTACCAGGCGAGCCCGCGCATCCGACGGCAGCGCGCGACGAAGCGGGCCTCCTCATCGCGAGCAAAGATCAACTCCGCAGCCCGTTCCCGCTCCTCGAATAGCCTCGCCATATCGCGTCTCCATCCTTGTCGAGCTTGAACTTCGGCACGAATGCCTCGTCCCGACGCGGATGTTACGCTCTTCTTTTGACTTGGACTATGCCGGCGGAGATTGTGTATCGGGTTGAACGTTTCGTCGCTCCCGTCTCCTCGTGGGGCCGGACCGTCCCAGGTCAGTCCTGGCCGCGCCCCCCGCTCTCCGCGTTCGCCTCGCCTTCCCTCTGGCGCGACGGGAAGGTCAGCACGTTCGCGGCCCCGGCGGAATCCGGCGCCGACGCATCGTCGGGATGGCCTCCGGCGGCGATCGTGATCCAGCGGATGATGCGCCCGCTCCCGCGGCGCGCGAGGTGCCGGTGAATGCGTCTCCGCGCCCAGCCGGGTGACAGGTCGACGTACCGCAAGAGCCTTCCCGAGATCGGATCCGTGAGGGACGATGCCCGAAATGCCCGGCCAGGATCGAACCGGATTCGGGTAGATCACGGATCCACGAGGGTCCGTTACCCGCCCACCATGCCGCCGGGCGCAGGCCGCGGCACCGCGGCCGCGTCGCGAAGGCTTGCCTCAGCGTCCCAATCCACAGGACCTACAACCTTAGGCTGCAGTACGCTCGGGCTCTGCGTGGACGACCGGTACGGCCGGGGCGCCCTCCCATTCGGTATGCGCCGGGATCGACTCGCCCTTCATCACGATCGTGAGAGGGCGCAGGCGCGCGTAGTCGCCGACCCGGGTATCGTACAGCACGGTCGCGAAGGCGCCGACCGACACGCCGCGCCCGACCTCGACGCGGCCGACCTTCATGATCCGGTCCTCGTAGAGGTGCGTCTGCAGGGCCGAGGTGCGGTTGATCGTGGCGTAGTCGCCGATCCGGACGCAGTCGAACTCGGTGATGTCGGTGGTCAGCATGCAGACCCCCTGCCCGACCTTGACGCCGAACAGCCGCAGCACCCAGGGCAGGAACGGCGTGCCCTGGAGATGCTCCAAGAGCACCTTGCCGGCCAGTCCCCAATAGGCGACGGCGATCGCCTCCGTGCGCATCGCCCACCACGACCACATCGGCCGCATGCCGGGCTTGTAGCGGCCCATCAGCAGCCATTTCAACGCGATAACCGCCGAGGACTGGATGATCGCGATCACCACGCTGACGGTCACGAAACTGATCGCTAGGCCGGTCCAATCCTCGGCCAGGATCGCGGGGTAGAAGTAGAAGTCGATGGCCGTGATCGCGAGGGTGATGTAGAGCATCGGCGAGAACGAGGTCGCGAAAGCCTCGAAGATGCCGCGGCGGAGCTTTGGCCCGATCCCGGGCTCGTAGGTCTGGGCAAGCGAGCCGAGATCGACCTTCTGGCGCACCGGCAACTTGATCGGCGGCGATCCGAACCACGTGTCGCCCGGCGCCATCAGCGCGTTCTCCGGCGGCTTCGACTTGATGCCGATGAGCACGTCGTCCGGGATCACCGCACCGGGCGGCACCACCGCGTCGTTGCCGACGAAGACCCGCGCGCCGGTGCGCACAGGCTCGAGATGCATGTAGCCGTGCCGGATCTCCTCCTCGCCGTAGACGACCTCGTCGGCGATGAAGTTGTGCGCGCCGATGTCGGCGAGGTCGTAGCGCCCGGCGAGATTCGTGGAGATCTCGGCCCCCTGCCCCATCCGGGCGCCCATCAGCCGGTACCAAGCCCGCATGTAGACGGTGGCGAAGAGCGAGGAGAGGGTCTCCAGCGTCACCTCTGCCGCGAGAGCGACGGTCCATTTGCGCAGGTAGAAGCCGGACCAGATCGACCACGTGCCGGAGCTGACACGCGGCAGGATCAGCCAGCGGATCGCCGCGATCAGCAGCACGGTGCCGGCCGTCATCAGCATGGCGGTGGGCCAGGTCAGCAGCGGCAGGTACCAGTGGTAGTCGATGTCGGTCAGCGCGCCGAGATTGTCGCTGATCTGGTCGAAGATGAAGAAGGCGGGGAAGATCGGCAGCAGGCCGACGGCGGGGATCGCGGCCAGGAGCAATGCGTAGGCGACGAGGAACGCCGCGCGGCGCCGGGGCGAGGCCGCGGCGGGCTCGACATGCGCCGTCTCGGCGTGGCCGACCTTGCGGCCGGGCGAGCCGTCCCAGCGCTCGCACGCGCCGACGCGGCTGCCGGTGGGCACGGTCGTCAGATCCGCGATCTCGGCACCCGCACCGATCACGGTGTCGTGGCTGACGACGCAGGAGGTGCCGATCGCGACATCGGGCCCGATCTCGACGCGGCCGATGACGAGTTCGTTGCCCACCACCTCGGCATTCGCGATGACGAGGCGGCCGCCGAGCGATGCGCCGTCGCCGATGCTGAGGAGGTCCGGCGCGCCGACCTCGATGTCGGAGATGAGCGCGTCGCGTCCGATCTTCGCGCCGAGCATCCGGAGGTAGATCGCGATCACGGGGGAGCCCTGCAACCACTTGATGTGGACGAGGGGGGTCAGGCGCTGCGCCAGCCACCAGCGGTAGTAGTAAACACCCCAGAGCGGGTAGCGGCCGGGCTTCGTCCGCCCGAGCACGATCCACTTGGCCGCCAGCGCGGTGCAGGCGGTCACCGCGTTGATGCCGATATAGACGAGGAGCAGCACCGCCATCTCGCCGAAGAAGCCGAGCGAGCCGCCGGTGAGCAGCAGGTAGGTGACGAAGATACCGAGCCACTGCGAGGTGGCGAGCGCGATCACGAAGGGCAGCGCGACGGCCTGGGCGAGGCCGCACAGGGCCCGGCGCAGGAGGGGCGGCGCCGCGAAGCCGAGGTCGCGCACGGCCGCCTCCGAGCCGACACCGCCGGTGCGCTCGATGAGCGCGTCCGCCATCGCCCGGAGCGTCCGCTTGCCGTAGACGTCCTGCAGGGTGATCGCCGCGAGCGCCGGCGTCTCGCGCACCGCGGAGACGAAGCGCGCGGCGAGCAGGGAATGGCCGCCGAGATCCGAGAAGAAATCGGCCTCGAAGGGCATCGGCTGCGCGCCGAAGACCTGGTTGGCGGCGGCGAGCAAGGCCGCCTCGGTCTCGTTGTGCGGAGGCTCCTGTTCGCCCTCGACGCTCGTCACCGTGAGTGGCGCGACCTTCAGCGTCTTGCGGTCGACCTTGCCGGAGGTGAGGCGCGGCAGGTGTTCCACGAACTCGAAATGGCCCGGCACCATGTAGGGAGGCATTTGGCCGGCGAGCGTCTGGCGCAGCTCCCCCTTGTCGACCGCGGCGCCGCGCTCGGGCACGAGGAAGGCGACGAGGCGGTCGACGCCGTCGTCCTGGCGCAGCACCACCGCGGCCTGATTGATGCCGGACTGGGCCTGGATGCGTGCCTCGATCTCGCCGAGCTCGACCCGGAAACCGCGGATCTTGACCTGATCGTCGATGCGGCCGTGGAAGAGGATGTTGCCCTGCGGGTCGAGGGACACGGCATCGCCCGAGCGGTAGAGCACCGGGTCCAGCCCGTCCTCCACGAAGGGGTTGGCGACGAATTTCTCGGCCGTCAGTTCCGGGCGCTGCAGGTAGCCCTTGGCGATTCCGGGGCCTCCGATCAGGAGTTCGCCGGGCTCGCCGGGCCCGAGCAGGTTCAGGGCCTCGTCGGCGACGTAGACCGTGTAGTTCGGGATCGGGCCGCCGATGGTAACCGGTTCGCCCGGGCGCATCTCGGCGGCGGTCGCCACCACCGTCGCCTCGGTCGGCCCGTAGGTGTTGAAGAGCTGGCGTCCGGACGTGGCCCAGCGGGCGATCAGGGGCTCGGGCAACGCCTCGCCTCCGAGGAGCACGAGGCGCACGCTCGGCAGGTCCCGGCTGATCATGGCGAGCAGCGTCGGCACCGTGTCGAGCACGGTGCAGCCGGCTTCCGTGAGGATGCCGGGCAGCGCCTCGACATCGCCCATCATGGCGGGCGAGGCGACGAAGAGGGACGCCCCGACGAGGTAGGGGACCCAGATCTCCTCCATCGAGAGGTCGAACGCGACGGACGCGCCCTGGAACACCACGTCGTCGGCCCGCATGCCGTAGAGTGCGTTTCCGGAGCGCAGGAAGTGGCAGATGTTGGCGTGGCTGATGACGATGCCCTTCGGCACGCCGGTCGAGCCCGAGGTGTAGATGAGGTAGGCCGGATGCTCCGGCGTGAGCCCCGCCGCCCGCGGATCTGGCAGGGGCGCGTCGGCCGGGGTCCCGGCGGCGAGGTCGGCGAGCGTCAGGGCCGGCGCGGCGTCCGGCGCCTCGGGCTTCAATGCAGATGAGACGAGGAGCGCCCGCGCCTCGGCATCCCGGAGGCAGACCGCGACGCGGTCAGCCGGCGCCTCAGCGTCGAAAGGGAGCCAGGCGGCGCCCGACAGCGTGATGCCAACCTGCGCGACGAGGAGATCGAGGCCGCGCGCCATCCAGAGGCCGACGACGTCGCCCGGCCCGATACCGCGATGGGCAAGGGCCGTCGCCACGGCTCGGGCGCGGCTCTCCATCTCGGCATAGGTCAGGTGCGGATGGCGGCCGTCCGTCCCGCGGGCGGAGCCATCGATGAGGGCCGGGTGGTCCGGCCGCGCGGCGGCGGTCGCCAGAAAAATCTCGGCCAGCACCTCGTCGCGGATCAGGTCAGGCCGCAGGGTCCCGCGCAGGAAGGCGCGGCCGGAGAGCGGTCCCGCCTCCGCGCGCAGGTCCGCCCGCGGCCGGGTCATCTCGGCGACACTGGTCATTGGACTGACGTTGCTCCGCTCCCGGCTCCCGCGCGGTCGGGAGCCATCGTTCGACGGGTCTTTGTTCCCGGATCGTGCCGTTATCGAGGCGGCCCGACGTTGAGGGGCCGGGATCGCTCGGCGCGGCCCTCGTTCGGAGGCCGCGAGGCGATCAGCCGACGACCGTAGCGCGGGCAGGTTGAACCGGTCTTGAACGTTCCTGGGGCAGATGGGCTTCCCGAGCAACAGGCGGGTCGTCCGAACGGCCCCACCCGGCCCCGATTCGCATGGGGTGCCGCGGCAGGGCCTCGGGACAGGAGACGGAGCCTGGGCCTCGCACATCCGAGCCCGGGTCACACCCAGCGCCAACCGTCCGCATCGAGGACGAGGACGCCGCCCTGGCGAATGCCGATCCGCGGCGCCGCCCAAGGATCCAGGTAGCCGCGCGCCACCAGGATCGCCCGCGCGACGCCGCCATGCGCCACCATGACCGTCGGTGCGTCGAGGTCGCGGAGCGCGGGAGCGACGCGCTCGGTCAGCATCGCGTAGCTCTCGCCGCCGAATCCGGGCGGCTGATAGCCCCAGCGGTCCCGATCGCGGGCCGCGGCGCCCGCCGGATCCCGGCGACGAATTTCGGCCCAGGTCGACCCTTCCCAGGCGCCGAAGCCAATCTCCTTGAGCCGGTCGTCGACCCGGTAATCCTCCGGCGACAGGTTGAGGCAGCCGCGCAGGGCCTCCATGGTCCGGCGCGTGCGGCTGAGCGGGCTCGCGACGAAGTCCAGCCCGGCGAAGCGGTCGCCGGTGAGCGCGCGCAGCCGGTCGGCAGCCTCCTCGGCCTGCCGGAGGCCGGTGCCGTTCAGCCGGGTGTCGCGCTGACCCTGGAGGCGCCCTTCCGCGTTCCAGTCCGTCTGGCCGTGGCGCACGAAGTAGATGGTTGGCATTGCGGGTCAGAGGGCGGAGCCGGGCAGATTCCGTTTGGGCCCGCGGGGCGGCAGACCGAAAAGACGCTCGCACGGCCTCTTGCCGGAACGGCTCAGCCTGCCGATCGTTTTCGCACCCACGCGAACCTCCAGAGGGTCCGCTTCCGGCCCCATCGATTGCGAGCGATAGAGAGTCGTCATGTCGAAGAAACACGGCAAGCACGCCGAGGGCCAGCGCGACCGGTCGACCGGCGTGACAATGTCGCAGGACTCTCTCCGGCAGTCGGCTCGGGACCGGCCGCCTTCCTCCGCCGCCTGGGCCGGAGCGGTCTCGGAGATCGCGGGTGCGGCACCTGCCCTGATCGGCGGTCACGCGCCCGTCGTCGTGCCGGCTGCTCCCGGCATCGTGACGGTCACGCCCGGCCACGTCTGCGAACTCGACCGCATCGACCCGGACGCCGATGGCGGGCTCGACAAGGCCGTGGCGAAGGAGGCTCTGCTCGCTGAGCGCGCGCGGATCCAGGAATTGCAGGAGCGGCTCTACGCCGAGCGCCGCCGCAGCCTGCTCGTGGTCTTCCAGGCCATCGACACCGGCGGCAAGGACGGCACGATCCGCGCCGTGCTCGAAGGTGTGAACCCGCAGGGCTGCGAGGTCTCCTCCTTCAAGGCACCCACGACCGTCGAACTCGATCACGACTTCCTCTGGCGCTATCACCAGCGGACGCCGGGCCGAGGCATGATCGGAGTGTTCAACCGTAGCCACTACGAGGACGTGCTCGTGGTGCGGGTGAAGCATCTCGTTCCGGAGGAGATCTGGCGGGGGCGCTACGGCCTGATCAACGATTTCGAGCGGCTGCTGACGGCCTCCGGCACGCAGGTGCTGAAGTTCTTCCTCCACATCTCGCGGGCGGAGCAGAAGGAGCGGCTCGAGGCCCGCATCGCGGACCCGGCCAAGCACTGGAAGTTCGACCCGGCCGATCTCGTCGAGCGCGAATCCTGGGACGCGTATCAGTCCGCCTTCGGCGACGCGCTGACCCGCTGCTCGACGCCCTACGCGCCCTGGCACGTGGTACCGGCGAACCGAAAATGGTTCCGCAATCTCGTCGTCGCCCGCACCATCGCCGACACGCTGGAGGCGATGGATCCGCGCTACCCGGACGCGCCCGAGGGCATCGCGGGGATGACGGTGCCGGACTGAGCGCGGGCTCAGTCCTTGTCGAGCGACAGGTCCGGCGCCTCGGGATTCTTCATGCCGACGACGTGGTAGCCGGCATCGACGTGCAGGATCTCGCCGGTCATGCCGCGGGACATGTCGGAGACGAGATAGGCCGCCGTCTCGCCGACCTCGTCGATGGTCACCGTTCGGCGCAAGGGAGCGTTGTACTCGTTCCACTTGAGTATGTAGCGGAAGTCGCCGATGCCGGAGGCGGCGAGGGTCTTGATCGGGCCGGCGGAGATCGCGTTGACGCGGATCTTCTGGGGGCCGAGATCCGCGGCGAGGTAGCGCACCGAGGCTTCGAGCGCTGCCTTGGCCACGCCCATGACGTTGTAGTGCGGCATCCACTTCTCGGCGCCGTAATAGGTCAGCGTGAGGAGCGAGCCGCCGTTGCGCATCAGCTTCTCGGCGCGCTGGGCGACCGCCGTGAACGAGTAGCAGGAGATCAGGAGCGACTTCGTGAAGTTGCCTTCGCTCGTCTCAATGTAGCGGCCGGTCAGCTCGTCCTTGTCCGAGAAGGCGATGCAGTGGATGACGAAATCGATCCCGCCCGGGAAAGCGGAGGCGGCCGCGTCGAACACCGCGTCGATCGAGGCCGGATCGGTGACGTCGCAATGGCCGATCACGTGGGCGTCGAGCTCGCGCGCCAGGGGCTCGACGCGCTTCTTCAGGGCGTCGCCCTGGTACGTGAAGGCGAGCTCGGCCCCGTGGGCGCGGGCGCTCTTGGCGATGCCCCAGGCGATCGAGCGGTTGTTGGCGACGCCGAGCACGATGCCCCGCTTGCCCGCCAGAATCCCGGTTCCGGACGCATGTCCGTCGCCGCGAGCGTCAACCGGGTCGATGTCCGCCATGAGTCACCTGAAACGCTGAAGGCCCGTGGCGCGCAGCCAGGAAGGCCGGGTCCGCACAGCGGGCATCCTTAGCGGAGGTGCGCGGAGGGGGGAAGTCCGGGACGCGGCGGTCGAGGTTACTCGGCCTTGGCCCCGCGCCGGCTCTGGGCGTACTCGGTCAGCGCCGGGTCGGCGCTGCCAGGCAGAACGATGGCCGTGGTCGCGAGCAGGTCGCCGCGGCTGCCGTCCTTCTTCGGCAGGCCCTTGCCGCGCAGGCGGAAGGTGCGGCCCGAACTCGTCATCGGCGGCATGCGCATCTCGACCGCGCCGGTCAGCGTCGGAACGCGGATGGCGCCGCCGAGCACCGCATCCTCCAGCGGCACGTCGACGGTGGTGCGCAGGTCCGCTCCCTCCTGCTTGAAGCGGGCATGGGGCAGGACGCGGATGGTCAGGAGCGCGTCGCCGGGCTCACCGCGCAGGTTCGCCGCGGGATGGCCGAGGCCGCGCAGGCGGATGGTCTGGCCGTCGACCACACCGCGGGGGATCACCACATCGACCTCGCGGCCGGTCGGCAGGCCGAGGCGCAGCTTCTCCTCGCTGCCGACCTGCTCGAGCGTCACGCTGAGCTCCGCCTGGACGTCGTCGCCCCTGACGGGACCGCCGCGCTGGAAGCCGCCGGCGCCGCCCGCTCCGCCGGGCCCCGCGCCGCCGGCGCGGAACGCCTCGCCGAACAGGTGCGAGAAGATGTCCTCCCCGATGCCGCCGCCCCCTCCGCCGCCCGCGGCGCGGCTGCGCGCCATGCCCTCGAAATCGAAGGAATTGGCGCGCCCTCCGCCGAAGCCCGAAAAGCCTTCGAACCCGGTCGCCCGCGGCTTGCCGTCGGCGTCGATCTCACCGCGGTCGAACTGCGCGCGCTTGGCCGGGTCGCCGAGGATCTCGTAGGCGGAATTCGCCTCGGCGAAGCGGTCCTTCGCGCGGGCGTCGTCCTTGTTGCGATCGGGGTGATGGGCCTTGGCGAGCTTGCGATAGGCGCGCTTGATGTCGGCCTCGCTCGCTCCCTTCGGGATTCCCAGAACGTCGTAGGGGTTGCGCATCTCTCGTTTCGGATCTCGGCGCCGCCGGGTCCGGCGGTCAGATGGGTCGGACCGTCATGTGGCGGACATGTTGCGTCCGTGCAACGCCCTCGGTCACGAAAGGTCGGAGCAACGCGGCCTCGCGTCAAGCCTGCCGGCGCGGCGCGTGCGGTCCCGCCGGTCAGCCGGCGCGGCTCGTCCGCAGCCGTTTCAGCTCCCAGGAGCCGCCGGAGAGCTTACAGCCGGTCCCGCGCACGAAGCGACTCGTCTCCGGTGTGATCACCGTCGCGAGGAAATCGCGGCAGATCTCGTCGTTCGAAACGTAGGGGAGCCCGGTCGGGTTCACCGAACCCCGCAGGCTCGTCTCCGGATTGTCCCACTTGACCGGGCGGCCGTTGCCCTGCGGATCCAGGGCGACGCCGAGCGCCGCCCGGGCGCGGCGCCAATCCTCCTCGCCGAGATCCGCGCCGAAGCTCGCTGGGCGCTTGCTGATGCTGCCGGTCACGGTCGGCTCCGGCAGCACGGCGGCTTCTGCCTTGGGCGTCGTCTCGCTCTGGAAGGTGATCAGGGGCTGGCCGCAGCCGCACAGGGTCAGGATCAGGCCGGCGACGGAGGCCGCGGTCGCGGCGGCCCTGCACGCATTGCGCCCCGGCGCCGCGGGAAAAGAGGCTTTACAGTCGCGACGACGCATTACACCTGAACTCAATCCCGGCACGACGCGACACGAACGTGATCACGCCCGTGCCCCCCGACCCGGATGTCACGGCTGAGGATTTGAGCGTGGATCGGTTAAAGATCGATGAGCCGGCGCTTGCCGGCGCGGCCCTTGCGGATTTCACCCTCGCCGAGGATCCCTGGCCGCTCTTCGCCGCCTGGATGGCGGAGGCGGAGAGATCGGAGCCCGAGGACCCGAACGCGATGGCGCTCGCGACCGCCGGGTCGGACGGGCTGCCCGACGTGCGGATCGTGCTCCTGAAAGGCGCGGATCGGGGCGGCTTCGTCTTCTACACGAACGTGCAGTCCGCCAAAGGCGAGGAACTCGCTCAGAATCCGCAGGCCGCGATCGTGCTGCATTGGAAGAGCCTGCGCCGGCAGGTGCGGGCCCGCGGCGCCGTGACGCGCGTCACGGCTGAGGAGGCTGACGCCTATTTCGCGAGCCGCCACCGCGACAGCCGGATCGGTGCGCATGCGAGTCGCCAGTCCCGCCCGCTGACCGACCGGCCGACCCTGATGGCCGAGGTCGCGGATCTCGCGGCGCGCTACGAGAACGCGCCCGTGCCCCGACCCGAGCATTGGACGGGCTTCCGGATCGAGCCGGTCGCGATCGAGTTCTGGCAGAACGGCGAGTATCGCCTGCACGACCGCATCCGCTTCACGCGCGCGGGAGCGGGCTGGAGCCGATCGCGACTCTATCCCTGACGGCGCATGCTGCGGCGCGGCACGGACCCTGGATTTCCGGGGGCGCTCCGCTTAGACCTGACGGGCTGGGCGGCGGCCCGCCGGACCCTTCGTCGGCCCGTCCGCGCAGATCGAGAGGCACGGCCTTGGCTTCATCCGGCAACGAACGTCGGCGCGTCATGCTGCTCACGGGGGCGAGCCGCGGCATCGGCCACGCCACCGTCAAGCGCTTCTCGGCCGCGGGCTGGCGCGTCATCACCTGCTCGCGCCATCCCTTTCCCGAGAACTGCCCTTGGGAGATGGGCCCCGAGGACCATCTCCAGGTCGATCTTGCCGACGCCGAGGACACGGTGCGCGCCGTCAAGGAGGTGGCCGAGCGCCTCGCTGCCGAGGGCGGGCTCCTGCACGCCCTCGTCAACAATGCGGGCATCTCGCCGAAGGGTCCCGAGGGCGAGCGGCTCGGCGCCATCGGGACGCCCTTCTCCGATTGGCAGCGGGTCTTCCAGGTCAATTTCTTCGCCCCGATCCTCCTCGCGCGGGGCCTCTGCGACGAGCTGACCCGAGCGCGCGGCTCGATCGTCAACGTGTCCTCGATCGCGGGCTCACGGGTCCATCCCTTCGCGGGTGCCGCCTACGGCACCTCGAAGGCGGCGCTCGCGGCCCTCACCCGCGAGATGGCGGCCGATTTCGGGCCGCTGGGCGTGCGGGTGAACGCGATCTCGCCTGGCGAGATCGACACATCCATCCTGTCACCCGGCACCGAGAAGCTGGTCGAGCAGATCCCGCAGCGGCGCCTCGGCACGCCCGACGAGGTGGCCAAGGCCATCTACTTCCTGTGCACCGAGGCCTCGTCCTACGTGAACGGGGCGGAGTTGCACATCAACGGCGGGCAGCATGTCTGAGCGCGGTCCTGCCGCTCTCCTGCTCGCTCTCCTGTTCCTCACCGCTCCCGCCGCGGCGGAGCCCTCGGTGACGATCCTCGACCTGCCCTTCCGGGCCAAGGCCATGCGCGGCCCCGGCAGCGAGGTCGCCGTGGCGGTCGCCACTTCTGGACTCCTGCCGCTCGCCCGGCCGAAGGGCGCCGCGGCCGACAGGGCATCTCCCGGGGACGAGGAGGCACCCCTCGTCGTCGTCTGGGGCGAGGACGGGGGCGCCGCCCTCACCCTTGCCGAGGGGCAGGTGCGCGCGACGCTTCTGGGATCCGAAGCGATCGAGGGCCTTGCCGCGGCCGAGACGCCGCGCGGCGCCCTGCCCGGCACCCGCCGCGCCCTTTCCGGCCCCTTGAGCGCCTACCTGACCGGGCCGACCCGCGCCGCGGGCGACGGCGCGCCATCGGCCGCCGGCCTCACCATCCGCGAGCGCCAGCCGGTCGCGGTCAGCGCCGATCCGAAGCCGGTTCCGGTCGCCACCGTGACGGTTCCGGCCGGCCCCGATGCCGTGTTCTCCCGCGAGCGCCCGCATACCGTCCGCATCTGCGCCCGGACCGCGATCCTGGCGGCGACGCGACAGGGAGCGGAGGCTTCGTCGCTGGTCCTCGTCGACCGCCTGGGCGAGGCGCCGGGCGTGCCCTGGGCAGTGATCGCGCGCACGCCGCCGCAGCCCGGCGGCCCGCTCTCGATCGCGGGCGTCGCCGATTTCTCAGGCACCGGGCAGATGCAGACGGCGACCGTGACCGGGACGAACCTCCAGCTCTGGTCCTACGCCAACGGCGCCTTCGCCCTGGCGGCCGAGCGGACGGGCTTCGCGGGCGGCGACGGCGAGACGGCGCTCGCCGCCAGTCTCGATCTCGACCGTGACGGCGTCCCGGATCTCGCCCTGCCCACCGCCGACCGGGCGAGCCTCGCTGTCCTGGGCTTCAAGGGCGGCCTCGCGGAGCGCGCCCGCGCCGCCCTTCCCGGCACGGCCGGTTTCGGCGTCGCGGCCCTCGGCCGTGGCGAGGCCGTCCGCCTGCTCGTCGGCCTCGCCGACGGCCGGGTCGCCGTCATCGCCTTTGAGGGCAGGAGCCGATGAGCGAGACCGTGCGCCTTTTCCCCGCCCGGCCCTTCGTGGGGGCCTCGATCGCTGTGATCCGGGACGGGCGCGTGCTGCTGGCGGCCCGGGCCAACGAGCCGATGCGCGGCGTCTGGACGCTTCCAGGCGGCCTCGTCGAGGCCGGCGAGGGATTGTCCGAGGCGGCGCGCCGGGAACTCGCCGAGGAAGTCGGGCTCGACGCCACCGTCGTCGCCGTGCTGAGCCCGACCGAGATCATCGAGCGCGACGCGGAGGGCCGCGTCCGTCACCATTACGTCGTGCACCCGCACGCCGCGCTCTGGTGCGGCGGCGAGGCCGTGCCGGGACCCGAGGCCCTCGGCGTGCGCTGGGCGCGCCCGGACGAGGTCGAGGCGCTCGCCACGACGCCGGGGCTCGGCCGAACGCTGGCGGAGGCGTTCGCCGCCGTCGAGCGGCATACCGCCGAGAGCGCGGCATGAGCCGGATTCCGATGGATGGGCTGCGCGCGGCCCTGTGCCGCCTGTGCCTCGCCCTGCTGCTCGTTCTCCCGCTCGCCCTGCCGCCGGACCTTCAGGCGCAGCAGCGGGGCGGCGCCCGGCCGGCCGCCAAGCCCGCGGAGAAGGACAAGGCGCCCCCCGCCCCCGCGGAGCCGCCGCCCCCGCCCTACGACCGCGACCTGATGCGGCTCTCCGAGATCATCGGCTCGCTCGCATTCCTGCGCGGCCTCTGCGCCAACCCCGACGCGAACGAGTGGCCGAGCCGGATGAAGGCACTCATCGACGCGGAGGGCATCACCGCGAACCGGCGCGACCGGCTCGCGGGTGCCTACAATCGGGGCTATCGCGGCTACAGCCTGACCTACCGGACCTGCACGCAGGCGGCCCACGAGGCCGCCGGGCGCTTCCTTGCCGAGGGCGAGCGCCTCTCCCACGATCTGGCGGGCCGGTTCGGCGGCTGATGCACCTGTGTCACAGGTGCAGTCGTCCGCGAAAAACCTTCCAAATCGTCCGCCGGCGTTAACCTCTTCGCAATTCCCGGCTGGTCGGGCGCTCGGCCCCATCCTATCATCCGCTCCATCGCCGGGTGTCCTCTCGGCGCCCACAGATGCCGTGACGCCATGCCAAACACTTCCGGAACCGTGCCCTTCGAGGCGGACGTCGACGAGAAGCGCGCGGCGCTGAGCTACGTCTCCGAGGCCTTCGCGGAAGGCTGCCTCGACGGGCTCGACGGCGACTGCATGGCCCAGGCCGCCCTCTTCGCGGCCTTCCAGGAACTCGTGATGACCTACGGCGAGGAAGCCACGGCCCGATATGCGGAAGGTTTCCCGGAGCGCATCCGCGGCGGAGCCTTCACCACCACCCTGCAGCACTGAGCGGGCGCGTCGCGCGAGAACGGCCGAGATCAGCGCGCCGCCAGCGTCTCCGAGAACAGCACGGGCTCGCCGGTACCGGGCGCGGTCAGCGCGCCCTCCCACATCACGCGTCTGCCCCGCACCACCGTGCCGACCGGCCAGCCGGTGACGGTGACGCCATCGTACGGGGTCCAGCCGCATTTCGAGGCGATCCAGCCGTTGCGGATCGTCTCGCGGCGCTTCAGGTCCACCACCGTGACGTCGGCGTCGTAGCCCAGCGCGAGGCGCCCTTTGCGGGCGATGCCGAAGAGCCGTTGCGGACCGGCGCTGGTCAGGTCGACGAACCGGGCGAGCGACAAGCGACCCGCGGCCACGTGGTCGAGCATCGTCGGGACGAGGGTTTGCACCCCGGTCATGCCCGAGGGCGAGTCCGGGTAGCTCTTGCTCTTTTCCGCCAGCGTGTGGGGCGCGTGGTCCGAGCCCAGGATGTCCGCGACGCCCTGGCGTAACCCCCACCAGAGCACGTCCCGATGGGCCGCATCCCGCACCGGCGGGTTCATCTGCACCAGTGTGCCGAGGCGGGCATAGGCTTCCGTCCCGTCGAGGGTGAGGTGGTGGGGCGTCACCTCGACGCTCGCCACGTCCTTGTGCGCGCCGAGGAAGTGCATCTCCTCGGCCGTCGAGACGTGCAGGATGTGGATGCGCGCGCCCGTCTCGTGGGCGAGCGCCACGAGGCGCCGGGTCGCCTTGAGCGCCGCTTCCGGCGAGCGCCAGACCGGGTGCGAGGCCGGATCGCCCGGAACCCTCAGGTCCTTGCGCTCCCGGAGCATGGGCTCGTCCTCCGCGTGGAAGGCGGCGCGGCGACGGATACGGGAAAGGATCTCGCGGACGCCCGCATCGTCCTCGACGAGAAGGGAGCCGGTCGAGGAGCCGACGAAGACCTTGATCCCGGCGGCACCCGGCAGCCGTTCCAGCTCGGCCACCTGATGCGCGTTCTCGTGCGTGCCGCCGACCCAGAAGGCGAAGTCGCAGTGCATCCGGTGGTAGGCGCGGCCGATCTTGTCGGCCAGCGCCTCGGCGCTCGTCGTCTGCGGCACGGTGTTCGGCATCTCGAAGACGGCCGTGACGCCGCCCATGACGGCCGCGCGCGAGCCGGATTCGAGATCCTCCTTGTGGTCGAGGCCGGGCTCGCGGAAATGCACCTGCGTGTCGATCACCCCCGGCAGGAGGTGGAGGCCGGTGCAATCCTGCCGCTCGGCCGCCGCTGCCCCGGTCAAGGTCCCGATCGCGGCGACGCGCCCCGCGCGGATGCCGAGATCGGTCCGGTGCTCGCCGTCCTGGTTGACGAGGGTGCCGCCGTGGAGGACGAGTTCGAAGGGCTCTTCCATCGGGTTCGGGCTCCGGGCTCAGGAGGCCGACACGTTGAGACGCGGCCTGCGGCGGCTTATGTGTCAGCGCCTCGCCACACGCAACGTTTCGAGCGGAAGCCCCATGCCGATCGCCCTGCTGCCGGACCGCGCCGTCGTCACCGTCACCGGCGAGGAGGCGCAAGGCTTCCTGCAGGGCGTGATCACCTGCAACGTCGAGGATCTGCCCGAGGGCGTGGCGCGTCTCGGCGCCCTGCTGACGCCGCAGGGCAAGATCCAGTTCGATTTCCTGACCTCGCGGATGCCGGGCGGCTTCCGCCTCGACGGCGCGGCCGAGCGGGCCGGCGATCTCGCGAAGCGCTTGAGCCTCTACAGGCTGCGCGCCAAGGTCGGCATCGCGGCCGATCCGGCGCTCGCCATCGCCGCCGCCTGGAACGGTGCAGGGACCGCCGCAGAGGTGGAGTGCGTCGCCGATGGCCGCCTGGCCGAGCTCGGCGCCCGCCTCTACGCCGCGCCGGCCGCCTTCTCGGCCGACGCGACCGAGGCCGACTACCATGCGCACCGCATCCGGCTCGGCGTGCCGGAGGGCGGGCGCGATTTCGCCTTCGGCGACGCCTTCCCGCACGAGGCGCTGATGGACCAGCTCGGCGGCGTCGATTTCCGCAAGGGCTGCTATGTCGGCCAGGAGGTCGTCTCCCGCATGCAGCACCGGGGCACGGCGCGCACCCGGATCGTGCCGGCGCTCTACCCGAGGGTGAGGCGCCCGCCCCCTTCAGCGAGGTGACGGCGGGACAGAAGAGCCTGGGCAGCACGGGCTCGGCCGCGGGTGGGCGCAGCCTCGCCATGCTGCGCCTCGACCGGCTCGCCGACGCGCTCGCGGCCGGCGAGACCCTGCGGGCGGACGGGCGGCTTATCGCCGTCGAAAGGCCGGCCTTCGCGACCTTCGCGTGGCCGGCCGCAGCGGACACGGCCGCGGTCTGACTCCGATGGCGACGCAGCCCGAGACGCTCCGCCCGGATTCCGGCCTCATCACCCATTCCGACGGCTGCGCCCGCTGCTGGTGGGCGGGGCTCGACCCGCTCTACGTCGCCTATCACGACACGGAATGGGGCGTGCCCGAGTTCGACGACCGGGCCCTCTACGAGAAGCTGATCCTCGACGGGTTCCAGGCGGGCCTTTCCTGGATCACCATCCTGAAGCGCCGGGAGGGGTTTCGCCGGGCCTTCGCGGGCTTCGAGCCGGAGCGTGTCGCCCGGTTCACGGAAACCGACGTCGCGCGGCTGATGCAGGACGTCGGCATCATCCGCAACCGCGCCAAGATCGTCGGCGCCATCGGCAGCGCCCGCGCCTACCTGCGGATCATGGAGCGGGGTCCCGGCTTCTCTCACGTCCTGTGGAATTTCGTGGACGGGCGCCCGCTCCAAGGCGGCGCCCGCACCCGGGCCGACATCGCCACCGAGACGGCGGTCTCGCGGGCGATGTCGAAGGCCCTGAAGGGGGAGGGATTCGCCTTCGTCGGTCCCACCATCGTCCACGCCTTCATGCAGGCGGTCGGCATGGTCAACGACCACCTCCTCGGCTGCCATCGGCATGGCGTCTGCGCCGAACTCGGCCGCGCCGCGCCGCTCCAGCGGCCCGCGTGAGCGCCCGGCCGCCGCGGGCGTGGCAGCGGATGCTGTCGGGGCGTCGCCTCGACCTTCTCGACCCCTCGCCCCTCGACGTCGAGATCGCCGACATCGCTCACGGGCTCGCCCGGGTCGCCCGCTGGAACGGGCAGACGGCGGGTCCGCACGTCTTCTCGGTGGCTCAGCACTCGCTTTTGGTCGAGGCGATCGGCGGCGAGATTCTGCCCGCGGCAGGCGCAGCGCAGCGCCTCGAATTCCTGCTCCACGACGCGCCCGAATACGTGGTCGGCGACATCATCTCGCCCCTCAAGGCCGCGATCGGCGATTCCTACAAGGGGGTGGAGCGGCGGCTGCTTACCGCGATCCGCCGCCGCTTCGGCCTGGAGGCGCCAGGCCCCGTCCTGGCGCGCGCCGTCAAGCGCGCCGATCGGATCGCTGCCCATCTCGAGGCGACGCGGCTCGCGGGCTTTGCGGCCGACGAGGCGGCCCGCTATTTCGGACGGCCCGAGGAGATGCCGCCCGCCGTGACGGCGCTCGCCGAGCCCTGGCCGACCGCCGAGGCGCAGGCGCGCTACCTCGCTCGGTTCCACGCGCTCGCAGGCTGATCCCGATGCCCCGTCTTCACGTCTGCTCCCTGTCGCGCCTGCCCGAGACCGTCGCCGAGACGGGGGCGAGCCACGTCCTCACCCTGGTCAATGTCGGGACGCCGATGGAGCGGCCCGCGGCGATCCGGGCCGAGTGCCACGGCGTCGTCGGGGTCAGCGACATCGTCGCGCCGCTCGACGGACACGTGCTCCCGGCCGAGGAGCATATCGGCCAGATCCTCGATTTCGTCCGCGCATGGCCCCGCGAGCGCCCCCTCGTGATTCACTGCTACGCCGGAATCAGCCGCTCGACGGCGGCCGCCTTCATCGCGGCCTGCGCCATGGCGCCGGAGCGCGACGAGGCCGAGATCGCGCAGGCGCTGCGCCGCGCCTCGCCCTCGGCGACCCCGAACCGGCTCTTCGTCGAGATCGGCGACCGCCTGCTCGGGCGGGAGGGCCGTATGGTCGCGGCGATCGCGGCGATCGGCCGGGGTGCCGAGGCTTTCGAGGGCGAGCCGTTCCACCTCGTCATCGGCTGAGCACGACGCCCGTACAAAATACCGGGACTGTGACCGAAACGCCGCCACCACCGACGAATCAGATGAGCCGGCGGCCAGGCAGGGTTGTGCCGCCCCGGCGCCCCGCCTTAGAACCGGAACAAAGGGACACGAGGGATGACCGAAGCTCGATCTGCCGCCGCCCCGCCGGCGTCAACGACCGGCGTGTCCGGGACTAGCGATCTGCCGTTCGAGAAGGCTCTCGAGCAGCTGGAGGAGATCGTGCGCCGGCTGGAGCGGGGGGATGTGCCCCTCGACGAATCCGTAGCGATCTACGAGCGCGGCGAGCGGCTCAAGCAGCATTGCGAGATGCTGCTGAAGCGAGCTGAGGCGCGCATCCAGAAGATCACGCTCGGGCCCGACGGCCGGCCCGAGTCCGTCGCTCCCCTCGACGTCGCGTGATCGGCGCGGCTCCCGCCCGGAAGTGAGGTAGGTTCAGTGGCGCAGGTCGACACGTCCATTCTCGACGGCATTGTGGATCCTTCGGCGCTTCGGCGTGTTGCGGAGGCTGATCTGCAGGGTGTGGCGGACGCGGTTCGCGCGGAGATGATCGACGCGGTCTCGGTGACCGGCGGTCATCTCGGCTCTGGGCTGGGCGTGGTCGAGCTGACGGTGGCGCTGCATCATGTCTTCGACACGCCTGACGACCGCATCGTCTGGGACGTGGGCCACCAGTGCTACCCGCACAAGATCCTGACCGGGCGGCGCGACCGCATCCGGACGCTGCGCCAGGGCGGGGGGCTGTCGGGCTTCACCAAGCGCTCGGAGAGCGTCTACGACCCGTTTGGGGCGGCTCATTCCTCCACCTCGATCTCGGCCGCGCTCGGCATGGCGGTGGGGCGCGACCTCGACGCGGCGGCGGCCCGGGCGGCCAACGCGAGCGCGAAGCGCCGCAACGTGGTGGCGGTGATCGGCGACGGCTCGATGTCGGCGGGCATGGCCTACGAGGCCATGAACAACGCCGGGGCGATGCACTCGCGCCTGATCGTGGTGCTCAACGACAACGACATGTCGATCGCGCCGCCGGTGGGGGCGATGTCGGCCTATCTGGCGCGGCTGGCCTCGGGGGCACCTACCGGAGCTTGCGCGAGACCGCCAAGCAGCTCGGCAAGCTGTTGCCCAAGGCGCTCTACCAGCGCGCGGCGCGGGCCGAGGAATACGCCCGCAGCCTGCTGGTGGGCTCGGGCACGATGTTTGAGGAGCTCGGCTTCTACTACGTGGGCCCGGTGGACGGTCACAACCTCGACCACCTGCTGCCGGTCCTGAAGAACGTGCGCGACTCGGAGCAGGGCCCGATCCTGCTGCATGTGGTGACGCAGAAGGGCAAGGGCTACGCGCCGGCGGAGGCCTCGGCCGACCGCTACCACGGCGTGGTCAAGTTCGACGTGGTCTCCGGGGTGCAGGCCAAGGCCAAGCCGAACGCGCCGGCCTACACGCGGGTGTTTGGCGAGAGCCTGGTCAAGGCGGCGGACGCCGACCCGAAGGTTGTGGCGATCACGGCAGCGATGCCGGGGGGCACGGGCATCGACATTTTCGGCAAGGCGCATCCGGACAAGACCTTCGACGTGGGGATCGCCGAGCAGCACGCGGTGACGTTTGCGGGGGGTCTGGCGACGGAGGGCTACAAGCCGTTCGTGGCGATCTACTCGACCTTCCTGCAGCGGGCCTACGACCAGGTGGTGCACGACGTGGCGCTGCAGAACCTGCCGGTGCGGTTCTGCCTGGACCGGGCGGGTCTGGTGGGGGCGGACGGGGCGACGCATGCGGGGGCGTTCGACCTGGCGTATCTGTGCTGCCTGCCGAACATGACGGTGATGGCGGCCGCCGACGAGGCGGAGCTGGTGCACATGGTGGCGACGGCGCATGCGCACGACACGGGCCCGATCGCGCTGCGCTACCCGCGCGGCGAGGGGGTGGGGGTGGACCTTCCGGAGCGGGGCGAGGCCCTGGCGATCGGCCGGGGCCGGGTGATCCGGCGTCCGGAGGGGGCGCGGGTGGCGCTGGTGAGCTTGGGCACGCGTCTGGCGGAGGCTGTGAAGGCGGCGGACGTGCTGGAGGGGTTGGGGATCGGTGTGAGCGTGGCGGATGCGCGGTTTGCCAAGCCGCTGGACGAGGCGCTTCTGCTGGATCTGGCGGGCACGCACGAGGTTGTGGTGACGCTGGAGGAGGGGTCGGTCGGCGGGTTCGGTGCGATGGTGCTGCATCTTCTGTCGGCGCGGGGCGTGCTGGACACGGGCCGGGTGCGGGTTCGGACGATGACGCTGCCGGACGCTTATCAGGACCACGACGCGCCGGACCGGATGTACGCGGAGGCCGGCCTCGACGCCGCCGCCATCGTCACCCTCGTCCAGAACACAATCCCCGAACGACAGGTCCGCGAGGGCAACGTCGTCAGCGTCGGTCGCCGCCCGCGCTGAGCCGTGATCAGACCGCCTCGCCCACCATGGCGAGGCGTTGCCGGTCGAGTTCCTCGCTGTAGCGCTTGAGGGTGTGGCTCTCGGTCAGCAGGCCGATCACCCGCCGCTCCGCCTCGCCGTCGACGACGGCGAGCGCCTCGCTCTCCGCCCGGTCGAATGTGGCAGATGCCTGCTTGGCGTTCATCTCGGGCGTGAGGAAGTCCTGCGGATAGCGCAGCACGTCGGTGAGCGTCGGCTCCCCGCCTTCCGCTTCGCGCGCGGCAGCGTGCGCCTCCGGCACGTTGACGATCCCCGCATAGCGCCCCTGCCCGTCCACCACGATGACCCGTGACGGCGAGCCCAGCGGGTGCGCGCGCAGGAAGCTCGCCATCGGCGTTTCGAGGGGCACGGGCCGCACGTCCTTGCGCATCAGCCGGCCCACCGTGAGCGAGCGGATCCAGCCGACATCGTGGGCACTGCGGATGCTCTCGCCGCGCAGGTGGAAGCGCCAGGTGGCGAAGGAATAGCCGAAGGTCTTTCGGACCGTCAGCGACGAGGCGATGACCGCGACGAGCACGAGCCCCGCGATCGGGAAGCTGCTGGTCAGTTCCAGGGCCAGGAAGGTCATCGTGAGTGGGCCGCCGATCACCGCGACGGCGAGCGAACTCATGCCGATCACCGCATAGGCGAGCGGCGTCAGCCCGAAGGCGGCGAGGCCCGGCACCACCTCCGGCGCGATGAGGGCGAAGATCTTGCCGGCGACGGCGCCGAGGAACAGCGAGGCGAAGAACAGGCCGCCGCGAAACCCCGAGCCGATCGAGATCGCTGTCGCAGTGGCTTTGCCCGCGAACAGGATCGCCAGTGCGAGGAGGCCGGGACCGTGCGCTTCGGCGAGATGGAGGTGGAGCGCCCCATGGCCTCCCGACAGGACCTGCGGGCTGATCGCGACGGCGAGCAGTCCGACGCAGAGCCCGCCGACTGCGGGCCCGGCGATCGGCGGCAGGCGCGTGGCGCGCACGCCCTGCTCCACCAGCGTGACACCCCGCATGATCAGGATGGCGAGACCCGCGCAGAGGAGGCCCAGCGCGAGGCTCGGCAGGGTATCTGCCGTGGTGAGCGGCCGGGTGGTGATCGCTTCGATCCCGGAGATGGCGACGAGGGGCGGGCTCGGCAGGAGCGTGCGCGCCACGACGCTTCCGCAGAGCGCCGCGACCACGACGGGCGTCAACGTCGCGATCGAGTAGGTGCCGATGATGAGTTCGAAGGCGTAGAACGCGCCGGTGAGCGGCGCCCCGAAGGCGGCGGCGATCGCCGCCGCCGAGCCGCAGCCGACGAGGGTGCGCAGGTCGCCCCGCCGCATCTCGAAGGAGAGGCCGAGGCGCGAGGCGATGCCGGCGCAGATCTGCGTGTAGCCGGCTTCCAGCCCCACCGACGCGCCGCTGCCGTTCGAGATGACGTTCTGCAGGGCGACGTAGACGGAGTCGCGCAGGGACATCCGGCCCCCGTGGAGCGCGTTCGCCTCGATCGGGTCGATCACGGTCCGCTTCCGCCCCCCGCGCCAGCGCCCGACCGCGAAGATGAGGAGGCCGAGCAGCGCCCCGCCGAAGGTCGGGCCGAGCAGAAGTGCAAGGGGATCGACCTCGCCGGCCGCGCTGAGCCGCAGGCCCGCGGGCAGGTCGTAGAGGCGCTCCCGCAGGCTCTGGGTCGCGACGTTCATCGCCGAGACGACGACCCCCGCGACGCAACCGGTAATTGCCGCTAGGCCAATCAGGCCGGCCTCGCTCGCGCGCACCAGGGCGCGGAGGCGTCCGGGCGCCTGGATCAGCAGCCGGCCTCCGGGCAGGCGGCGCGGCTTGGCGCGGTGGGCGGACATCGCGGGCTTCGGATCCGTGCGCGGACCGGTGGCCGCAGCCTGAGGGGATGGGGACATGCTCTCTAACGAACGTCGCCCCTATCGGAGCCGCGGCCAAGCCCATGCCGCCTCCGGCAGCCCTGCCGTCGGCGCGATCCACAAGCAGCGGACGCGCATCACGCGGCGCTTGAAAAGCCCGCACGCCCGCGATACACCCCGCGCCAGTGCCGCCGTAGCTCAGTTGGTTAGAGCACCAGATTGTGGATCTGGGGGTCCCCCGTTCGAGCCGGGGCGGTGGTACCATCGATTTTCCGCAAGGACCTGAAGGGATTGGCGTAGCGCCGGCCCCTTTTTCGTTCGCGAGTGGCGCCCTGAGAATCGCGGTCGGGAACCAGAATTGCGGCCGACTTGCGAGGCCGTGTTACGGACGGCATCTTCGAAGCGGACGATCTGGGGCTCGCACGCCGGCGAGGCCGGACCGATCTCGAAGCCATCGCAGGCCACCGATCGGAGATCCTGAGCGCGGGCGCGCCGGCGGGACACGACCGTTCCGGCTTCGGTGTCACGGCGTGTCACCGGCTGCGGACTTCAGGATCAACGGGAGAGGCTCAGGGCTTCCAGGATGAGTTGCTGATGCCGGCGCCCCTCCTCCAGCGTGCGCTGCATCGTTTCCAGCAGGGCCTCGGCGAGTGCGGTGTCGTAGCCCTTCGCCCGCAGATCCTCGACGATGATCATCTGATCGAGGACGCGTCGTTTCCAGTCGGCCAAGAGCTGATTGGCCTGCACGAGATGCTCGTGCTCGCGCTCCAGCCAGACGCGCCGGGCATGGGCCTGTTCCGGATCGGGCGTCGTTATCGGCATGGCATCGGGGACCCATCGGGCATTCACGCCGAGTGCGGTACCGGGCCGTTCGCGTCGAAGCGGCGGCCCTCGCGGTCGAGATGCAGATAGTTGACGTTGAACAACGATACGCGCTGGAGCGCCTCAAGGTCCGGAATCGTCAGGCGTTTCCCCTTCAGCACGATCAGCCCGTTCATGCGCAATTCCTGCAGCACGCGGTTGACGTGGACATTCGACAGGCCCGTCGCGTCGCCGAGATCGATCTGCGTGACCGGCAGGAGGCAGCTGTTCTCGTCCGTCAGCCCGACCCCGCGCAGGTGGATGAACAGCTCGCAGAGGATATGCCCGATCCGCTCCAGGCCCATGCGCTGGCCGATGTTGACCGTCCATTCTCGCTGCACCGCCACCGTGACCAGCATCTCCCACCACAGCGCCTTGGTGATCCGCGGATATCGATCGGTAAGATCCGAGAGGGTCTCGGCCGGGATCTCGGCGAGGCGCACCGGCGTGATGGTCCCGATTGAGTGGTCCATCTCGCGCAGCACGAAGATGTGCGGGTCGCACAGGTCGCCCGGCAGGAAGAACGAGAGGATCTGCCGGCGCCCGTCCTCCAGCTGCTTGTAGCGGCAGGCCCAGCCCTCCAGGATCAGGTTGACATGCTCCGGGCTGTCGCCCTCGCTGATGATGTCCTGATGCGGGCCGACGAGGCGCACCTTCCGGCTCGCGGCTTCCAGCGCCAGCTTGTCCTCGGGCGAGAGCTGGACGAACTGCTCCAGCTTGCGGATGAGGTGCTGGGGCATGCCGGTCTCCGGGGCGTGCCGGCAGCCTAGGAGTGTTCGGCCGGCAGAGATTTCACCTGTGTGAATGATGGCGGCGGCAGCGGCGGCGCAAGCTCGGGCCCTCGAAGCGCAGGCTGCGGAGGCCGATCCAACGGCGTCCCCTGCGTTGTCGATCAGGATCCGCCGAGGCCGCCACATGCCGCGCTACTACTTCCATCTGCGCACGCTCGACGGCCTGCAATGGGATCCGGAAGGTGTCGCCTTCGACAACTTGGAGGACGCCTACCTCGACGTGTGTCAGGGCATCACGACGATCGCAGCCGATCTGGCGCATGCCGGGGCGAGCCGGACCGACCTGATGCACTCCGCCTTCGAGATCTCGGACGCGGCGGGCCGGTTCCTGTTGGAGGTGCCGTTCGCGGAGGTTCTCGCCCCGGATCGCAAGCCGCGCCGGCCGTCGCCCGTGCTGGACCAGAAGGCGCGGGCCGAGATCGAGCGGACCCGGCGCCTGATCGTCGCGGTGGGTCAGGAACGGGACGCGCTCCACGCGACCCTGTCGCAGACCCATGTCCTTCTGGCGCGCCTGCGCGCGCTCGACATGGGCCGGCGCGGCGAGCACCCGCCCCGTAGCGGGCGACCGCGACGGGCTACCGCTGCAACCGGATGCCCGCGTAGGTCAGCGTCGCCGAGTAGACGGGCTGGCCGTTCTCGTCCTTCACCAGAACGGTGAAGGTGCGATGGTCGCCGTTCCGGGGGATCTCTTCCCGGGCGATGTCCGGCAGGAGAGACCTGGCCTTCGCATAGGACTCGTCCGGGCCGGCAAGCTCGGTCCCGGTGTCGTCGAATTCGGGACCGCCGTCGTGGACGTCGAAGAAGTAGCGCGGCATAGGGCTCTCCGCAGACGTTAGGCGGGAGCACACGGGTCTCACAGCCGCCGGCGCCCGAGATCTAAGCCAGCGATGCTCGATCTCTGCACCGATCGCGCCGGCGCGGCCACAACGTGTGTGAACGCCTCGCCCGCGCGTTGGCAGCGGCATTTGAAGCGGGCCCGCTCGATCAAGCCTCAGCAGGGCCGCGCTGCTTCTCGCGCGCGTTCGGTGATCTTGGCCGCAATCGCCTCGGGCGATCCGATGAAGTCGATGGGCCCGTCGTACCGGATCGCGTTCTCGGGCATCCCCATCGCGGGTGCGGGTTGCGGCGTCAGAACCATCGTCATGCCGCCCGCTTCGTGAATCGCTGCCAGCCCGCGCGCGCCGTCATCCAGCCCACCCGACAGGACGACACCGATGAAGCGACCGGGGGCGTGCTCGGCGATCGACCGGAAGAGGACGTCCACCGTGCGGTTCCGGTGGAGGTTCTCGGGATCGGCGATCAGGCCGCATAACCCTCGTTCCGCGAGGCAGAGATGCGCGTCCGGCTCCCCGATGTAGCCGCGGCCGCTGAGGAGGCGCTCGCAATCCTGTGCGAGATGGATCGGAAGCGGCGAGTGCCGCTGCAGGATCTCCCGCAGGTGGCTGACCTTGTCGAACGGCCGGTGAACGCAGATCAGCACGGCGGCGGGCAGATCGCGCGGCAGGCGGGCGAGCAGGCGCTGGATGTCGTCGAGACCCTTCGGGCCCGATGCGCCGATGGCGACGTACAGCCCCGGTTCGCCGTCCGGTTCGGATCGCGGCATTAACATGCATCAGCATGACGCAAGCGATCGCGGAGCGCCAGCCGTTTTCAGGGCGAGGATCTCGCGGGGGACGCCTCGATGCGCGGCGCCACCGCCTGGCGTGCAGGCCGGCAGGGAGGAATATCCAGATGCGCCGGGCCGCTCGTGAAACTTTCGTGAGTTTACATGCGTAGGCGGATGGACGAGGGGAGTGCTCACTGACTGATCAGGAGCCTCGATGCGCGTTTCTAGTCTAGTAGCCGTACTGTCCTGTACAATGGCGTCATCCGTCCTAGCCCAAGGCAAACCTCAGCCGCGGCCGGACAAACCGCCCTCCGATCTCACAAGCGAGCAGAAGGCCGCCGAGGTGAAGCGCGCCATCGAACTCGGGCAGAGGCGGCAGCGGGACGTCGACGCGCGCAACACCCGCATCTGGCGCCGGTGGGACTACGCGGTCTGCATCGGATGCGGGCCGATGCCGAAGCGGTTCCGGGTCGTCTACACGACGCCGGCGCGCGTCCTGGCGGGCCATATCGCGGCCGACGACGACGATCGCATGCGGCCTCCGCACCGGCCGGCAGCGATCATCCGCTGACACCGCGGACGTTGATCGCGATCATGGTCCGCGCCTCGTCTTCAGACGGCGCGTCTGTTAGGCTTGCGGCAACGAGGCCGACCGGGAGCGACGATGCCCACTGAGGTTCAGTTCACGGATCTGATGGGCGTGGCCATCATCGCCCTGGCGCTGATCGCCGCCTGCCTCGCCAACGCCCGTTGGATCTCGAGGATGTCCGACGAGGAGAAGGAACTTCTCGCGGGCGGCTCCCTGCTCCTCGCCATCCTCGGCACCATCTTCGTGGCGTCGGAATAGGCAGGCGCCGCGCGGGCGCCGGGCTGCCTTTTGATGGAGATTTCGGCGTCGCGGGCGCGCACACTTCCCCGAAGCCGGGAGGCCGCCATGCAGATGAAGACGCCCATCCATAAGCCGATGATCAACGAGGCGCAGGGCACGATCGCGGGCGGCGCCGTGGTCCTGCTGCTGCTCGCCGGCATCTCGCTGGGCTGGCTCTGAGCCGAGCGCGGGGGCACGTCCCGGGACGGTCTGCGTCCCGCGTCCACGCGCGCGCTGAACCCGGCCGCGCAGCATGAATTTTGCATTCCCTCCGGTCTCCAGCCACGGGAGACCGACCGCGTGTGGCCCTTCAGCCCGCTCCGTCACCACGTCCTCTACTGGCTCGCCAAGCGCGACGTCACCGCCGCCGACCGCGCCCTCGCGGCGGGCGATGCGGACCTCTCGGCGAAGCTCCTCGCCCGGGCGGACGCGCGCCTGCGCAGGGCCTGCGGCCTCGCGGCCTGAGGGCCGGACACGGCAAGGCCGCGCCCGCCAATGCGGCGGGCGCGGCCCCGAGCCTCGCTGCGACGATTACTCGGCCGGCTGCAGCACCGGTGCCGGCGCGGGCGGGCGGCCCTTGCCGCCCAGCGCCTCGTGCAGGCGCGCCTCGTCGACCTCGCCCTCCCAGCGGGCGACGACGATGCAGGCGACCGCGTTGCCGACGAAGTTCGTCAGCGCGCGGCATTCCGACATGAAGCGGTCGATGCCGAGGATCAGCGCCATGCCGACGACGGGCACCGAGGGTACCACGGCGAGCGTCGCGGCGAGGGTGATGAACCCGGAGCCGGTGACGCCGGCCGCCCCCTTCGAGGAGAGCATGGCCACGAGGAGCAGGAGCGCCTGCTCGCCGAGCGAGAGCGGCGTGTCGGTGGCCTGCGCGATGAAGAGCGCCGCCATCGTCATGTAGATGTTGGTGCCGTCGAGGTTGAACGAGTAGCCGGTGGGGACCACGAGGCCGACGACGGGCCGCGAGCAGCCCGCCCGCTCCATCTTGTCGATGAGGGACGGCAGCGCGGATTCCGAGGAGGAGGTGCCGAGGACGAGGAGCAACTCCTCCTTGATGTAGCGGATGAGGCGGATGATCGAGAAGCCGTTGTAGCGGGCGACCGCGCCGAGCACGAGGAACACGAAGATCGCCGAGGTCAGGTAGAAGGCGCCGACGAGGTAGGCGAGGTTGGCGAGCGAGGCGATGCCGTACTTGCCGATGGTGAAGGCCATCGCGCCGAAGGCGCCGATCGGCGCGACCTTCATGATGATGTTGACGACGCCGAAGATCGCCTCGGACATCACCTTGATGATGTCGAGGACCGGCTTGCCGCGCTCGCCCAGGAAGGCGAGGCCGAAGCCGAACAGCACCGAGAAGAACAGCACCTGCAGGATCTCGCCGCCCGAGAACGCGCCGACCGCGGTGGCCGGGATGATGTTCATCAGGAAGTCGACGATGCTCTGCTCCTTCGCCTTGCCGGCGTAGGTGGCGACCGCCTTCGGATCGAGCGACTTCGGGTCGATGTGCAGGCCGTGGCCCGGCTGGAGGACGTTGGCCACGATGAGGCCGACGATCAGCGCCAGCGTCGAGAAGGTGAGGAAGTAGATCAGCGCCTTGCCGCCGACCCGGCCGACCTTCTCGAGGTTCGTCATGCCGGCGATGCCGGAGACCACGGTGAGGAAGATCACCGGCGCGATGATCATCTTCACGAGCTTGATGAAGGCGTCGCCGAGCGGCTTCATCTCGGAGCCGAGCTGCGGGTAGAAATGCCCGAGCAGGATGCCGATCGCCACCGCCACCAGCACCTGGAAGTACAGGGTGCGGTAGATCGGCTTCGGCGCGGGCGGGGCGTGGGGCGCGGTGAGCGGTGACGGCACGGCGGCCATGGGGCGTTCTCCTCCGGTTCGACGGTTTCGGGGTGAGTCGGCTCGCGCGCGGCGTCCGCTCTTGCTTTTGGCCTCTGGGCTTGCAGTCATGCCGACGGGGCAGGGCTGCGATACGCGGACGGAATGGCAACCGCCGTGCCAGCCGGACGGCCCGGTGAAGATTTTGTTAAATTATTGAGATGAGAAGGATTTTTCTGGTCGTTCGGGGCGGCGGCGGAGCGCCCGTTGCGGGCTTCCGCACGGGCCGGCCCGGACCTGTCCGGAAATCCGCACCGGGCGGGCAAGCGTGACCGAAGCTGGCCAACCCGCACCTGAGCCGCCGGCATCATCCTTCCGCAGCGCCCGCCCTTGGCTCTGGCTCGCGGCGCTGGCCGCCATGCTCGCCGCGGCTTGGGCGGGCGCGCGGGTGGCCGAGCGCTCGGCGCTCGCCGATCTCGGGCGGGCGGCGCAATCGACCCTGGCGCTGCAGGTCGGCGCGCTGCGGGCGGAGATGCAGCGCCAGACCGCCCTGCCCCGGGCGCTGGCGGCGGATCCCGAGATCGCCGCGATCCTGCGGCCGGAGGCCGACCCCGCCCTCCTCGCCCGCGTCAACGCGCGCCTCGCCGAGGTCGCGGCGGCAACGGGCGCCGCCGTGATCTACGCGGTGCGGGCCGACGGCGTGACGGTGGCGGCGAGCAATGCGGGCGCCGCGCGCAGCTTCATCGGCCAGAATTACGCCTTCCGCCCCTATTTCCGCCGCGCCATGGCGGAGGGTGCGGGCTCCCAGTTCGCCCTCGGCACTGTGAGCGGGCGCCCCGGCTTCTACCTCGCGCGGCGCCTCGCGGACGGGAGCGGGGTCGTCGTCGTCAAGATCGAGTTCGACGCGGTCGAGGCTGGCTGGCGGGAGACCGGGGAGAGCCTCTTCATGGCGGACGGCCGCGGCATCGTGCTCGTCGCGAGCGAGCCGGACTGGCGCTTCCGTGCGCTGCGGCCGGTCCCGCCGGAGGAGCAGGCGCGGATCCGCGAGAGCCTGGAATTCGGCGGCGCACCCCTCGACGCCCTGCCGCTCCACCCCGTCGCGGGGGAGGCGGACGTGGTGCGGGTCGGCGGCGGCGGGCTGCCCGCGTGGCGCGCCCTCCTGCACGACGCGGCCGTGCCCGACACCGAGTGGCGGCTCCACGCGCTCACCCCGGTCGGGCCCGCGATCGGGCGGGAGCGGCTCCAGGGCGCGGTGATCGCGCTCCTCGCCACGGGGCTGGCCGGGCTCGGCCTCGCCACCCTGCTCGGCCGGCGCGCGCGGACGCGGGCGCGGCTGCGCGAGGCGGCGGCCCGGCGCGCGGAACTGGAGGCGCGGGTCGCCGAGCGCACGCGCGCCCTGAGCGAGGCGAACCGGCGCTTGCGCGCCGAGGCCGAGGAGCGGGCGCGCGCGGAGGCCGAGCGCGAGCGCCTCGGCCGGGAACTCGCCCAGGCCGGGCGGCTCGCCGCCCTCGGCCAGTTCGCGGCGAGCATGGCCCACGAGATCAACCAGCCCCTCGCGGCGATCCGCTCCTACGCCGACAACACCGCGATCCTGGTCCGCCGGGGCCGCGTCGAGGACGCCGCCGAGAATGTCGGCGCCATCGGCCGCCTCACCGACCGGATCGGGACGCTCACCCGCCAGCTCAAGGGCTTCGCCCGCCGCGCCTCCGGCCGCCGCGAGCCGGTGGCGCTGGCCGAGATCGTCCGCAACAGCCTCGAACTGGTGGAGGGCCGCGCCGCCGCCTCGGGCATCGCGCTGGCAGTCGGGACGCCCCCCGCGGACCTCGCGGTGCTCGGCGACGGGCCGCGCCTGGAGCAGGTTCTCGTCAACCTCCTCCAGAACGCCCTCGACGCCGTGGCGGCGTGCCCGGAGCCGCGCGTCGCCTTCGCGATCCGCGAGGAGGGAGGCCGGGTCGCGGTCGAGGTGGCGGATAACGGTTGCGGCATCCCGGAGGCGCAGCGCGCGCAGGTCTTCGACGCCTTCTTCACGACGAAGTCGGACGGGCTCGGCCTCGGCCTCGCCATCGCCCGCGGGATCGTCGAGGATTGCGGCGGCACCCTGACGGCCCGCGGGAACGAGCCCGCCGGCACGATCTTCCGGATGGAGCTCGCCCGCGCAACCGCGCAGGCGGCGGAGAGCGCGGCGTGAGCGAGACGATCCCTGACCGTTCGGAGCGGATCGTCTTCGTGGACGACGAGGCGGACGTGCGCCGGGCGAACCGCCAGAGCCTCGAACTCGACGGCTTCGCGGTCGAGGTGTTCGACGCCGCCGAGCCCGCGCTCGCGGCGATCCTGGCCGACCCGCCGGGCGTCGTGGTCAGCGACGTGCGGCTGCCCGGCCTCGACGGGCGCGGCCTGTTCGCGGCGCTCCGCGCGGCCGACCCGGACCTGCCCGTCATCCTGATCACCGGCCACGGCGACATCTCGATGGCGGTCGGCGCCATGCGGGAGGGGGCCTACGATTTCCTCGCCAAGCCCTACCCGGCCGAGGCGTTGATCGCCTCCGTCCGCCGCGCCCTCGACCGGCGCCGCCTGACGCTGGAGAACCGCCGCCTTCGGGCGCGGCTCGAGGAGGCGGTGGAGGCCGACCCCGCCTTCCTCGGCGTCTCGCCCGAGATCGTGCGCCTGCGCCGGCTCGTGCGAGACGTGGCCGGCGCCGATGTCGACGTGCTCGTGCTCGGCGAGACCGGGTCCGGCAAGGAGGTGGTGGCGAGCGCGCTCCATCGCTGGAGCCGGCGCGCCCCGAAGAACTTCGTGGCCATGAATTGCGGCGCGCTGCCCGACACCGTGGTCGAGAGCGAGCTGTTCGGCCACGAGGCCGGCGCCTTCACGGGCGCCCTCAAGCGCCGCGTCGGCCGGATCGAGCACGCGCACGGGGGCACGCTCTTCCTCGACGAGATCGAGAGCATGCCGCTCAACCTGCAAGTGAAGCTCCTGCGCGTCCTGCAGGAGCGCACGGTCGAGCCGCTCGGCACCAACGAGATCCGGCCCGTCGACATGCGGGTCGTGGCCGCGACCAAGGTCGATCTCGGGCAGGCGGCGGCGCAGGGAACCTTCCGCGACGACCTGTTCCACCGCCTCAACGTCATCACGATCCCGATCCCGCCGCTGCGCGAGCGGCGGGAGGACGTGCTGCTGCTGTTCCAGCACTTCCTGGCCCGCGCCGCCGCCCGCTTCAACCGGGAGCCGCCCGCGATCGACGCGGCGATCCGCGAGCACCTCCTCGGCCATTCCTGGCCGGGCAACGTGCGCGAGCTCGGCCATTACGCGGAGCGGTGCGCGCTGGGACTCGCCGGAACGCCGGAGGCGGCGGCGGAGAGTGCCGCGGGCCGGACGCTCGCCGAGCAGGTCGACCGCTTCGAGCGGGACCTGATCCGCGACGAGCTGATCATGGCCGGTGGCGACGTCCGCGTCGCGGCCGAGCACCTCGGGACGCCCCGGAAGACCCTCTACGACAAGATCGCCCGGCACGGCCTGACGCCGACCGATTATCGGTGAGGCGCCGGGCGCCGCCCGGATGTTGCCCACACCCGCCACGCGCTCGCCACAACCTCGGCCGTGTTGTCGCCACATCTGTCAACGTAGATCCCCTTAACGGGCGTCGTTAACGGCGCGTTTCAGAGGGACTGAGTCGCACAGATGCGGGGTCGCACGGTCGGATCGTCACGAACCACCTCCCCCAAGCCGCGTTTCGGCGCGGGCCCCGCCGCCCCGTCCGACGCCCTTACCCTGATCCCGCAGGTCGCCCGCGACCACGGCAGCCGCCCCGCCCTCACCCGCTCCGTCCTCACGGTCGCGCTCTTCGCGGGCGGCATCTCGGCGGTGCTGTTCGGCTCGGGGACCGAGCTGGCCAAGATCGGCCTGCAGCAGGCCCTGCCCTCGGCCCAGGCCGCCACCGAGCTGGTGATGCCGCGCCCGCGCGTCCAGACGAGCGCGGTGCCGATCCTCGATCCGCCGCCGGCCGTGCTCACGGCATCGGCCGCCTTCGCGCCGGTCCACGACCTCGACACCGAGCTCGGCTCGAACGCGGTCGACCGGGTCTCCTACGATTACCTCCTGTCCGAGAGCGCGGTCGGCGACCCGAACGACATCCTCGAATTCGGACCGATGCGGATCCGCCGCCACCTGGTCCAGAAGATCGTGCGCGCGGCCCAGACCGTGCAGACGGACCCGGTGCTGCTGATGGCGGTGGCCGACAAGGAATCGAGCTTCATCACCGCTGTCCAGGCCAAGACCTCCTCGGCCACCGGCCTCTACCAGTTCATCGAGCGCACCTGGCTCGGCGTGGTCCGCGATTTCGGGCCCAAATACGGTCTCGCCCAGGAGGCCGGCCTCATCGTGCAGGAGGGCAACGAGAAGCCCTCCGTGAGCGACCCGGCCGAGCGCGCCCGCATCCTCGAACTGCGCCGCGACCCCTACCTCTCCGCGCTGATGGCCGGCGAGATGCTGAAGCGCGACGCCGCCCGCATCAGCCTGCGGATCGGCCGCGAGCTCTCCCTCGGCGAGGTCTACCTTGCCCACTTCCTCGGCCCGGACGATGCCGAGGAGTTCCTGGCCAACGTCGTCGACAAGCCGAAGGCCGCCGCCGCCAAGCTCCTGCCCGGCCCGGCGCGGGCGAACCGCTCGATCTTCTTCGCGTCCGGCTCCGGACGCCGCCGCAAGCCCGTCAGCCTCTCGGTGTCGCAGGTGCACGAGAAGTTCGAGGCGATGATGAGCAGCCGCGGCGAGCGCTACCGCGACGTCCGCGCCGTCTCCGGCGTGATGGCCTACGCGGACACCGCCGCGGAGTGAGCGGAGGCGCGCCGAGAGGTCTCGGCTGGCCCGCCGATTCGGCGTAGCGTCGCAACTTGCGGCCGCTTCCCGACTTTTCCCCACGGGAGGCCGCGCGACCGCGTCGAGCTGCGGCAAACTGAGCGGGGGAGCGGCGTGACGAGAACGAAGCACTCGGAATCGGTGAGCGGGAGCCGTCCGCGGCGGCCCGTCGAGACTCTGACGCCCGGCATCCCCCTCGACCAGATCGGCCAGACGCTCGCCTCGTTCTACGACACGCTGGTGGCCGAGGGCGTGCCGGAGCACCTCGCCGTGCTGGTGCGCCGCGTCCGCCAATCCGAGAGCCCCTCCGAGCCCGGGACGGACGATGCCCAGGAGGCGCGCGCCGGTGCCCGCAGCGCCCACCTCGCTCTCGTCGTCGAGGACGAGCCCGAGGTGCGGGCCCTCGCCGAGGCGCTGCTGGAGGAGACCGAACTCAGCGTCATCGGCTGCGACAGCGCGGAGGCCGCCCTCGCCGTGCTCCAGGCCCGCGGCGGCGAGGTGGCCCTGGTCTTCGCCGACGTGCGGCTCGCCGGCGAGATGGACGGGCTGCAGCTCGCCCGCGCGGTCGCCACCCTGTGGCCGCGGGCGCGCCTCGTCATCACCTCCGGCTGCGCCGTGGCGCGACCCGACGTGCCGGAGCAGGCCGTCTTCATCCCGAAGCCCTGGCGGCCCCTCGACGTGCTCGTCGAGGCCGAGCGCGCCTCGAGCGCCCCGCCGCCGCCCCTGACCTGAGCCGCCCCGCGGCAGCCGGCGGGCGCACCTCTTGCATCGCTGCGCCCCGGGCCGTGATGCCCGCGGAGCCGTCCCGCCTTGCCGATCCTCGCCGTCCGCCACGTCACGACCTACCGCTACCGCCAGCCCGTCGCGTTCGGAGAGCACCGGATCATGTTCCGCCCCCGCGACAGCTACGATCAGCGGCTCATCGCGGCGAGCCTCGCCATCGAGCCGGAGCCCTGCGCCCTGCGCTGGATGTTCGACGTGTTCGGCAATTGCGTCGCCGTGGCGACCTTCGCGGGACGGGCGCGGACGCTCCGCTTCACCTGCGGCATCACCCTGGAGCACACGCCCGAGCACGCCCCGGTCTTCCCCCTGGCGCCGCACGCGACGCATTATCCGTTCGGCTACGGGGCCGAGGACATGCCGGACCTGATCCGCTCGATCGAGCGCCACCACCCGGATCCCGGGCACGCGATCGACGCCTTCGCCCGCAGCTTCATCCCGGCCGAGGGGCGCATCCCGACGCAGGATCTGCTGGCGGCGATGACGCGGAGCGTGCGGCAGAACTTCACCTATCTCGCCCGCGCCGAGCAGGGCGTGCAGGACCCGGTCCAGACTCTGCGGACGAAGCGCGGCAGCTGCCGCGACTTCGCGCTCCTGATGATGGAGGCGGTGCGGGCGCTCGGCATGGCGGCCCGCTTCGTGTCCGGCTACCTGTACAATCCCCGCGGCGACCGGGAGCGGCACGTGGGCGGCGGTTCGACCCATGCGTGGCTTCAGGTCTACCTGCCTGGTGCCGGCTGGGTGGAGTTCGACCCGACGAACGGCATCGTCGGCAACCGCGACCTGATCCGCGTCGCCGTCGCCCGCGATCCCCGGCAGGCGGTGCCGCTGCACGGGTCCTTCTTCGGCTTCCCTGCGGACGATCTCGGCATGAGCGTCGAGGTCGACGTCGCGGAGATCGACGGGGTCGCGGACACGGGGCACGCGGTCCTGCCGGTCCTGCAGACCTCCGCGTCCCGCTGATCGCGGGGTCTCCCGCGCGCGGCTTTCCGAGGACGCGCCGACCTAACCCGGCAAGGCGAGGGGGCTGTGCCATGAAGATCAGGACCGGATTCGACATCGCCTTCGAGGCGAGCCAGCCGACGCCGATGCTGCTGATGCTGAGCGTCCACCCGACCCGCCTGCCGGATCTCCTGACGCCGCACGCGATCCGCTTCGACCCGCCGATCCCGAGCCGCGACTACGCCGACATGTTCGGCAACACCTGCACGCGCATCCTCGCCCCGCCCGGGCGCCTGACGATCTCGGCGGATCTCACGCTCTCGGATGATGGGCTGAAGGACGTCGTCGCCGCCGACGCGCGGCAGATCCCGGTGCAGGACCTGTCCGACGACGTGCTGATCTACCTGCTTGGCTCCCGCTACTGCGACACCGACAAGCTGACCGAGACCGCGTGGTCGCTGTTCGGCACCGCGCCGGAGGGCTGGGCCCGGGTCCAGGCCATCGTCGACTACGTGCACGAGCGCATCCGCTTCGACTACCAGCAGGCGGACGCGACCCGCACCGCTTGGGACGGCTTCATGCAGCGGCAGGGCGTCTGCCGCGACTTCGCGCATCTGGCGATCACGCTCTGCCGCTGCATGAACATCCCGGCACGCTACGCCACGGGGTATCTCGGCGACATCGGGGTGCCTCCGGTGCCGGACCCGATGGATTTCTCGGCCTGGTTCGAGGTCCATCTGCAGGGGCCGGAGGGCCCGCGCTGGTACACGTTCGACGCGCGCCACAACACCCCGCGCATCGGCCGCATCCTGATGGCGCGGGGGCGGGATGCCACCGACGTCGCGATCACGACGCAGTTCGGGTTCGCGCAGCTCGTGCGCTTCGACGTTCATACCGAAGAGGTAGCGTAATGCCCCTTTCGGGGCGCGCGCCCGCACAGGTCAGACCAGAGAAGGCCCCCTGCACGACTGCGAAAGCGGCGCGTGTAGGAAATCTTCACTCCTCCACGGAACCTACGGCAACGCTTGCGCTTGTATAGCAAAGGTTACTGCACAGGTAGGCTCCACCATGAAGACCCTTGCCAGCGCATTCGCGGGACTCCTCGGCGTCTGTGTTCTTGCCGCCGGACCGGCCGCCGCGTTCTCGTCGTACGATCCCTACGGGGGCGACGCGGACGACTACTACGCCGAGCAGTCGGACATTTTCGGCGGCGGCGCGCGGCGCCAGCAGGCGCCGGGCTACTCCTACGGCCAGCCCGGCTACGGGCAGGGCGTACAGGCCGCGCCGCAGGCGCAGGTCCAGCCGATCCCGCGGGAGCTCGTCGCCTTCAACGGAGCCTACAAGCCCGGTACGATCGTGGTCTCGACCCAGGAGCGCCGGCTCTATCTCGTGATGCCGAACGGCGAGGCGATCCGCTACGGCGTCGGCGTCGGCCGCCCCGGCTTCACCTGGTCGGGCACGAAGACGATCACGGCCAAGCGCGAATGGCCGTCCTGGACGCCGCCCGCCGCGATGCTCGCCCGCCGCCCCGACCTGCCGCGCTACATGGCCGGCGGCATCGAGAACCCCCTCGGCGCCCGCGCCATGTACATCGGCAACACCGAGTACCGGATCCACGGCTCCAACGAGCCGGACACGATCGGCCAGGCCGTCTCCTCGGGCTGCATCCGCATGACGAACGAGGACGTCACCGACCTCTACGAGCGTGTGAAGGTCGGCGCGAAAGTCGTTGTCCTGAACTGAGTTTCGGCCTCAGCCGGCTCGGGCCGGGCGGGCTGATCCCAATCCTGAAGGAGCCGCGCCATCGTCTTGATGGCGCGGCCCTTTTCGTCTCAAGCGGGCGCTACGCCTGTCCGGTCAGGGCGCGACCCGGCCGACCGCCGTCTGAGGCGTGCTGAACGAGGCGATCGGCATGTCGCAGAAGCAGCGGGCCCCGAGCGGGCGCGGGCCGGGCAGCGGGCAGGAATAGGGCTGCGGGCCGCTCAACCCCTGCTGGACGGCATCGCAATTGTAGCCGACCGGGCCCCGCGCGGGCCGGGACCGGAGAGGCGCTCCTCCCGGTAGGGACGGCGGGGCGGCGGCGGGCCGTAGCCGTCGTCGTAGTACTGGGCCTCGGCGATCTGCGCTCCGAGGAGGCCGGCGAGCAGGCCGGCGGCGAGGCCGAGACGGTGGGCGGGTCGCATGGCGGTGATCCTCTGTCGGTCGGGCACGCCCCGCTGAGGCGGCATGATGCCCCCTCCCCCGCAATGCGGGCAAAAACGAGACGGCCCGCCCCGCTGGTGTGCGGGACGGGCCGTCGGGTCGTCGGGTCGCGGACCTCACATCCGCGGGTCGGTCTCGATCAGGACGTCGCCTTGCGGGTCGCGGTCTCCGCGTCCTTCACGTTCTGCTGGGCTGTCTCAGCGCCCTGCTCCATCGCCTTGCGAGCGTGGTCGGCGCCCTCCTGCATGGCCGCCTTTGCCTTCTCGGCACCTTCCTGGAAGGCGCTCTGGGCGAGGCCGCCGAATTCCTTCGCCTGCGCCTGGATCGCGGCGAACTGGCTGCGGACGAACTCGGCCTGATGTTGCATCGCCTCCTGGACGTCGCGCGAGCGGACGAGCTTCTGGGCGAGGTCGAAGGCGGCGTTCACGTTCTGCTCGGCGTACTCGAAGCCGCGGCTCGAGATGTCCTGGGCGTTGGTGCGTGCCGTCTCGGCGGAGCCCTGCACGGTATCGGCCGTACGCCGGGCGGCGCCGATGAAGCTGTCGAACGCCTTGCGGGCCTGGTCGACGCTCTTCTCCGCGAAGTCGCGCATCTCGGTCGGCACTTCGTAGTTCGGCGTGTTGCTCATTCTCGTCTCCTCTCCGAATCAGCGGGGCATCATTGTGCGGTGCACAATAACATGCCCGCTCGTCCATGGCATCCGCTCTGCCCGCCTTCAGCCGCGGGCATTAAGGTTGACATGAGGTAAACGTGTGACGCCCGCTTGAAGTGTCCACCGTCCCGGGGCAGTTCAACATACAAATGAGGGTGCGGTAACGCAGATTTTTCCAGCCAGACAGGTCCGCATGACCGACGACGGGTCCGATCCGGAACACAGTCTCGCGAACGATCAGGTCGTTCCCGCCCTCGCGGCTTGGGCGCGGGACGGGCGCCTCACCCCTCACCTGGAGGGCGGGAGCGCGGCCTTCTGCGTGCTCGACGCCGAGGGCGGCCGCCTCATCCGCGCCTCGGAGACGGCCGAGGCCTGGGCGTCGACCCTGTTCGGGCCGGACGGCCTCGCGCTGCCGCGCCTCGCCCTGCCCGACCAGATCCGCCGGAGCGCCCTTCCCGAGGACGGCTCCCGCCTCGTCCGCCTGCGCCTCGATCCCCGCCGGATCGCGCCGCCGAGCGCCTGCCTGCTCGCCCGCGGCCGTCTCGGAACCGGCGAGGCCGCGCTCCTCCTCGTCCCAACGGGGCCGGTGCCGGCGGCCCGCCGCCCCGCGACGGCGCCCGAGGCGCCCGCGCTCACACTGTCCCCGTCCGAGGCCGAGAACCCGCCGGCCTCTGCCGGGGACCCGCCCGAGCCCGAGATCCGCGCGCCTGCGCCGGAGATCGTCGCGGAGCCGCCCCCGGCTCCGCGGCCCGGCGACCGCTTCCTCTGGAGGAGCGACGCGAGCGACGTCGTCACCGAGATTTCGGGCGGCCCGCGGGCGGCCCTTGCGCCGCACCTCGTCGGACGATCCTGGGCGACGCACGCGCAGGCTGGGCGGTTGCGCGCCGCCGAGGCCCTGCTCGCCGCGCTCGCCGGGCGGGAGACGTTCCGCGGCGTGCCGGCCGAGATCGTGCTCGACTGGGCGCCGGAGCCGGTCGGCGTCGAGCTTTCCGGCGCGCCGGTCGCGCGGAACGGGCACCCCTTCGCCGGCTATGGCGGCTTCGGCCTGATCCGCGCCCCAGGTCTGCGGGCGGACCTCCCGGCCGCGCCGGATCTGCCGGCCGAGGCGCCCTCCGAGAACCCTCCGGTCCCGTCGGCGGCGGTGGCGGAGGCGGCTCCGCTCGCGGCGAGCTTCGTGCCGGCCGCGGCGACCCTCGCTGCCCTGTCGCTGGCGGCGCTGGTGCCGGTCGCCCGGTTCGGCCGGGTTTGGACCGGCCGCGAGCGCGCGGCCCTCTCGGGCCCGGCCGCTTGCTTGTCCGGGCCGGAGCGGGCCGCCCCGAGCCCGTCGCGCCGCCGCCCGCCCCCGACGAGCGGTCGCTCTCGGTCTCCGAGCATGCCGCCTTTCGGGAGATCGCCCGAGCCCTCGGCGCGCGCTTTGCCGGCGACGAGGCGCCGACCGAGCCCGCCCGACCCCACGAGGGCGCCGCCGTGATGCCGTTTCCCGCCTCGCGCCTCGCCGAGAGCCGGCAGGCGGAGGCCGACCTGGCGGATTCGAGTCTCGGCGAGGCCCGCGCGCTCCTCGACGGGTTGCCGGCGGCGATCCTGATCCGCCGGGACGACAGCCTCCTCCACGCGAACACCGCCTTTCTCGCCCTTGCCGGCTTCCCGGACGTCGCCGCCTTCGCGATCTCGGGTGGCCTCGCGCGCCTGATCCTCCGGTCGGGCGAGGCGGATGCGCCGGCCGGAGGAACGACCGGCGGAGACCGGCTGATCACCCGCGAGGACGGGGTGCGGGCTATCGAGGTCGCGCGCGGGCAGCTGCCCTGGCAGGGCGTCCCCGCCGAGGCCCTCGTCGTGCGGGTCCGGGACGCGGAGGCGTCGGCGCCCGCGAGCCCGGTTCCGGCGCGGCGCGGCGAGGCCGTCGCCTTCGACCTCGACGCGTTCGAGGACGGAATCCTCACGCTCGACGGGGAGGATCGCGTCCTCGGCCTGAACCGCTCGGCCGCCGGGATGTTCGGCCGCGATGCGGCCTTCGCGATCGGGCAGCCGATCCTCGCCCTGTTCGCGCCCGAGAGCGCAATGCACCTGCGCGCAGCGCTCCACGCGCCCGGCGCACCGGCGCGCGAGGTCGCGATCCGCGGCCGCGCGCCGGTCTCGTTCCGGCTCGCGCGGCCGCTCGCCGACGGACGTCGCATCGCGATCCTGCGCGATCTCGCCGACGTGAAGCGGCTGCTCGCGGCCGCCGAGCGCGCCCGCGCCGAGGTCGAGGCCATGGAGGCCTGGAAGGAGAGTTTCCTCGCCAAGGTCAGCCACGAGATCCGCACGCCGATGAACGGCATTCTCGGCTTCGCCGACGTGATGCTGAACGGGCAGTTCGGCCCCGTGCCGGAGCGCTACCGGGACTACCTGCGCGACATCCACGCGTCCGGCGAGCACGT
Organism: Methylobacterium durans; assembly: GCF_003173715.1. Taxonomy (NCBI): domain Bacteria; kingdom Pseudomonadati; phylum Pseudomonadota; class Alphaproteobacteria; order Hyphomicrobiales; family Methylobacteriaceae; genus Methylobacterium; species Methylobacterium durans. The sequence goes on along the minus strand of NZ_CP029550.1, from coordinate 4,369,604 downwards.
GCTCGGCCTCGTCAACGACCTCGTCGACCTCGCCCGAATCGAGTCCGGCAGCCTCGACCTCGCCTTCGGGCCGGTCCCGCTCAACGAACTCGTGTCGAGCTGCGTCTCGCTGCTGCAGCCGCAGGCGGCGCGCGACCGCATCGTGCTGCGCACGAGCTTCTCCTCGGACCTCACCACCCTGGTGGCCGACGAGCGCTCGATGCGCCAGGCGGCCCTCAACGTGATCGCCAACGCGATCCGCTTCACCGAGGCCGGCGGCCAGGTCATCGTCTCGACGACCGTGGCCGAGCGCGGCGAGATCGCGCTCCGCGTGCGCGACACCGGTGTCGGCATGAGCCCGGACGAGATCGCCTGCGCGCTCGAGCCCTTCCGCACGGCCGCGATCGCGGGGCCTCGAAGGGGCGGCGGCACCGGGCTCGGCCTGCCGCTGACGAAGGCGCTCGTCGAGGCGAACCACGGCCATTTCCGGATCACCAGCCGCAAGGACGAGGGGACGCTCGTCGAGATGCTGTTCCCGTCGCGCGAAGCGATGAGCGCCTGAGGCGGCCGGGGCCGGAAGTCCGGTCCCGAGGCTGCGTCCCTGCCCGGAGCGGCAGGCGCGTGGCCAAGCGGGGCCGCGGGGGGCAACAAACCACGCCCGATGTCATCACCGCGCGCGGTGTACGCGATGGAGCCTTGGCAGCGGGCTCGGCGTTGTACGTCTTCGTGCGGCTTCCGCCGCCGGCCGAAAACGGGCCCGGTCAGGCCCTTTCGCGGTGCGCAATCGGACTTTCACCCAGCTTGACAGGCCGGAACCCGGCCGCATAGCAGAGTTGTATTGTGTCCAACCTATTCTGCGGGTCGGTTGAGCGCTTGCGGCAGGTCTCTGTCGAGCATTAAGACAAGTCTTGGAAGTCCCGGCTGCGCGGAAGGATCCGCGATACGATCGGGCGCCACTCAGGGAAGAGACGCGATGGACGAGAAGCTGGTCGAGGTCCGCGATAGCTGGCGCGAGGGCGCCCATGTCGACAATGCCAAGTACCTTGAGATGTACCAGGCGTCGGTCGAGAACCCAGACGCGTTCTGGGGCGAGCACGGCAAGCGCATCGACTGGTCGAAGCTCTTCACCCGCGTGAAGAACACGAGCTTCGAGCCGGGCAACATCTCGATCAAATGGTTCGAGGACGGCACGACGAACGTCGCGCACAATTGCATCGACCGTCATCTCGCGACCCGCGGCGACCAGACCGCCATCATCTGGGAAGGCGACGACCCGAACGAGTCGAAGCACATCACCTACCGCGAGTTGCATGCTCAGGTCTGCCGGATGGCCAACGTCCTGCGCAACCGTGGCGTGGAGAAGGGCGACCGCGTCACGATCTACCTGCCGATGATCCCCGAGGCTGCCTACGCGATGCTGGCCTGCGCCCGGCTCGGGGCGATCCACTCGGTGGTGTTCGGCGGCTTCTCGCCGGATTCGCTCGCCGGCCGCATCGAGGGCTGCGCCTCGAAGGTCGTGATCACGGCGGACGAGGGCCTGCGCGGCGGCCGCAAGGTGCCTCTCAAGGCCAATGTCGACGCCGCCATCCAGCGCCTCGGCTCGGAGATCGTCGACCACGTCATCGTGGTGCGCCGCACGGGCTCCGACGTCGCCATGGAGCCGGGCCGCGACGTCTACTACCACGAGGCCGCCGAGCAGGTGACCGACGAATGCCCGGCGGAAGCCGTCGAGGCCGAGCACCCGCTCTTCATCCTCTACACCTCGGGCTCGACGGGCCAGCCCAAGGGTGTCGTGCACACCACGGGCGGCTACCTCGTCTACGCCTCGATGACCCACAAATACGTCTTCGATTACCGCGACGGCGAGGTCTATTGGTGCACGGCCGATGTCGGCTGGGTCACCGGCCATAGCTACATCCTGTACGGGCCGCTCGCCAACGGCGCCACGACGCTGATGTTCGAGGGCATCCCGACCTACCCGTCGAACGCGCGTTTCTGGGAGGTCGTCGACAAGCACAAGGTCAACATCTTCTACACGGCGCCGACCGCGATCCGCTCGCTCATGGGCGGCGGCGAGGGCCCGGTGAAGAAGACCTCCCGCGAGACCCTGCGGGTGCTCGGATCCGTCGGCGAGCCGATCAACCCGGAAGCCTGGGAGTGGTACTACCGCGTCGTCGGCGACAGCCGCTGCCCCATCGTCGACACGTGGTGGCAGACCGAGACCGGCGGCATCCTGATCTCGCCGCTGCCGGGTGCCACCAACCTGAAGCCGGGCTCCGCGACGCGCCCCTTCTTCGGCGTGCAGCCGATCATGGTCGACGCCGAGGGCAAGGTCCTCGACGGGCCTTGCGAGGGCAACCTCTGCATCAAGGATTCCTGGCCCGGCCAGATGCGCACGGTCTACGGCGATCACGAGCGCTTCGAGCAGACCTACTTCTCGACCTATCCGGGCAATTACTTCACCGGTGACGGGGCGCGGCGCGACGCCGATGGCTATTACTGGATCACAGGCCGGGTCGACGACGTCATCAACGTCTCGGGCCACCGCATGGGCACGGCGGAGGTCGAATCCTCTCTCGTGGCGCATCCGAAGGTCGCCGAGGCCGCGGTGGTAGGCTACCCCCACACCCTGAAGGGCCAGGGCATCTACGCCTACGTCACCCTCAACGAGGGCGAGGAGGGCGACGACGGGCTGCGCAAGGAACTCGTCGCCTGGGTCCGCAAGGACATCGGCCCGATCGCCTCGCCGGACCTGATCCAGTTCGCCCCCGGCCTGCCGAAGACCCGTTCCGGCAAGATCATGCGCCGCATCCTGCGCAAGATCGCCGAGGACGAGTTCTCCTCCCTCGGCGACACCTCGACGCTGGCCGAGCCGGCGGTCGTCGACGACCTCATCGAGAACCGGCAGAACCGGACCCGCTGAGCCGAGACCGGTCCGGGCGGCGCCGCGCCGCCCGGCTCTTCGCATCGATCCGACACGAGTAGTCTCCCGCGAGAGAGCACCTCCGCCATCGGCGGCGGAGGGCGGCGCCTTCGTCATGGGCGCGTTGCGGGCTGGCCGGCGTTCCCGTCGATCAGTGTCCGGAGGCAGACGGATCCGCCAGAGATCCAGTCTCCGGCGGAGGAAATTCCATGAGCACATCCACGGCTTCGGGGATCGTCGATCCCCGCCTGCACGGCAAACCCGCGGTCCCAGGCATCGAGACCGATCCCCAGTACGAACGGATCGTCCGCAACCCCACCTTCCAGACCCTCGTCCACGAGCGCACGCGCTTCGGCTGGATCCTGACCGGGCTGATGCTGGTGGTCTATTTCGGCTTCATCGGCCTCATCGCCTTCGACAAGGCCCTGCTCGCCACCAAAGTCGGCGGCGGCACCGCCTCGCTCGGCCTGTTCCTCGGCGTCGGCGTCATCGTCTTCGCCTTCATCCTCACGGGCATCTACGTTGTGCGCGCCAACGGGCGCTACGACGCGCTGACCGCCGAACTCGAGCGGAGCCTCGGCCGATGACCCGCCTCTCCGCCCTCCTCATCACGGCCTCGCTCCCGCTCGCCGCCACGGCCGCGCTCGCCGCCACGGCCGCGCTCGCCGCCACGGCCGCGCTCGCGGCCGGTCCCGATCTCGGCGCCGTCCAGCAGCAGGCCACGAACTGGCCGGCCATCGGCATGTTCCTGTTCTTCGTGCTGTTCACGCTGGGCATCACGTACCGTGCCGCTAAGGGCACCAAGTCGGCGGCCGATTTCTACGCGGCCGGCGGCGGCATCTCGGCGGGCACCAACTCGCTGGCGATCGCCGGCGACTACATGTCGGCCGCCTCGTTCCTCGGCATCTCCGGTCTCGTCTACACCTCGGGCTTCGACGGGCTGATCTACTCCACCGGCTTCCTCGTCGGCTGGCCGATCGTGCTGTTCCTGATCGCGGAGCGCCTGCGCAACCTCGGCAAGTTCACCTTCGCGGATGTCGCGAGCTTCCGCCTCGACCAGACCGCGATCCGCATCATCTCGGCCACCGGCACGCTCGTGGTGGTGGCTTTCTACCTGATCGCCCAGATGGTCGGCGCGGGGAAGCTGATCCAACTCCTGTTCGGCCTGCCCTATCTCTACGCGGTGGTGATCGTCGGCGCCCTGATGATCATCTACGTCGCCTTCGGCGGCATGAAGGCGACGACCTGGGTGCAGGTCATCAAGGCCTGCCTTTTGCTCGGCGGCGCGAGCTTCATGGCGGGCGCCGTGCTCTACAAATACGGCTTCAACCCCGAGGCCCTGTTCGCGGCGGCCGTTCAGACCCACCCGAAGGGCGACGCGATCATGGCGCCCGGCGGCCTCGTGTCGAACCCGATCGACTCGATCTCCCTCGGCGTCGGCCTGATGTTCGGCACGGCGGGCCTTCCGCACATCCTGATGCGCTTCTTCACGGTCTCGGACGCGCAGGCCGCACGGAAGTCGGTGTTCTACGCCACCGGCCTGATCGGCTATTTCTATATCCTGACCTTCATCATCGGCTTCGGCGGCATCGCCCTGCTGATGTCGGACCCGAGCTACTTCAAGCTCGGCGCTGGTGGCTCCTTCGACAAGCTCAAGGACATGGTCGGCGGCACCAACATGGTCGCCGTCAATCTCGCCAACGCGGTCGGCGGCCCGTACTTCCTCGGCTTCATCTCGGCGGTGGCCTTCGCGACCATCCTCGCGGTGGTGGCGGGCCTGACGCTGGCCGGCGCCTCGGCGGTGAGCCACGATCTCTATGCGCAGGTCATCGCCCGCGGACGCACCACCGAGAAGCACGAGGTGAACCTCTCGAAGATCTCGGCGGTCGCGATCGGCATCGTGGCGATCGTGCTCGGCTACATCTTCGAGAACCAGAACGTCGCCTTCATGGTCGGGCTCGCCTTCTCCGTGGCGGCAAGCTGCAACTTCCCCGTGCTCGCCATGTCGATCCTGTGGCGGGGCACGACGACCTGGGGTGCACTGACCGGGGGCCTCGTCGGCCTCGTCGCGGCGGTGGTGATGGTGGTGCTCTCGGACGCGGTCTGGGTGAAGACGTTCGGCCAGCCGGCCGCGCTCTTCCCTTACGCCAACCCGGCCCTGTTCTCGATGCCGCTCGCCTTCGTCACGATCTGGCTCGTCTCGAAGCTCGACAACACGGCGCGCGCCCGCCGCGAGCGGGCCGCCTTCGATGCCCAATACGTGCGCTCGGAGACCGGTATCGGCGCGGCGCTGGCGCACGCGCACTGAGACGGGGCGCGGCCGTCCGGGCCCGGCTCGATGAGGGGGCGTGGCGCAAGTCACGCCCTTTTTCTTGGTGGGCACCCGCGAAAACCGGTTACAGGCGCCCGCAATCCTTGTTGCTAAGGCGCGATCGGTAATCCTTTCGCTCCGTTCATCTATTGGGCAAGGCTGTGGCTTGCGCTATCGTCTGGTTCGGACGGGCGAATGGCTGCATCTTGCAGTTGAATTGTCGGCCGGCCTTGTGCAGCGCCACGGGCGGCCGCGTGCCGTCCCAATCCGGACCGCCGGCAAAGGCGGAATCCGAAGTCACCATGGATGGAGGGGCCGAGATGGCTGTGGGAACCGCAGTACCGCGGGCGGACGAAGCAACAAGACCGATGACCGCGGGCGAGAAGAAGGTCATCCTGGCCTCCTCGCTCGGCACCGTCTTCGAGTGGTACGACTTCTACCTGTATGGCTCGCTCGCCGCGATCATCGGCGCGCAGTTCTTCTCCGCCTACCCGGAAGCGACGCGCAACATCTTCGCGCTGCTCGCCTTCGCGGCAGGCTTCCTGGTGCGCCCGTTCGGCGCCCTCGTCTTCGGCCGCCTCGGCGACATGGTCGGCCGCAAGTACACCTTCCTCGTCACCATCCTGATCATGGGCATCTCGACCTTCTGCGTCGGTCTGCTGCCCTCCTACGCGACGCTGAACAGCTACGGCGTCGGCTGGATCGCCCCCGTCACGCTGCTGGCGCTCCGCATGCTCCAGGGCCTCGCGCTGGGCGGCGAGTACGGCGGCGCCGCGGTCTACGTCGCCGAGCACGCCCCGCGCGGGCGCCGCGGCTTCTACACCGCCTTCATCCAGACGACGGCGACGCTCGGCCTGCTGCTCTCGCTGATCATCATCCTCTCGACGCAGGGCTACGTGAACAACGCCTACGCGCCGACCGTGGTGACGAACGCCGACGGCACGACGACGACGCTCACCGCCTTCCAGGTCTGGGGCTGGCGCATCCCGTTCCTCGTCTCGGTGGCCCTGCTCGCCATCTCGGTCTGGATCCGGCTTCAGATGAACGAGAGCCCGGCCTTCCAGAAGATGAAGGCCGAGGGCACGCACTCGAAGGCTCCGCTCTCGGAGGCGTTCGGCCAGTGGAAGAACGCCAAGTGGGCGCTGCTCGCGCTGCTGGGCCTCACCGCGGGCCAGGCCGTGGTCTGGTACACGGGCCAGTTCTACGCGCTGTTCTTCCTGCAGAGCATCCTGAAGGTCGACCAGTTCACGGCCAACGTGATGATCGCGTGGTCGCTGATCCTGGCCACAGGCGGGTTCCTGTTCTTCGGCGCGCTCTCCGACAAGATCGGCCGCAAGCCGATCATCCTCGGCGGCTGCCTCATCGCGGCGCTCACCTACTTCCCGCTGTTCCACCAGCTCACCGCGAACGCCAACCCGGCGCTCTACGCGGCGCAGTCGAACGTGCCGGTGGTGGTGAAGACGAACCCGGCCGATTGCTCGTTCCAGTTCAACCCGGTCGGCACGGCCAAGTTCACGAAGGAGTGCGACGTCGCCAAGGCGCTGCTCGCCCGCAGCGCCGTGAGCTACACCACCGAGGCGCAGCCCGCGGGCACGCCGACGGTGGTGAGCATCAACGGCAAGGACTTCCCCGTGGCGGATCCGAACTTCGCCAAGGCGGTCCCGGCGGCGCTGACGGAGGCGGGCTACCCGTCGGCCACCAACAACCCGACCGTGATCAAGGCCGGAAACCCGCTCGACGTGTTCACCGGTCAGAAGCTGATGGTGATCGGCATCCTGACGATCCTCGTCTTCTACGTGACGATGGTCTACGGGCCGATCGCGGCGGCGCTGGTGGAACTCTTCCCGACGCGCATCCGCTACACCTCGATGTCCCTGCCGTACCACATCGGCAACGGCTGGTTCGGCGGCCTCCTGCCCGCCACCGCCTTCGCGATGGTGGCCCAGACCGGCGACATCTATTACGGCCTCTGGTACCCGATCGTGATCGCGCTGTTCACCTTCGTGATCGGCCTGCTCTTCATCCCGGAGACCAAGGACCGCGACATCCTCGCCTGAGGCAGGATCCGCGGACCGCGATACGCGAAGGCCCCGCCGCGAGGCGGGGCCTTTCTCGTTTCGCGCCGTCCCACCTCTCCCGTCCGGGAGAGGTCGAGTCGGAGGAGGCCGAGCGGGTCAGGGATCAGGTCTATCCGGAGAGGTCGCACCCCTCACCCTGTCCCTCTCGGAACGAGAGGGAACCCGCGCTCGACAGGCTCGCGGCGCAGGTGGCAGCTCAGTGGCGGAAGTGGCGGTGCCCAGTGAACACCATGGCGAGCCCCGCCGCGTCGGCCGCCGCGATCACCTCCGCGTCTCGCATCGAGCCGCCGGGCTGGATCACCGCGGTGGCGCCCGCCTCGGCCGCCGCCAGCAACCCGTCCGCGAACGGGAAGAAGGCGTCCGAGGCGACGACGGCGCCCTTGGCGAGGCTCTCGGCGAGGCCGAGGTTCCGGGCCCCCTCGGCGGCCTTCCAGGCCGCGATGCGGGAGGAATCGATCCGCGACATCTGCCCCGCGCCGATCCCGACCGTGGCACCGCCCCGGGCGTAGACGATGGCGTTCGACTTCACGTGCTTGGCGACCCGATAGGCGAAGCGGAGATCGGCGGATTCGGCCTCGGTCGGCGCCCGCTTCGTGACGATGGAGAGCGGCATGTCGTCGACGACGGCGTTGTCCCGGCCCTGGACGAGGAGGCCGCCCGAGAGGCTGCGCACGGTCTCGCCGGGCGCGCGCGGATCCGGCAGGCCCCCGGCCAGCAACAACCGCAGGTTCTTCTTGGCCGCGACGATCGCGATCGCCTCCTCCGTGGCGTCGGGGGCGATGATCACCTCCGTGAAGATCTCGACGATCTTCCGCGCGGCCTCCGCGTCGAGCGTGCGGTTCAGCGCCACGATGCCGCCGAAGGCGGAGGTCGGATCACAGGCGAGGGCCCGCTCGTAGGCCGCGAGCAGGCTCTCCCCCTCGGCGACGCCGCAGGGATTGGCGTGCTTGATGATGGCGACCGCCGCGATGCGGGCCGGGTCGAACTCGGCGACACACTCGTAGGCCGCATCCGTGTCGTTGAAGTTGTTGTAGGAGAGTTCTTTTCCCTGAAGCTGGCGGGCGCTCGCGACGCCTGCCCGCACGATCCCGGGCGCCCGGTAGAAGGACGCCGCCTGATGCGGGTTCTCGCCGTAGCGCAGACCCTGCGCGAGGCTGCCGCCGAAGGCGCGGAAGGCGGGTGTCGTCTGTGCCTCGACCTGCCCGGCGAGCCAGTTCGCGATCGCCGCATCGTAGGCGGCGGTGCGGGCATAGGCCTTCTGCGCGAGCCGGCGCCGGGTGGCGGCGCTCAGGGCGCCCGCGCCCGCCTGAACCTCGGCGAGGAGGTCGGCGTAATCCGAAACGTCGGTGACCACGGCGACGTCGGCGTGGTTCTTCGCGGCCGCCCGGATCATGGCAGGGCCACCGACATCGATGTTCTCGATGCAATCGTCGTAGCCGCGCCCCGCCGCGATCGTCGCCTCGAAGGGATAGAGATTCACGACCAAGAGGTCGATCGCTCCGATGCCGTGGGCAGCGAGCGCGGCCTGATGCTCGGGGTTGTCGCGCACGGCGAGCAGGCCACCGTGGACGGCCGGGTGCAGCGTCTTCACGCGCCCGTCCATCATCTCGGGGAAGCCCGTCAGGTCGGCGACCTCGGTGACGGGCAGGCCCGCTTCGCTCAGGGCCCGGTGGGTGCCGCCGGTGGAGACGAGATCGACGCCGCGCTCGCTGAGCGCGCGGGCGAAATCGACGAGACCCGTCTTGTCGGAGACGGAGAGGAGCGCGCGGGTGATCCGCACCTGGTCATGCGACATCGGAAACTCGTACAGGCAGTCAGGCGATCTCGCGGCGCGGTAGCACGAATCCGGCCGCACGGGCCAGCATGCCTCACGCAGCGGGATCGGCCGCGCGGCGGCTGAAGGACCAGCTCACCCGGGCCCCGTCGCCGACCCGCAGGTGCAGGACGATCTGGTCGGTGCGCCGGGCGCCCGACAGGCCCGCGAAGTAGACGCTCTCCTCGATGGCGACCTCGGCGCCCTCCGCCCGGAAATCCCAGACCTCGCCGAGGGGAAGGGCCAGGGCGAGGCCGCCCTCCGGACCGGGGCTGATCACGATCGAGGGATGCAGGTGGAAGCGGATCGCCACCTCCTCCGGCCGGTGGCGATTGCCCGCGCGCAGGAAGGCGTCCTCGCCCTCGAGGCGCCCCTCGGCGCCGATGAGGCGCCAGCGCCGCTCGTGGACGATGCCGTGATCGCGCACGTAGCCGTCGTGGCGGGCGGCGAGCACCTCGGCGCCCCCGTCCGTGAAACGCTCGGACTTCACTTCGGACGGGCCGTGCAGGAGGATCGGCCCGAGCCGGCGGGAGACCCAGTCGGCGGCGGCGCGCTCGCCCCACCAGCCGGTCCCGGCGAGGACGTGGCTCGACGAGGCGTCGGCGACCGAGGCCGTCGAGTGGGCCGGCGTGCTGCGGGCGAGGCGCCGGAGTTCGGCCCCGCTCTCCGGCAGGCCGCAATTCACCACGATGCGCTGCGGGCCGCTGGACATCTCGAAGGACAGGGTGCCGGCGCAGGCGTTGCGCGAGTAGGCGAGCGGCGGCGGCGCCCCGACATCGGCCACCACGACGAGGCGGCCGCCCTCCAGGCGCTCGTAGCCCGAGAGCGGCGCGTGCATCAGCGGCTGGGCGAGCGTCCCGTCGTAGACGAGGAGCGTCGCGAGATGGTCGGCGGCGGTAGCGCCCATGCCGTTGAAGTGGCTGAGCGAGGCGTCGGCGTGGCGCAGGAGCCGCAGCAGTGGCAGCATCCGGTCGATCGCCCGGAGCAGGGCCTCGGGCGGATCGACGCTGCGGCTGAGATAGCTCTGCCGCAGAGGCAGCAGGTCGAGCAGGAGTTCCATCGCGAAGCGCGGATCGCGCGAGCGGTGGCCGCCATCGGCCATGATCTGGCGGTCGAGCTCCCGCGACAGGATGCGGGTCGCCCGCTTGAGGATCGGCTGGATGCCGTCGCAGCACAGCCCCGCGTAGCAGAGGGCGACGGCGGCCAGCAGCCGCCATTGCGGCGGCACGCCTTGGCGCAGGTCGTGCTCCAGCTCGCGGGCGGACTTCGCGAGGTTGCGCAGGAAGTTCTGGTAGAAGGTCCGGTCGGCCCCCTCCAGAACCAGTGGCGACTGGCTGAGGAAGGAGATCAGGCGGCGGGCGGCCACCGGCGTCGGGCGCGCCAGCGCCGGGTCGCCGCGGCCGGCGATGAAATCGGCGACGAAGGCGCGGGCATTGGCGCGGGCGAGCGCCGTGTCGGCGGCGCGCAGGTGCCGCAGCCAGCCGAACCCGTAGAGCACCTCCGCCCATTCCGGCGAGGGCGGCGTGTAATCGAAAGGCGAGCCGCCGCTCACCGCGAGCGACCGCCCCGCGAACACGAAAAGGCCCGCGTAAATGTCGTCGGCGAAGGTGGCGTCGCTGGTGCGCAGGTCGTGGGGCGCGATGATGAGGCCCGTGACGCGGACGCGGGCGAGGATGTCCGGCGGCGCCGTCAGCCGCGCCGAGGCGGCCCGCACCGAGCGCGCGATCTCGCGCCCGACAAGCCGATAGAAGCGCCAGCGATCAGGCCCCCCGAGCACGCGTTCTCCTCACCGGGCGGCGAAGCGCAGCATGCGCCCGGCCGGGTCTCACCGACGGATGAAGCTAGAGGCGGCCTCTTAACCATCCGTTTACGCTGTGTCATGCGGGAACGATGCGGCGTTCGATCCGGGGCCTCTGGCCGTGCGAGCGAACCCGCGCTGGCGTCCCGGGGCAGGACAGGCATGGCGGCACTCGTCTACACGCGGCTGCAGGACCACCCGCGCGAGACCTATTTCGCGACGAGCGGCGCCCTGATCGTGGGGCGGATCGACTGCATCAGTGCCGATCCGGCGACCGAGCAATGGGGCTGGGGCATGAGCCTCGACATCGGCGCCCTGCCCTTCCGCCGCGGCGGCGTCGCCGGTTCGCGCAGCGAGGCCGCCGCTTGCCTCGACGAAGCCTGGGAGCAGTGGAAGCACTGGGCCGGGCTACGCGACCTCGACGTGATCGAGCCCTGACCCGGATCACGCACCGCCGGGCGTCGGCTGTCCGGCGAAGCGGCGGCACATGGTGACGAGGCTCGCAGCGACGGGATGTCGTTCGTGAGGCTGCGAGCCTCCGTGTCCTGGAACCTGACGGGACGTCTCGGGCCCTTACTGGCCGCCGCCCGATCCGCCGCTGCTGCCGGCGCTGCCCTGCGGCACGGCGCGGGACGGCTGGCCGGCATTTCCGCCCGCTGCGGAATTGGTCGTCGCGGTCTCCGCGCCGGTGGCGCCCGGCGCCACGATGACGTCGCGGCTGTTGCCGGTGGTGTTCGGCTGCTGCGTGACGACGGTGCCCGACGTGCCCGGCGGCGGCACCGCCCGCTCCTGGGCGAGGGCGGCCGTCGAGGTGGTGAGCGCGAGAGCGCCGATGAGGATCAGCTTGTTCATGAAGTCTCCTTGCCGAAGGTGATTCGGCGTGAGGGCTTCCAACCGCTGGTCGGATCAAAGGTTGCAAATGCGGAGCCCGCCCACCCATCGGCGGGTCGGGCGGACCGGCTCTGCTGCATTGCGGGATGTGGACAGCGTTGATTGCGGGGACAACGAGCCTGAATCGATGATGTCGCGCCGGCTAAGCCTTGATCGGCCTAAGATATTTACCCGTCGAGACTTTTTCTGCGGTATCCCTGGGGCTGTCCCCGAGGCGGACCGGTGCGATGCGTTTCGACATCTCCGAGGATTCGAGTGGTCTCTGGTTCTGGACTCTGATCGACGATCGGTCCGGCGCTGTCATCTGCTCGCCGGTTCGGTTCAGGACGCAGGTCCAGGCCTACGCCGACATCGCCGCCTTCAAGGCCTCCGTCTCGGGCGCCGGGATCCTCGTCGGTCCGACGCCCCGCCGCGGCGGTTCTGGCGGACCGAGCGGACAACTCGGCCTGCTGTAGGTCTCGTTCCCGCGCCGGACTCAGTCCCTGCGGCGCAGGCGGCTGGCGAAGAAGCCGTCGATCCCGCCTAAACCGGCCGGGTCAGCGCCGCCGAGATGGGCCGGCAGCGTCCGCAGATCGCCCTCCGCCCCGATCAAGTCCGGCAGCCCGCCGACTTCGCCCGGCTCGACGGGCACGCGCTCGTAGGCCGCGTGGCGGGCGAGGAAGGCCGCGACCTGCGCCTCGCCCTCCTCCGGCTCCAGCGAGCAGGTGCAGTAGACGAGCCGTCCGCCGGGCCGGACGAGCGAGGCCGCTCTGTCGAGGAGTCGCGCCTGCAGCGCCGTCAGCTTCGCGAGATCCGCCCCGGTCTTGGTCCAGGCCACGTCCGGATGGCGCCGGATGGTGCCGGTTGCCGAACAGGGCGCATCGAGGAGGACGGCGTCGAACGCGTCCGTCTCCGGCATATCCACGGCATCGCCCGTCCGCACCTCGGCCTCGAGGCCGAGGCGGGCGAGGTTCTGGCGCAGGCGCTCCAGGCGCGGTGCCGAGCGGTCCACCGCGGTGACCCGGGCGCCGGCGGCCGCGAGCTGGGCCGTCTTGCCGCCGGGCGCCGCGCACAGATCCGCGATCCGCTCGTTCGCCCGCGGCGCGAGGAGCCGCGCGGGGATCGCCGCGGCCGCATCCTGGACCCACCACGCCCCCTCGCCGTAGCCGGACAGCTCCGCGACCGGTGCCCGCACGTCCGTCAACCGGAGCGATCCCGTCGGCAGCACGACGGCGCCGAGGCGCTCGGCCCAGATGTCGAGGGAGTTTTCGGGGGTGGCCCGGATCGTGAGGTCGATCGCGGCCCCGCGCAGATGGGCGGCAGCGATCGCGGCCGCCCGCTCCTCGCCGTAGGCCGCGCGCCAGCGCGAGGCGAGCCAGTCCGGCGTGTTGTGCCGGAGCGGTGCGTCCGCGTCCGCCAGGATCGCGTCGCGCTCGCGCACGACCCGCCGCAGGACCGCATTCACGAGCCCGGCGAGGTGCTGGAGCGCCCGGTCGCCCTTGGCGAGGCGCACCGAGAGATCGACCGCGGCATGGTCGGGCACGTTGAGATCGAGGATCTGCGCGGCGCCGGTGGCGAGGAGGGACAGGAGGCGGGGCTCGTTTCGGGGCAGGCCCTGCGCCATCCGTGCCCCGAGGGCCCGCTCGAGGTATCCGAGGCGCCGGAACGTCGCCGTGGCGATGGCGCGGGCGAGTCCCGCGTCGGCCGCATCGAGACCGGCAGTGCGCGCGCCCTGCGCGAGGGCATCCTCCAGGGCCTGCCCACGGCCCTTGCCGAGAAGATCGGCGACTACGCCCTGCGCCACGCGCCGGGCGGCGAGCCCCGCGGCCTCCCTGTCCCCAGTCTCGGCCGGAGCGTCCGCGTTGCGGCGTGGCGCCATGAAACCTAACTTCCCGTCATCGCATGCCGGCCCCCGAGGCCGGAATGCCTCGCCCTCCCACCAGAGCGGACGCGATGCAAGAGACAATGCAAGGGACACGGCAAGGGATACGGCAAGGGACACGCGATACGGACGCGTCGGGCCCCGCCGAGGCGGCGTCGCCGAAGCGGCTGACGCCCGCGGCCGAGCGGGCGCTCTCCGAGGCGGCCGAGCGTCGCGCGGCCATCGATGCCCGAGCCGCCGAGATCGCGGCCCGGCGGGAGAGGCAGGGACGCGGCGGCCTGGAGCCCGTGCGCTACGACGATTGGGAGGTGAAGGGCATCGCCGTCGATTTCTGAGCGGCCCGAGCCTCGGAACGTCCGTCGCGCCGTGGCCGTTGGCCCGATGGCGCGCTCAAGCGCGCGGATCGAGGACGGGAGGGACGCGATGGCGACCAAGGTTTCGAGCCGGAACGCGCCGGAAGGCGCCCACGGCGAGGTGAGCCTCGCGCGCGGCGAGCGCCTGTCCATGCGGATGTGGCGCGACGAGCCGCCGACCGACGACAAACCCGCGGCGAGCCGCCCCTACGAGACCGTCGGCTTCGTCGTATCGGGCCGTGCCGAACTCGTCCTGAAGGGCGAGACGGTCAGCCTGGAGGCCGGCGATTCCTGGGTCGTGCCGGCGGGTACGGAACACACCTACCGGATCCTCGAACCCTTCACCGCCGTCGAGGCGACGGCCCCGCCCGCAGGCTGAGCCGCGCTCCGGCGCCTCGGCTCAGCGGGTCATGTAGACCTGCGTGCCGACGGTCACGCGGTCGTAGAGATCGACCACGTCCTGATTGTACATCCGCACGCAGCCGTAGGAGGCGAAGGTGCCGACCGAACTCGGCCGGTTGGTGCCGTGGATGGCGTACTGGCCGCCCGCCAGCGTCATCGCGGCCGCGCCCATCGGGTTGCGCGGCGAGCCGCCGGCGATGAGGTTCGGCAGGCGCGGGTTGTCGCGCTTCACCTCGGCCGGGGGCGACCACGCGGGCGCGACGTACTTGCCGTCGATCTGCGTGGCGCCGAGCCACTGCTTGCCCGGCCTGCCGACCGCGACGGGATAGCGGATCGCCGTGCCGTCCCCGTTCACGAGATAGAGCCGGCGCTGCGAGATGCTGATCACGACGGAGCCCGGCGCGACCATCGGGTCCCCGAACGGGATCACCTCGCGCGCCTGCGCCGGCATCGCCGTGCCCGCCCCCATCGCTGCCGCCACGAGCGTGCCGAACGCGGCCGCACGCCATACCGACTTCCCGAACATCGCCTTACGTCCTTGCAAGCGTGACCATACGCAGGACCATAATTCGGTGCCCGATCCTTCCGTTCCGGTTGTAGCTTGCTCTTTTGCTCCGCTTGTGAACGCGTATCGATTCGCGCGGTGAAAGCCCGGTGTCCGCGATGCGCGAAAGGCCGCGTTCCGGGGAAATATTCCCTTAGGGATGCCGCCTCAGCGCTCGATCAGGCGGCCGGCATCGTCGTCCCGCCCCTGCCAGCCCGACCGGACGAGTTCGGGGTCGAGATGCTCCTCGATCGGATAGCCGACGCAGAGATAGGCGACGAGGTGCCAGGAGGCCGGCACGTCGAGGCAGCGGCTGACGTGGCAGGGATCGAGGATCGAAACCCAGCCGACCCCGAGCCCGAATGCCCGCGCCGCGAGCCAGAAGCCCTGCACGGCGCCGACCACGGAGTAGCGCAGCATCTCGGGCATCGTCGCCCGCCCGAGCCCGTGGCCGGTCCCGGTGGCGTCGTCGCAGAGGACGGCGAGGTGGACCGGCGCCTCTCTCAACCCCGCGAGCTTGAGGCGCCGGTAGAGCGCGGCCCGCTCGTCCGCGTAGGTCTCGGCGGCGGCGGCATTGCAGGCCTCGAAGCTCGCGACCACCGCCGCGCGGCGGCCCGGATCGGCGACGCGCACGAAGCGCCAGGGCTGACTGTTGCCGACGGAGGGGCTGAGCCGCGCGAGGTCGAGGCAGGCGCGCAGGTCCGCCTCCGGGACGGGCTCGCTCCGGAAGCGGCGCACGTCGCGCCGCCACGCGAACAGGTCGGCCAGCGTCTCGCGGAAGGTTTCGTCGAAGGCGGGCACGTCTTTCCAGCCACAGGTCTGCGCCGCGGTCGCCCGCGATCGCCCTCATAGCGTAGTTCCGGAATGGCGCGCAGAAAAAAGGCCGCCGGGGGGCGGCCTGAAGTCCTTGGGTCTCGAAACCTCTGGAGTGCCGGGCGTGGGATCCGGGAGCGACGACCGAGGGCTGGGGAGCTCGGGTTTCGGGCGTCGCGCCGGGCACGGTCCGGCGAGGTTCGATCGGCGTTGTGCGCGTGCAACAAGGCTCACGAAAGGCGCGAAGGCGGCGAAAACGTGACGCTTTGTTTCCCGTGCGTGGCTTCGCGGCAACGTTCGCTCGCCCTTGCGGGCCGCAACGCGGCGGCCCATCATCCGGCTAACCGAACCGGCCCGAGAACGGAGCGACGATGAGCGAGCGGACGAGCGCCGAGCCCCGACCGAACGACATTGCAGCCGCCACCACCGCCCACGTGGTCCCCTTCCCCGCCCCCTCGACCGCCCCTCAGATCGCGTTCAACCGCGACGAGCTGCGCATCCTGTTCAACCTGTACGGACGCATGGTCGCGGACGGCGAGTGGCGCGACTACGCCCTCGATTTTCGCCGCGACAAGGCGGTGTTCTCGATCTACCGCCGCACCTCCGAGATGCCGCTCTACCGGATCGAGAAGGATCCGAAGCTCGCCCGCCGCCAGGGTACCTATGCCGTCGTCGCCGCGAGCGGACGCGTGATGAAGCGCGGCACCGACCTCGCGCGGGTCCTGTCCGTTCTGGAGAAGCCGCTGCGGGTGGTGTGACGCGAGCGATGCTCGCGCCCGCACCGGTTCGAGGGAGGCGCGGCGCGCGCCCTCGCCCGTTCGGGAGAGGGTTGCGGTGAGAGGGATAGGTCTCTCCGGGTAGGTCGCACGCCTCACCCGGTCCGCGTCCCGCGCACTCGACCGCTCCCGAACAGGAGAGGTGGGAGGTGCGCCCTCGCGTCAGCGCTGTCCGAACTTCGTGCTCTTGAACAGGTCCTTGAATTCGCGGGGCTGCGAGCGCCAGTACTGCTTCGGGGCCCGCACCTGTGCGCCGAGTTCGGCCGCCGCGTGCCAGGGCCAGCGCGGATCGTAGAGCATGGCGCGGGCGAGCGAGATCGCGTCCGCGCGGCCCTCCCGCAGGATCGCCTCGGCCTGGGACGGAGCGGTGATGAGCCCGACCGCGATCGTGGTCAGCCCCGTCGCCGCCTTGATCCGTTCCGCGTGGGGCACTTGGTAGCCCGGCCCGAGGCGGATCGCCTGCCGGGTCGAGAGGCCGCCGGTCGAGACGTGGATCGCCGCCGCGCCCCGCTCCTTCAGGGCCTGGGCGAGTTCCACGGTCTCGTCGAGATCCCAGCCCTCCTCCACCCAATCGGTGGCCGAGACGCGCATCCAGACCGGCTTGCCGGAGGGCACCACCTCGCGGACGGCGTCGAACACCTCGAGCGGGAAGCGCATCCGATTGGCGAGGCTGCCGCCGTACCGGTCCGTGCGCTCGTTCGAGAGCGGCGACAGGAACTGGTGCAGCAGGTAGCCGTGCGCCCCGTGCAGTTCGACCGCGTCGATCCCGAGACGCATGGCCCTGCGGGTGGTGGACACGAACTCGCACAGGATGCGGCGCATGTCGGTAGCGTCGAGGGCGTGCGGGGCCACCTCGCCGTCGCCGTGCGGGATCGCCGAGGGCGCCACCGTGCGCCAGCCGTGCGGCGATTCGGGCGGGATTTGCGCGCCTCCCATCCAGGGCGCCTCGCTCGACGCCTTGCGGCCGGCATGGGCGATCTGGATGCAGACGGGGATCGGGGCGTATTCCCGCACAGCGCCGAGGACGCGGGCCAGGGCCCGCTCGGTGGCGTCGTCGTAGAGGCCGAGGTCCCAGTCGGTGATGCGGGCCTCGGGCGAGACGGCGGTCGCCTCGAGGGTCAGCAGGCCCGCGCCCGACATGGCAAGGTGACCGAGATGCATCATGTGCCAGTCCGAGGCCTCGCCGGCCCGTGCCGAGTACTGGCACATCGGCGCGATCAGGATGCGGTTCTCGAGCGTCAGCTCGTCGAGCTGCAGGGGTTCGAACAGGCGCGCGGTCATGCGGGTCTCCGGAGCAGAGTGGAGGCGATGTGGCGCGGCCGGCCCGGTTGACCAGCCTCCGGTCAGGTGCCGATCCCTCGCGCCCGCAGGCTCTCGCCGATCTCGTCGAGGGCGCCGGCATCGTCGATCGTCGGCGGCATGGTCCAGGGCTCGTGGTCGGCGATGCGCTTCATGGTGCCGCGCAGGATCTTGCCGGAGCGGGTCTTCGGCAGCCGCGGGACGGTGAGCGCCAGCTTGAAGGCCGCCACGGGACCGATGCGTTTGCGCACCAGCGCGACCAGCTCGCGCTCGATCTCGGCCGGGTCGCGCTCCACCTGCGCCTTCAGCACCACGAAGCCGCAGGGCGCCTCGCCCTTGAGCGCGTCGCGGATGCCGATGACGGCGCATTCGGCCACATCCGGGTGGGAGGCCAGCACCGCCTCCATGCCGCCGGTCGAGAGCCGGTGGCCGGCCACGTTGATGATGTCGTCGGTTCGCCCGAGCACCGTGACGTAGCCGTCCGCGTCGCGGATCCCCGCATCGGAGGTGTCGTAGTAGCCGGGGAAGGTGGTGAGGTAGCTGCGGCGCATGCGCTCCTCGGAGCCCCACAGCGTCGGCAGGCAGCCGGGCGGCAGCGGGAGGCGGATCGCGATCGTGCCCATGATGTCGGGGCCGAGCGGCCGTCCGCCCTCGTCGAGCACCCGCACGTCGTAGCCCGGCATCGGCACGCAGGCGCTGCCGTGCTTGACCGGAAGCTGGCCGAGGCCGACCGGGTTGCCGGAGATGGCCCAGCCCGTCTCCGTCTGCCACCAATGGTCGATCACGGGGCGTTCGAGCGTGCGTTCGGCCCAGGCGACGGAATCCGGGTCCGCCCGCTCGCCCGCGAGGAACAGGGTGCGGAAGCGCGAAAGGTCGTAGCCCGCGACGCGCTCGCCGCGCGGATCCTCTTTCTTGATGGCGCGCAGAGCCGTCGGTGCCGTGAAGAGGCAGGCGACGCCGTGCTCGGAGGCGACGCGCCAGAAGGCGCCGGCATCCGGCGTGCCGACCGGCTTGCCCTCGTAGAGGACGGTGGTGCAGCCGTGCACGAGGGGCGCGTAGACGATGTAGGAATGGCCGACGACCCAGCCGATGTCGGAGGCGCAGAAATAGACCTCGCCGGGGGCCACGTCGTAGAGGTTGGCCATCGACCACGCGAGAGCCACGAGATAGCCGCCCGTGTCGCGCACCACGCCCTTGGGCTTCCCCGTCGTGCCGGACGTATAGAGGATGTAGAGCGGGTCGGTCGCCGCCACCGTGACGCACTCCGCCCGCCGGCCCGCGGCCCTGGCGGCCTGCACCGTCTCCGCCCAGTCCCGGTCCCGGCCGGCGACGAGGCTGGCCTCGCATTGCGGGCGCTGCAGGATCAGGCAGGAATCGGGTTTGTGCTCCGAAGCCTCGATCGCGGCGTCGAGAAGCGGCTTGTAGGCGACGACCCGGCTCGGCTCGACGCCGCAGGAGGCGGCGAGCACCACCTTCGGGCTCGCGTCCTCGATCCGCACGGCGAGCTCGTTCGCGGCGAAGCCGCCGAACACCACCGAGTGCACCGCCCCGAGGCGAGCGCAGGCGAACATGCCGACAAGGGCCTCGGGCACCATCGGCATGTAGAGGACGACGCGGTCCCCCTTGCCGACCCCGAGGTCCGAGAGCACGGCGGCGAGCGTCGCGACCTCCTCTTGCAACTCGGCGTAGGTGATCCGCCGCTTCGTGCCGGTGACGGGGGAATCGTGGATGATGGCGGCCTGCCCGCCGCGCCCCGCCGCGACGTGGCGGTCGATCGCGTTGTGGCAGGCGTTGAGGCGCGCGTCCGGGAACCAGCGGCCGTAGCTGCCGGCCTCGGCGTCGAAGGCCCGGCTAGGCGCGGTCTCCCAGTCGACGGCGCGGGCGGCGGCGAGCCAGAAGGTCTCGGGATCGGCGAGCGAGTCGGCGTAGACCTCCGCGTAGCGTCCGGGGAGGGCCGGCGGGACGGGCGTGGCGCTCATGGGATGTCCTCGGGCGTCCGCTCGCGGCCGCTCGCCGGGCTGACAGGCTCCGGATTGTAGCAGAGCCGGCCGCCCTGTCGGTGCGGACGGCTCAAACAAAACCGCCGCGCTGTCGGCCCAGCGCGGCGGCTACGAACTCAGAACGGGAAATCTGGGGCAGGACGGTCAGTGCACCGTTTCGTCTGAGGTGGCCTGAAGGCGGTTGATCTCGTCCTTGAGGTGGAGCTTGCGTCGCTTGAGTTCGGCAATGTGCAGATCGTCCTCGGAGGGACTGAGGATCGCTTCCTGAATCTCACGCTCGAGGGCTTCATGCTTCCGGGTGAGCTGGCTCAGATGCGTCTGCAGCGACATGAGTCGTATCTCCTGTCATCGTTCCGACTCGGGTAGACTGACACAGGATGAGCCGGCTGTCGAAGCGATTCGGGCCCGCATGCCTCACGAAATCTTGCGTCCTCGCGCCGGACTTGAGAGGCTGATCGAGGCTCCTGAGGAGAGGCCCTGCGGCACCCCTTGCCGCAAGCGCGGCCGTGACGCATGGTCTCGCGGCGAGCGCATCCCGGGAATTGCAAGCGACGATGGCGGTTGAGTTGGTCGAGGATGGGCAGGTCGATCTCGCTGGCGAGCTGGCGCGGCTCAAGGAGGAGCACCGCGACCTCGACAGCGCGATCGACGCGCTGGAGCGGAACGTCGCCGGCGACCAGCTCCAGATCCAGCGGCTGAAGAAGCGCAAGCTGACGCTGCGCGACCGGATCTCCTACCTCGAAGATCAGATCACCCCCGACATCATCGCCTGAACGCTGTCCCGTGCCGATCGCCGCCCCGCGCTTGCCGGGCCGGCGGCGCGCCTGTATTCGGCGGGATCGCGCCTGAAGGCCCGCCAGCGGGCCCGCGGCGCCCTCTCGCAGCACGGATGGGAGACGATGGCGGCAGCGCGCCCGGTCGCGATCATCATGGGGAGCCAGTCCGACTGGGCGACCATGCGGCACGCGGCCGAAACCCTCGACGCCCTCGGCGTTCCTCACGAGACGCGCATCGTCTCGGCCCATCGCACGCCGGACCGGCTCTACGCCTTCGCCAAGGGTGCCCGGGCTGCCGGCCACAAGGTGGTGATCGCGGGGGCGGGCGGGGCCGCCCATCTGCCCGGCATGACGGCGGCGCTCACGAGCCTGCCAGTCTTCGGCGTGCCGGTGGAATCGAAGGCGCTCTCAGGCCAGGACAGCCTGCTCTCGATCGTGCAGATGCCGGCCGGCATCCCGGTCGGAACGCTGGCGATCGGCAGGGCCGGCGCGGTGAACGCCGCCCTGCTCGCGGCCGCGGTGCTGGCACTGACGGACGAAGGGCTCGCCGAGCGCCTCGAGGCGTGGCGGCAGGCGCAGAGCGAGGCCGTGGCGGAGCGGCCGGAGACAGAGACCAGCCCGTGATCGCGCGTATCCTGACACCCGGTTCCACCCTCGGCATCGTCGGGGGCGGCCAGCTCGGCCGCATGATCGCGCTCGCGGCGGCGAATTACGGCCTGAAGGTGCACGTCTTCGCCCCCGACGCGGACAGCCCCGCCTTCGACGTCGCCGCGCAGACGACGATCGCAGCCTATGACGACGCGGCCGCGCTGAGAGCCTTCGTGGGAAGCGTCGACGTCGTCACCTATGAGTTCGAGAACATCCCGCGCGAGACCGCGGAGATCCTGGCCGCCGGCGCGCCGCTACACCCGAGCGCGCACGCGCTGGCGACCACGCAGGATCGCCTCGCCGAGAAGACCTTCATCAACGACCTCGGCATCCCGACCGCGCCGTTCCGCGCCGTCGACAGCGGCGACGACCTCGACCGCGCCATCGCCGCCATCGGCCGCCCGGCGGTGCTGAAGACCCGCCGCTTCGGCTACGACGGCAAGGGCCAGCGCATGATCCGGGCGGAAGGCCCCGTCGACCGCTCGGCGATCATGGCGGAGTTCGGCGGCGCGCCGCTGATCCTCGAAGGCTTCGTGCGATTCGAGCGCGAGGTCTCCGTCGTGGCCGCCCGCTCGGCGGACGGGTCCTTCGCCGCCTTCGACCTCTGCGAGAACGAGCACCGCGACCACATCCTGGCGGTCACCCGCGTGCCCGCGGCCGGCATCGCCCCGGAGACGGCCCGGAGCGCGATCGACATCGCGCGGCGCATCGCCGAGGCGCTCGACTATGTCGGCGTCCTCGCGGTCGAGATGTTCCTGGTGCGGGAGGGCGGATCCGAGCGGGTCGTCGTCAACGAGATCGCGCCGCGGGTCCACAATTCCGGGCACTGGACAATAGAGGGGGCGCTGACCTCCCAATTCGCCCAGCACGTGCGCGCCGTCTGCGGCTGGCCCCTCGGGGACGCCGCGCGCACGGGCGGCATGGCGGTCGAGATGCACAACCTGATCGGCGCGGAGGCCGACGGCTGGGCCGAACTCCTCGCCCGGCCGGGCGCCCACCTGCACCTCTACGGCAAGGGCGAGGCGCGACCCGGCCGCAAGATGGGACACGTCACGCGCCTGATTCCCTGAACCAGGCGGCGGGCCCGATCAGCCCGCAATCTGGGTCCTTCCCGCCACACCGTCCCGCCGCATGCGGCTGGCGGAGCGCGATTTCCCGGGGCTGCCCGAGGGGGCCATACCTTCGCCACATCCAGCCGCTTCAGCGGAAACATTCCTCGACCTTAAGCGGGCGTTCACCGCGATCGGGGAGAGTGCCCCGGCCTTTCGCCCGCAGGACGAGACCGGGGGCGAGCCGGACGCCGCGGGCGTGCCGGCACGGAGCGGATGGACGAGGGCCTGACGCGCGGGTGGCGCGGGGGCTCAAGGAGAGCGGGGCGATGACGTCATTGAGCTTGGCGGGACGGAAGGCCGGGCTGGTTGCAGCCGTGGCGCTGGCTGCCGCGGCGCTGGCCGGTTGCGAGACGGTCGGCAGTGCCGCCGGCCCGAAGCAATACGCGGTGCTGGAGACGGACGCGACGGGCGCGACGAACGTCAACATCGCCTCCCTGTCCGAGGTGATCCAGCGCAACCCGAACGACGCTTCGGCCTACAACACCCGCGGCGCGGCCTATGCCCGCGCCGGCCAGTTCGGCGAGGCGATCACCGACTTCACCAAGGCGGTTCAGATCGATCCGAACTCGGCTTCGGCCTTCAACAACCGGGCGCTGGCCTACCGCCAGACCGGCCGCAACGACGCGGCCCTGCAGGATTTCTCCAAGGCGATCTCGGCCGATCCGAATTACGGCCCCGCCTATATCGGCCGTGCCAACGTTCTGCGGGCGCAGGGCGACCTCGACGGCGCCCTCAACGACCTCAACATGGCGATCCGGATGCTGCCGGAATCGGCCGAGGCCTACCATGCCCGCGGCCTCGTCCGGCAGAAGCAGGGTCAGAACCAGCAGGCTATCGCCGATTTCGACGCGGCGATCGACCGGAACCCCTTCGTGAGCGCGCCCTACGCCGCCCGCGGCCAGAGCCTGATCGCCACGAACCAGTACGACAAGGCGATCGAGGACTACAACGCGGCGCTCAACGTGAACAACAAGGACGCCACCTCCTGGGCCTATCGCGGCCTCGCCTACGAGAAGTCGAACCGCAAGAAGGAGGCGGCGGAGAGCTACCAGCGCGCCGCTCAGATCGAGCCGGGCAACGCCATCGCCAAGCAGGGCCTCGGCCGTGTGCAGGGCGGGGTCAGCTCGCTGTTCAACTGATCGGCCGAGCCGGATCGGATGTTCGGGGCGGGTGCCGAGAGGCGCCCGCCCCTTTTCGTGGACGCCCGGACCTTCGCGACGCCGGCGCGTCCTACCCCTCGAAGCGCTGGGCTCGGTGCTCGCCCAGGATGCGGCGGACGGTTCCGGTCGACGAGCGGTAGACGACCGTCTCGGTCTCGATCACGCCGGGCTTGAAGCGCACGCCCTTGAGGAGCGCCCCGTCGGTGACGCCGGTTGCCGCCACGATCACGTCGCCGCGGGCGAGGTCGGTGAGTTCGTACTTCCGGTTCGGGTCCGCGATGCCCATGCGCGCGGCCCGCTCGCGCTTGTCTGCGCTGTCGAGGATGAGCCGGCCCTGCATCTGGCCGCCGATGCAGCGCAGCGCCCCCGCCGCAATCACCCCCTCGGGAGCCGCGCCGGTGCCGAGATAGATGTCGACGCCCGTCTCCTCGGGGCTTGTCGTGAAGATGATGCCGGCGATGTCGCCGTCCGAGATCAGGCGGATGCCCGCCCCCGTCGCCCGCACGGCGCTGACGAGGTTCATGTGGCGCGGCCGGTCGAGGATGATCGCGGTGATCTGCGAGGGATGAACGCCCTTGGCCCTGGCCAGAGCCGCGATGTTGTCGGCCGGGCTCGCGTCGAGGTCGACGAGACCGGGCGGGTAGCCGGGGCCGATCGCGATCTTCTGCATGTAGACGTCTGGCGCGGCGAGCAGCGAGCCGCGCTCGGCCATCGCCATCACGGAGATGGCGCCCGGCATGTCCTTGGCGCAGAGCGTGGTGCCCTCCAGCGGATCGACGGCGAGGTCGACCTCCGCGCCCCCGCCCCGGCCGATGCGCTCGCCGATGTAGAGCATCGGCGCCTCATCGCGCTCACCCTCGCCGATCACCACGGTCCCGTCCACGGGGAGCAGGTTCAGCTCGCGGCGCATGGCGTCGACGGCGGCTTGGTCGGCCTCCTTCTCGTTGCCCTGGCCGCGCAGGCGGGCGGCAGCGATGGCCGCGCGCTCGGTCACGCGGGCGAGTTCGAGGGTGAGCGTGCGTACGACGCCGCCCTGCGCCGCCTCCGGGTTCGCTTCGGTCATGCCTTCCTCGCCCACGTGCGGCCGCTTTGTCGGCCTGGCGCTTCCCGAGACTCCTGCCCGGTGCGCCTGTTGCCGTGTTGTAGCGCGTTTCCTCGCCGCGGAGTCGTTCCGTGTAAGAATATCCTCACTCGACCTGCGGGCTCGCGCGCAGTCGCGCGCTCACTCGCGCTCAATCCGGATGAGTTGCGGCGCCTCGGCGAGGAGCCCGTCCGCGGCGATGGCTTCGAGTGCCGCGCGGATCGTGCCCTCGGTCGCCGCGTAGGTGATCAGCACGAGCGGCACCGGGCGGCCCGAGCGCCCGCGCGGGTCCTGCGAGGCCGCGCTCTCGGTGCGGCGCTGCAGGATGCTCTCGAGCGAGATATCCCGCTCGGCCATGCGAGTGGCGACGCCCGCCGCGACGCCGGGGCGGTCGTGCACGGTCAGGCGGATGTAGTAGCCGCCCTCGTGGCGCTGCATCTCGACCCGGGAGGCGGGACGCAGGCGCGTCGTCGGGCGACCGAAGGTCGGGCGCACGATGCGGGCGGCCACGTCCGCGATGTCGGCGACCACCGCCGAGGCGGTCGCCTCGCCGCCGGCGCCGGGACCGATCAGGGTCAGCTCGCCCACCGCGTCGGCGTCGATCGTCACTGCGTTCGTCACGCCCATCACCTGCGCGATGGAGGAGGATTTCGGCACCATGGTCGGGTGCACGCGCTGCTCGACCCCGCCGTCCGAGAGCTGCGCGACGCCGAGCAGCTTGATTCGGTAGCCGAGTTCCTTGGCCATGGTCAGGTCGAGGGGCTGGATGGCCGAGATGCCCTCGACCGAGACGCCGTCCGCGTCGATCTCGGTGCCGAAGGCGAGGCTCGTCAGGATCGCGAGCTTGTGGGCCGTGTCGAAGCCCTCGATATCGAAGGTCGGATCGGCCTCGGCGTAGCCGAGCGCCTGGGCGTCCTTGAGGCAATCCTCGAAGGTCAGCCCCTCGAGTTCCATCCGGGTCAGGATATAGTTGCAGGTGCCGTTGAGGATTCCGTAGACGCGCGAGACCGCGTTGCCGGGCAATCCCTCGCGCAGCGCCTTGACGACGGGGATGCCGCCCGCGGCCGACGCCTCGAAGGCCAGCGCGACGCCGCGTTCCTCGGCGGCCTTGGCGAGCGCCGCGCCGTGGCGGGCGAGCAGCGCCTTGTTCGCCGTGACGACGTGCTTGCCGGCCGCGATCGCCGCCTCGACGACCGCCTTCGCCGCGCCCTCGGAGCCCCCGATCAGTTCGACGACGCAATCCACCTCGCCGGAGCCCGCGAGCGCCACGGGATCGTCGAACCAGGTCACGCCCGCCATGTCGAGGCCACGGTCGCGAGTGCGGTCGCGCGAGGAGACGGCGGTGACGCGGATCTCGCGTCCGGTGGCGGCGGCGAGAGCCTCCGCCCGGCGGGCGATCATGCGGACGACGGCGGCGCCGACGGTGCCGAGACCGGCGACGCCGAGGCGGAAGCTCTGTGTCATGATCTGTTCCCCGGCCTATCCCACGCGGTTCGCATCGCGGGCCCGTCGACGGCTCGATCCGCGGCTCGGGCACGAGATCCGGCCTCGCCGGCCCGCGCGCGGCGGGCTCTTCTGCAACGATTTCCGGAGGGGCGCAAGGAACGGGCCGCGCCGCGCCGTCACTTCGCGGAAGGCCCCGCCGCGCGGACATGCAGCGCGGCCAGGATCAGCGCGTAGAGCACGCAGGCGTTGAGGAGATGCCAGAGGAAATGAGTGCCCGTCGGTAGGCCCGGGCAGGCCGCCCGGTCGGCGGTGCGGAAGGCGAGCGAGACGAGGAAGAGGGCCGCCACCGCGAGGATCCGCCGCCCCGCCTCGCGGCGCGCGGTGCCGCGGGCGGAGGCGAGGAGCGCGCCGCCGACGCCGATGAGGGCGAGGAGGGCCGGCACGTAGTCGATCGAGCCGTTCGTCGCCGTGCCGAGGTCGCGCTCGGCGATGAGGCTCAAGGTCGGCTCGAGGGCGAAGCTCGCGCCCGCGAAGCAGAGCGTCGCGGTGGTCGCCTGAGCTACGCCGAGGCCGAGGAAGCGGCGCATGGCGAGGAGGAAGTAAGCGTAGATGAACAGCGCGATCGGGATCACGTCCGCGAGCATCGACCAGCGCAGCGCCACGGTGTGGAACAGGAACGATCCGACCCCGACGCAGGCGGCGAGCAGCGAGAGGGCGAGCGCGGCCGGGTCGAAGACCGGGGCCCGCGCCGCGTGTCCGCTCCCGAATCCGTGGACCGCCCGCCAGCCCGCCAGCGCCGCCGCGATCAGGAACGCGGCGTTCGTCGCGGCGTTCAGCGGCTCCGCCCAGAATCCCGGATCCGTGCGCTCGCAATAGGCCCGGACCGGCTCGAACCATTCGCCCGCCATCCGCCCCCCGTCCCGTCCCGATCTCGGTAGCCCGACTTGTCAGGCCGGCGCGAAGGCCCGATGACGGTCGCGCCTCCTCGGGAACGGATTCCATGCGGATCACCACCTGGAACGTCAATTCGATCAAGCAGCGGGTCGGCCATCTCCTCGGCTTCCTCGACGAGGCGAAGCCCGACGTCGTCTGCCTGCAGGAACTGAAGTGCCAGGACGATGCCTTCCCCCGCGCCGAGATCGAGGCGGCCGGCTACGCGGTCGAGGCGCACGGGCAGAAGGCCTATAACGGCGTCGCGCTTCTGGTGCGGGCCCCCTTCACGCTGAGCGACGTGCGCCGCGGTCTGCCCGGCGACCCCGAGGACGAGCAGGCCCGCTACATCGAGGGGCTCGTCACGGGCGAGGACGTCGCGCCCGTCCGGGTGGCCTCGATCTACCTGCCGAACGGCAACCCGGTGGCAAGCCCGAAATACCCCTACAAGCTCGCCTTCCTGGAGCGGCTGCGCCGCCATGCCCGCGGTCTGATGGAGGCGGAGACGGCCCTCGTCCTCGCGGGCGACTACAACGTCATTCCCGATCCCGAGGACGCGGCGGACCCCTCAGCCTGGGCGAGCGACGCCCTGTTCCTGCCCCAGTCCCGCGCCGCCTTCCGGACCCTGCTCGCCGAGGGACTGACCGACGCCCTGCGCGCCTGCGACCCCCGCGACGGGATCTACACGTTCTGGGACTATCAGGCGGGCGCCTGGCCGCGGAATTTCGGCATCCGCATCGACCACCTGCTGCTCTCGCCGCAGGGCGCGGACCGGCTGGTCTCGGCCTCCGTGCAGAAGCACCTGCGGGGCCTCGACAAGCCCTCGGACCACGTGCCCGTGACGGTGGAACTCGCGAACGGGTGAGAGCCGGCGCCGCTCAGCGGCGGCGCCGTCCTATTCCCGAGGTCTGCACCTCGCTCTGGGCCAGGGCGCGGTCATCCTCGTTGGCCGCCGCCCAGTTCTTCTCGTAGAGGGCGACGATCCAGTCGTCCTTGCGCCCCTCCGCACCCTGGCGGGCGAGCGAGAGCCACATCAGGCCGCGCGGCCGCTGCACCGGTACGCCGCCCAGGCCGTTGACGAGGAGGTCGCCAAGGAGCGCCTGCGCCGGCCGGTGGCCCTTCTCGGCCGCGAGGTTGAACCAGCGGGCGGCCTGGCGCGCATCGGCCTCGACGCCGGTGCCTTCGAGGTATAGCCGGGCGAGGTTGTACTGCGCGTTCGGGTCTCCGAAATAGGAGGCCGCGTAGTTGAACATGTCGTAGGCCCGCTCCGGGTTCGCGCGCACGTAGGTGCCCTTGATCCCGTCGAGGAAATAGCTCCCCAAGGCCGTGAAGGCGCTCGCGACCACGCCCGAATTCGGCGCGTCCGGCCCGTCGTCGCTGCTGTCGTCGGCGATGCGCGAGAAGTACTCGAACGCCTTGAGATCGTCGTGGGGCACGCCGTCCCCATCCGCGTACATGCGCCCGAGCTTCCACAGGGCCAGCGCGTGCCCCTGGCCGGCGGCGTATTCGAGGGCGCGGGCGGCGCCCTCCTTGTCGCCGGCATTGTACTCGCGCATGCCGGTGCGCAGGGCGTCCTTGGCCGAGCGATAGCTCTTCTCCGCCACCGGCGTCCGGATCGCGGCGTCGAGGGCCTCGACGGGCGCCGTTCCCGGCAGCGCGAGGATGAACAGCAGGCCCGCCAGCGGGACGGCAGCCGACAGCCCGCCCCCGAACAACCCGCGCGCGAACCGTCGCGCGCGCGCGCGCGAGGCGACCGGCCGATCCGGATCGGCCCCGGCCGGCCGCGGATGCGGCCGGCAAAGGTCAGTCCTAGATGTCCGCATAGGTCTGCGTCTCCTTGGCGCCGCCCGGATGGGTGACGGCGCCGTTGACCGCCGGTCCGACGGTCTGCGCGTATTTCCAGAGATAGCCTGAGGTCGCCGCGTTGCCGCGCGGTGCCCAGGCCTTGCGGCGCTCGGCGAGTTCCGCGTCGGTGAGCGCCACCTCGAGGGTGCCGTTGATGGCGTCGAGGGTGATGACGTCGCCGTCCCTGAGGAGGCCGATCGGGCCGCCGATGGCGGCTTCGGGGCCGACATGGCCGACGCAGAAGCCGCGGGTCGCGCCCGAGAACCGCCCGTCGGTGATGAGCGCGACCTTGTCGCCCATGCCCTGTCCGTAGAGCGCGGCCGTGGTCGAGAGCATCTCGCGCATGCCGGGCCCTCCCTTCGGGCCCTCGTAGCGGATCACGAGGACGTCGCCGGGCTGGTAGGCGCGGGTCTGCACGGCCTCGAAACAGGCCTCCTCGTTGTCGAAGACGCGGGCGGGCCCGGTGAAGACCTGCTTGTCGAGGGGCATGCCCGCGACCTTCACGATCGCACCCTCGGGGGCGAGGTTGCCCTTGAGGCCGACGACGCCGCCGGTCGGAGTGATCGGAGCATTGGCCGGGCGGACGACGTCCTGGTCCGCGTTCCAGCCGACCTTCTCCATGTTCTCGGCCATGGTCCGGCCGGTCACGGTCAGGCAGTCGCCGTGCATGAAGCCGTGGTCGAGCAGGGTCTTCATCAGGAGCGGGATGCCGCCGACCTCGAACAGGTCCTTGGCCACGTAACGGCCGCCAGGCTTCAGGTCCGCGATGTAGGGCGTGCGCCGGAAGATCTCGGCCACGTCGAACAGCGAGAACTCGATGCCGCACTCGTGCGCGATGGCCGGCAGGTGCAGCGCGGCGTTCGTCGAGCCGCCAGAGGCCGCAACCACGGTCGCGGCGTTCTCCAGGGCCTTGCGGGTGACGATGTCACGCGGGCGGATGTTCTTGGCGATCAGCTCCATCACCTTCTCGCCGGCGGCGGCGCAGAACTTGTCGCGGATCTCGTAAGGCGCCGGCGCGCCCGCCGAGTAGGGCAGCGCGAGCCCGATCGCCTCGGAGACGGTCGCCATGGTGTTGGCGGTGAACTGGGCACCGCAGGCCCCGGCCGAGGGGCAGGCTACCTGCTCCAGCTCGTCGAGGTCCTCGAGGCTCATGTCGCCGACGGCGTGCTTGCCGACCGCCTCGAACAGGTCCTGCACGGTGACGGGCTTGCCGCGGAAGGTGCCCGGCAGGATCGAGCCGCCGTAGATGAAGATCGACGGAACGTTGAGCCGCACCATCGCCATCATCATGCCGGGCAGGGATTTGTCGCAGCCGGCGAGGCCCACGAGGGCATCGTAGGAATGGCCGCGGATGGTGAGTTCGACGGAATCGGCGATGACTTCGCGGGAGGGTAGCGACGCTTTCATGCCGCCATGGCCCATGGCGATGCCGTCGGTGACCGTGATGGTGCAGAACTCGCGCGGGGTCCCGTTCGCGGCCGCTACGCCCTTCTTCACCGCCTGGGCCTGGCGCATCAGCGAGATGTTGCAGGGGGCGGCCTCGTTCCAGCAGGAGGCGACGCCGACGAGGGGCTGGTGGATCTGCTCGCGGGTCAGGCCCATCGCGTAGAGGTAGGAGCGGTGCGGCGCCCGCTCGGGCCCCTCCGTGACGTGGCGGCTCGGCAGTTTCGACTTGTCGTTCAAACGCGCGTCCATAACCCGTATCCCGCGACTTGGAATCCCGATCCCGCACCCTCTGCCGAACAACGCTCGACACGGCCTCTCGCACCGCCTCGAAACGAGGCGCGACGGAAGGCTGTCTGCGCTCTCGGAAAGAACTCGGAACGAGACGGTAAATCGTTGTGGGAACTGCCCTTTACCGCCGATCCTGAGGTGGTCTCGGTTTATGGCGGGATCGCGGCGGATGAGGGCGTGTCTCGGGGCAAACTCGGGATGGTTTTACGGTGTTGCGACCCCGCCACAGCCACGCTTCGCGGCGGAGGCCCAGACCTCCATCAGCGGCTCGCGGGCCGCGAACTTTACGGTGCGGGCTCTCTTCCGCCGTCGGGTCAGGAAGCCGGCCCGGCGCCGTTCGCCGCGATGCGCCGAGCGGCGTCAGCGCGCTTCGCCGGGCGGCAATTCCGATGTCTCACCCGTTTCCAGCGCCCGGTCGCTCTCGTCCTTCAGGCTCACGCCGGTCAGGCCGCGGACGAGTGCTTGGCGGAGGAGCCAGCTCAGCCGGAACGCGGCCTCCGCGTGCGTGAGCCCCGCGGCGCGCACGTTCGAGATGCAGTTGCGCTCCGCATCCGAGCGTCCGGGCCGCGGGTCGAAGGTCAGGTAGATCCCGAGGCTGTCCGGGGAGGACAGGCCGGGGCGCTCGCCGATCAGCACCGCGACCGCGCGCGTCCGCAGAGCGGCGCCGATCGCGTCGCCGAGCGCCACCCGGGCCTGTTCCGCAACGATCACCGGCGCGAGGCGCCAGCCCGCCTTCTCCGCGTGGGCGAGGAAGGCGCCGATCAGGCGGGCGGCGTTCTCGTGCACGGCGCGCGCCGAGAGGCCGTCCGCCACGACGAGGGCGAGATCTGCCTGCGCCGCCGCGACGCTGGCCAGAGCCGTCGCCCCCTCCTCCGACAGGCGCCGGCCGTAATCCGGCCTGCGCAGGTAGGTGGCGCGGTCGGGCGCTCGGGAGGCGACCCTGAGGCAATCGAGCCCGAGCGCCGCGATCGCGCCCGCGACGGCGTCGGAATCCATCGGCGTATGGACGGCGTCCCGGGCCTGGGCGTGGGCGAGGCCGAAGCGCAGAACCTCCCGCGTCGGCAGGCCGTTGCCGGCCCGGCCGAGACCGATCCGCGCGGGCGTGAGGGCCGAGAGGCGGCTCCAGACATCGTCCGCCCCGCTCATGCGGCGAGGCCCGGTGCCGCCGCGATGAGGCGCGGCCCTCCGTCGCCGGGCAGCAGCGCTCCGTCCGCGTCCGCGAGCCCGATCCGAGCGAGCCAAGCCTCGAATTCGGGCGCGCGTCGAAGCCCCAGCACCTCGCGCAGGTAGAGGGCATCGTGAAAGGAGGTGGATTGGTAGTTCAGCATCACGTCGTCGGCGCCGGGCACCCCCATGATGTAGGTGCAGCCGGCCGCCCCGAGCAGGGTCAGGAGCGTGTCCATGTCGTCCTGGTCGGCCTCGGCGTGGTTCGTGTAGCAGACGTCGACGCCGAGCGGCACGCCCATCAGCTTGCCGCAGAAATGGTCCTCCAGGCCGGCCCGGATGATCTCCTTGCCGTCGTAGAGGTATTCGGGCCCGATGAAGCCCACCACGGTGTTGACGAGGAGCGGCTCGTAGGCGCGGGCGACCGCATAGGCGCGGGCCTCCAGGGTCTGCTGGTCGATGCCATGATGGGCGTCCGCCGACAGGGCCGAGCCCTGCCCGGTCTCGAAGTACATCACGTTCTGCCCGAGCGTGCCGCGCTTCAGCGCGATCGCCGCCTCCCGCGCCTCCCTCAGCATCGCAAGGGAGACGCCGAAGCTCGCATTGGCGGCTTGCGTGCCCGCGATCGACTGGAACGGGAGGTCGACCGGCCAGCCCCGGTTCATCGCCTCGATCGTCGTTGTGACGTGGGTGAGCACGCACCCTTGCGTCGGGATGTCGAGGCGGCGGATCACGTCGTCGAGGAGGTGCAGGAGCTTGCCCAGCGCGTGCAGCGAATCCGAGGCCGGGTTGATGCCGATCACGGCGTCGCCGCAGCCGAGGCTGAGCCCGTCGAGGATCGAGGCAGTGATGCCGGCCGGATCGTCGGTCGGGTGGTTCGGCTGCAGCCGGACGGCGAGCGTGCCGGGCAGGCCGATCGTGTTGCGGAAGCGGGTGACGACGCGGGCCTTGCGGGCGACCAGGATCAGATCCTGGTTGCGCATGATCTTCGAGACGGCCGCCGCGATCTCCGGCGTGATCGAAGGTGCGATGCGCGTCAGCGTCTCGGGTGGGGCGGCGAGCAGGAACTCGCGGAAATCGCCGACGGTGAGATGCCCGATCTCGGAGAACGCCTGTGCGTCGTGGGTATCGAGGATGAGCCGGGTGACGTCGTCCTGCTCGTAAGCGATCAGCGGGCGGGCGAGGATTTCCGAGAGCGGCACCTCGGCGAGGCACCAGCGGGCGGCCACGCATTCCTCGGCCGATTCTGCGGCGATGCCGGCAAGGCGGTCGCCCGAGCGCGGAGGCGTCGCCTTGGCCATCAGGCTCGCGAGATCGGCGAAGGCCCAGGTCCGCTGCCCGACGACGTGGCGATAGGCCATTGCGCGCAATCTCCTCGGGTCGAGCGCCCATCGTCGAGGATGCGTGCCCGGACGCCGATGTCAAAGGGTCCCGCGATCCTGTGATCCCGTCAGGCCGCGCCCGCGTGCGGGGCGGGCTCCTCCGTCGAGATCGCGTCGACCGTGCGCGGACCGGTTTCCGCCTGCCCGTCCGCGCGGTCGATGCGGATCTCCATGCCGGTCGGCTTCATGGCGCCGTAGGGTGTCGAGAAGGCGATCTCGGCGGCATCCCGGCCGACGCCGATGCGCACGAGGCCGTCGAGATTGGCTTGCCGCGTCGCGTCGAACAGCCACCAGCGCCCGTCGAGATAGGCCTCGAAGACGGCGTGGAAGTCGCACGGCACGAGGCCGTAGGCGTAGCAGGAGACGAAGCGGGCCGGGATGCCGAGAGCCCGGCAGAAGGCAGTGCCGAGATGCGCGAAATCCCGGCAGACGCCCGCGCGGGCGAGCAGGGTCTCGTCGGCGGTGGTCTCCTCGTCGCTGGCGCCCCGCACGTAGGCGATGTGATCATGGATCCAGTTGCAGATCGCGTTCACCCGGCGGTGCCCCTGGGGCAGATCGCCGAACTCGGCCTGGGCGAACGGCGTCAGCCGGTCGGACGAGACGAACCGGCTCGGCAGCAAGAAGGGCAGGATGTCGAGAGGCAGTTCGGCCACCGGCGTCTCGCCGATCGTCTCCGGATCGGCCCGAGTGACGGTGAGATCGACCTCAGCGGCGTATTCGAGCGAGAAGGCGCCGGCCGGCACGTTGACGCCGAGATAGCGATTCCGGACGTCCGGCGCGACGTAGGTCCGCCGCGCCGGATCCGGCGAGAGGACGAGGCTTTCGCTGATGATCCGGAGGCTCTTCAGGCGTGCGACTTCGAGATTGAAGATGAACAGCGTGTCCGAGAGGATCTCGTAGGAGAGGCTGCAGCCCAGGGTGTATCGCACCGGCGGCTCCTTGTCGGGGATGGGCAGGGCGCGGTGCAAGGTCCGCGCCTGCGGGCACGGGCGTCGCCGCCTCTCGAGCTCGCGCGGGTCTCCGCTCCCCCAGGAGGCGGCGCTCGCTCAGCCCCGCGGCATCAGCACCACGGTGAGCGAGCGTACGCCCTGCGCACCGTGGATCAGCACGCCCTCGATGTCGGCAGTGGCCGAGGGGCCGGTGTGGAGCACCGCGTAGGCGGCGCGCGCGAAGTCGGGCCGGCGATAGGCCGCCTGGATGTTGATCAGGATGTCCCGGAGATCGAGCAGCACGATCAGGTGCTGCGCGAGATAGGCCACCGCGTTCACGCGCAATTCGTCCTGTGTGAACAGAACGGAGCCGGTCTCCGCGACGCCGAAAACCGCACGAACCACCGCGACGTCGACGTCGGCGAGGTCGCCCGGGTTCGCCACCTGCGCGAGATCCCGGTTTCCGGCCACCTCGGGCACTGCCGAGGCCACGACCTTGGCCGTCGCGAGGCGCTCGCGCACCGGCGCCAGCGGATCGCCGCCGGGCACGGCCTCGGCGACGCGACCGCCCATGCGCTTCAGGCGGTCCGCGAACTCGGCGACGAGATCCGGGCCCACGAGGGGCTCAAAATCCGGCAGGGGCGGCAGGGCGTAGCTGCCGGCTGGGCGGTTCTGCCGGATCGCTCCGAGGATGGCCTCGCGCGAACTCACGCCTCGCCTCCCGACTTGTCCGTCTTCATGCGATTCTGCCGGTACCAGGCGTGGAAGCTCTGGCGCGGGGTGTGGGGCATCTCGCGGCCCTTCCCCCAGGTGTTGACCGGGTTGTAGACGGCGAAGCGGGGCAGCACGCGGAGCGCCGAATCCGCCGCGCCGATCGCGGCCCTGTAGGCGGCCGGACGGCTCAGTACCTGGCCCGCGGCCTTCATCATGCCCTTCTTGACCAGTGGGATCTCGTGCTCCTCGGCCAGAACCTTTCGCCAGGCGAAGATCTGCTCGTGGATGTTGATCTTGACCGGGCAGACATTGGTGCAGGAGCCGTTCATCGTCGAGGAGAAGGGCAACGTCGAGTATTTCCGCTTGTTGAAGGTCGGGTCGATGATGAGCCCGATCGGTCCCGAATAGGTCGCCCCGTAGGAGAGGCCGCCCGAGCGCCGGTAGACCGGGCAGGTGTTCATGCAGGCCCCGCAGCGGATGCATTTCAGCGAGGTCCAGAACTCCTCCATGCCGAGCCGGGCCGAGCGGCCGTTGTCGACCAGCACCATGTGCATCTCGGTGCCCTTGCGGGGCCCGCGGAAATGCGAGGTGTACTGGGTGATCGGCGAGCCCAGCGCCGAGCGCGAGAGGAGTCGGATGAACACGCCGAGATGCTCGATCCGCGGGATCAGCTTCTCGATGCCGATCGAGTGGATCTGCAGCTTCGGCACGTTGCCGGAGAGATCAGCGTTGCCCTCGTTGGTGCAGGTTACCACCGTGCCGGTCTCGGCGATGGCGAAGTTGCAGCCCGTCATGCCGGCATCGGCCGTGAGGATGTGCGGGCGCGTCGTCTCGCGCTGGCTCTCGGCGAGGTAGTGGATGTCGTCGTTCTCGGGGTCGGTGCCCAGCGTTCGGGCGAAGACCTCGGCGACGTCGAGGCGCGTCTTGTGGACCGCCGGGCAGACGACGTGGCTCGGATCCTCGTTGTCGAGCTGCTGGATGCGCTCGCCGAGATCGGTCTCGATGATCTCGATGCCCTGGGCTGCCATGTAATGGCGGAAGCCGCACTCCTCGGTGAGCATCGACTTCGACTTGATCAGCGTCCGGGCGCCGTGATCCTTCAGGATGGCGTGGACGATGCGGTTGTGCTCCGCCCCGTCCGCCGCCCAATGGACGTGGACGCCGTTGGCCTTGGCGTTGGCCTCGAACTCCTCGAGGTAGCGGTCGAGGTTCGAGAGGGTGTGCGCCTTGATCTGCGAGGCGAGCTCGCGCAGCGCCTCCCATTCGGGGATGCCGTGGGCGACGGTGTCGCGCTTCTTGCGCAGGTCCCACAGACGCTCGTCGTGGGCCTTCAGGTGCAGGGGCGCCGCGATGAAGCGCTCGGCGGCCTCGGCCTGATCGATCGGCCGGTTGCCCTTGACCTTGGCCCCGCGGGGCTGCGGCTCGCGGGTGCGGGCGGCCTTCGGGGCGGCGCTGATCGGCTGGGAGGCGGCTTCCGCGTGCTGGAGGCGGCCGCCATCCTGGCCGCGCTCGCTCTCGTCGGTGGGCTGTCGCACGTCCGGATGGATCAGGCCGCCGCGCTGGCTCGCGCCGTCGTGGACGCGGAGATCGTCTGGCTCGCTCATGCGGCAGCTCCGTTCAGGACCTGGGCGATGTGGATGAACTTAAGCGGCACGCCGAGGCGCTCGGCGCAGCCCTTCTGGTGCATCATGCAGGAGGAATCTGCCGAGACCACGTATTCCGCGCCGGCCCGGGCATGGTCGCTCACCTTGTCGTAGCCCATCTTGGCCGACACGGCGGGCTCGAACACCGAGAAGGTGCCGCCGAAGCCGCAGCACTCGTCCGGCCGCGCGATCTCGACGACCTCCAACCCCTTCACCTTGGCGAGGAGATCCAGCGGCTTCGAGAAGAAGGGCGCGTTGATCTCGCTCGGACGGGCGTGGCCGATGCCGCGCAGCGCATTGCAGTTCGAGTGGTAGCTCACCCTGTGGGGGAACGCGGCCCAGGGAAACGCCTCGACCTTGAGCACGTCGTGCAGGAACTCGACGAGTTCGTAGGTGTTCGCCCGGACGTGCCGGACCTCGTCCGTCTGCGGGATCGCGGTGAGATGGGCGCGGACCTGATGGGCGCAGCTGCCCGAGGGCACGACGATGTGGTCGAAGCCGGAGAAATTCTTCACGAAGAGCGCTTCGGTCGCGGCGGCCTCGGCGTGGCAGCCGGTATTCGTCATCGGCTGACCGCAGCAGGTCTGGTCGTAGGGATAGACGACGTCGAGGCCGAGGCGCTCCAGGAGTTCGAGCGTTGCGATGCCCACCTCTGGCTCGAAGGCATCGACGTAGCACGGCACGAACAATCCGACGCGCATGGGAAGGGCTCATCGCTGTCAGGCGGGCGAATATCGCGCCAGACTGGAACTCTTAAAAGGTCAGGCTGCCGGTCTACGCAGAACCGCGCCGCTCGGCCACCCCAAACCGCCCCAATCGCCTGAGAGGCGGCCCCGTTCGTAACGCCGCGGGCTAGGCCGCTCAGCGGATCAGGTTCGTCTTGGCGAGGTCGAGGACGGAATCGCCCCGTCCGCTCATCACCGCCCGCAGCACGTAGAGGCTGAAGCCCTTGACCTGCTGGCCGTCGATCTTCGGCGGGATCGAGAGTTCCTGGCGGTTGACCACGACGTCGAGGAGCGCCGGGCCGTCATGGGCGAAGACGTCCCGCGCTGCGCCCTCCAACTCGCCCGGGTCCTCGACCCGCAGGGCGTGGATGCCGGCGGCGCGGGCCACGGCCGCGAAATCCGGATTCTCGAGTTCGACGCCTGTCTCGAGATAGCCCGCGGCCTTCATCTCCATCTCGACGAAGCCGAGCGTGCCGTTGTTGAAGACGACGACCTTCACCGGCAGCTTCTCCTGGCGCAGCGTGAGAAGGTCTCCGAGCAGCATCGCGAAGCCGCCGTCGCCGGACAGGGAAACGACCTGCCGCGTCCGGTCCGGGGCCTGCGCGCCGAGCCCCTGTGCCATGGCGTTCGCCATCGAGCCGTGCACCCAGGAGCCGAGGAGCCGGCGGCGTCCGTTCATCCGGAGGTAGCGCGCAGCCCAGATTGTCGGGGTGCCGACATCGGCGGTGAAGATCGCGTCCTCCGCGGCGGCGTCGCTCACCACCTTGGCGAGATATTGCGGGTGGATCGGCTTGCGGCCGGGCCGGCCGGTGGCGAGTTCGTCTAAGCCCTCGCGCGCCTTGGCGTAGTGCTTCAGGCTCGCGTCGAGGTAGCTCCGGTCGCTCTTCACTTGGAGTTTCGGCAGCAGCGCCTCGATCGTCGTCGCGACGTCGCCAACCATTCCGAGATCGAGCTTGCAGCGCCGGCCGAGCTGCTGCGGCCTGAGATCGACCTGCGCCACCTTCGCGTCGGAGGGATAGAATTGCTTGTAGGGGAAGTCGGTGCCGAGCATCAGCAGCATCTCGCAGGCGTGCATCGCCGCGTAGCCCGACGAGAAGCCGATCAGCCCCGTCATGCCGACATCGTAGGGATTGTCGTGCTCGACGAATTCCTTGCCGCCGAGCGCGTGTACGATCGGGCTCTTCAGTGTTTCGGCAAGCCGGAGAAGCTCCGCGTGCGCCCCAGCGCAGCCGCGCCCGCACAGGAGCGTGATGCGCTTCAAACCGTTGAGAAGGTTTGCGAGCGCGTCGAGTTCCGCCTCGGCCGGCCGTACGATGGGCGTCGGCGGGACGAGGCCGCGCACGGGCCCGACCGCGCGGACGGGCGAATCCTTCACCGCGACGTCGCCCGGGATGATGACGACGGCCACGCCTCGCTGGCCGATTGCGGCCCGCAGCGCGTTCTCAAGGACGAAGGGAAGCTGGGCGGGATCCGAGACCGTCTCGCAATAATGCGAGCATTCGCGAAACAGGTGCTTCGGATCCGTTTCCTGGAAATAGCCGGAGCCGATCTCGGGCGACGGGATGTGCGCCGCGATGGCGAGCACCGGCGTGCGCGTCCGATGGCAATCGTAGAGGCCGTTGATCAGGTGGACGTGGCCAGGACCGCAGGAACCGGCGCAGACGGCGAGCCGGCCCGTGATCTGGCTCTCCGCGCCCGCCGCGAACGCTCCGGCCTCCTCATGGCGGACATGGATCCATTCGATCTTGCCGCGGGACCGGATCGCCTCGGTGATCGCGTTGAGGCTGTCGCCGACGACGCCGTAGATGCGGGCGACCCCGATGTCCTGCAGGGTCTCGACGACGAGATCGGCGACGTTGCGGATGGTCATGGTCCGGCTCCCGGCTCGGCACGCGCTCCTGTGCGAACCGCCGAAGCGGGGCCGTGTTCCGCTGCGCCGCGCGACGTGCGCCGGCGCTCAGTCCTTCAGGTCGGCGGCGCGTGGTGCCACGACCGCAAAGAGATCGGCGAGCGCGGCGAGGCTCGCGGCCTGAAGCTGCGCTGCGGGCACGACGCTGCCGTCGGGCGCGGGCAGGTCCCGGGTCGCGGTGGCGGCGGCCACGACGGTCGGGCGGAAGCCGAGATTGAAGGCGCTGCGGGCGGTCGAGTTCACGCACATATGCGTCATGAAGCCGGCCAGCACCACGTCTTTGACGCCGGCCGCTTCGAGCCGTGCCTGAAGATCGGTGCCGACGAACGAGCTCGGGTAGGATTTGGTGTTCACGGGCTCATCGCCCTGCGGTGCCACCTCGTCGCTGATCTGGCCGATCGGCGCCGTGACGTCGTAGGGCGAGCCCGGCCCTGCATCGTGGCGGACATGCAGGACCGGGATGCCCGCCGCCCGGGCTCGGTCCAGGAGCCCCCTCGCCTCACGGATCGCCTCCTCGACGCCCGCGAGCCGCATCACCCCCTCGCGATAGGTGTTCTGAAGGTCGATCATCACGAGGGCCGAGCCCGTGAGGGCGGCGGGGCTCGGGCTGAGCCCCGAGAGATCGCGCAACGTCGTCAGATCGGTCATGTGGAGCGCCTCCCGAGCGGTTCTTCGGGACCGATGAGGAGCCCGCTTTCGGCCCGCTCGTCAATGTGACCTTGGTCTGCCGCGTTGACCTCCTGGCAATGCCGCGACGTCCCGCGCCGTGACCGGCTCGCCCGAACGCTCGCCGTCTTCGAGGGCCGACCGACATCGTGGCCCCCGGGCTGGACGACGCGAATTGGACAGAGCGCGCTAGCAGCGCGCTGTCCGTATTGCGTGGGGCCCGGCGCGAGATGCCACCGCCCGGGTGGGCACCCGAAGGCACCGCCGGAGGAGAATAACCGGTTGGTCGAAAGCTTTCGCGGACGCCGAGCGTGGCGACCCCGGTAGGGCTCGAACCTACGACCTGCCGCTTAGAAGGCGACCTGGGCCATGCACTAAGCCATTACCGGCGTTGCCGAAACTACTTCGTTGTCATTCTCGTGTTGCGTTGGTGTTGCCGGCTGTGCGTCGCCAAGCACCGAAAGCTCCCCTGCAGTAGCAGCGCGCCGGTCCGTCCGTCCAGAGTTGAACAGGTGGCCATAGACCCTTTGCGTGAACTCCGGCGACTCGTGTCCGGCCCACTCCGCCACCTGCTTGATGTTGGCGCCCTCATCGATCCAGAGGCTCACAGCAAAGTGCCGAAAGCTGTGCGCTGTCCACCTCGGCGAGCCATCTGCGCTGACGATGCCGAGGGCGACCTGTAGCGGCGCGATCTGCCGGTTTACAATGTTCGGATAGCCGAGCGGAGTACCGGTCTCGGACGGAAAGACCAACCCATCCGTCCGCCCGCTCACCGCCTGCCAATTCGCTAGGATTGCGGCGAGCTGCGGACCGATCGGAATGCTTCGCAGCCCGGCAACCGTCTTCACTGCCTCCCGGACATTGTAGCGGTCGACCGCTTCGCGTACCTCAAGATGCTCCGCGCGAACTCGGTGCCACCCGAGCCCTCTCGCCTCTCCGATCCGAAGCCCTGCTAGGGCCATCGTCGCCAACATGGGCCGAAGCCAAGGTGGTGGCCGAAAGGCCTCGGTCTCTGCTTCCGGATGCTCGGCCCTAAACGCCCTCAGCGCCGAGATCGGATGCTGCGCTGACGTGCGACGCACGTCGATGGTCTGGAGGCCCGCTGCCGTGCGCGCGCGGGCGATTAGAAAGAGCGCATCAAAATCGGCAGCAGCGGCGAGCATGGCGCGTACAGCATCACGTTCTGGGATCCGCACCCTCTCTTCTGCATCGCGAATCTCGGCTCGGCGCGTGCGCCGCCGACTGCGCAGGGAGCGGACGGGATTGCTGTAGGCGAGGCGCCGGCGAATCGCTTCGTCGAAGATTGCACCGAGCACGATGCGAGCTCGCCGGCAGGTGTCGTCGGTCCGGCCCTCCGCCCTCAGCTTCTCAAGCCAATCGCCGACGTCTGCCGGATGCACCTTCGGTAGCAAGCGCGAGCCGAGGAATGGCTGCACGTGGCCGCGGTAGTACACGCGGTAATTGTGCAGCGTGGCGCCGGCCGCTTTGTCGATCTCGAGGGCGCTGATCAACAGCGCATAGCCCTGGTCCACGGTGCTGGCAGCGCGGTCCGGCACGTGGTTGCCGGCTGCGACTTCGCTCCGAGCTCGCGTCAAAAACGTGTCCGCCTCCCGCTTGGTAGGAAATTGCTTGAAGCGGCGCGCCCCTCCGCCGTCGGTGTATCCCGCCAGCCAAACGACCTTACCGCTTGGAAGCGTTCGCTTTCGGATCGTTGCCATTCTTCCTCACAAAGCTGCTTACAAAAATTGCTGCAGCTTCGTATGAAGCTACATCAGACGAGGCTTGACGCAAGAAATTTCGTTCGATACAACATCATACGAGAGGTGCCGATCCGTGGCGGTAATTAGCGATCTCGTCCGCGTGGTGGCCAAGGTTGAAGGCCTCGAAGAGAACTTCGTCAGCGTTTACGCTCGCGCGGCCCGTGAAGCGGGCCTTATCAGTCATCATGGAAGAGGCCGTAATGCAGCGAGGATGACGCCGATCGATGCTGCAAATCTCCTCATCGCGGTGAACGCTAGTAGTTTGGCTAAAAATGTTCCGAAGACAATACAGAAATATTCCGAACTCCGAAGAGCGCGAGATGGAGGGCATTACCTTGGTGCTTGCGATGTCGCTGACAGAATTAGTGCGAAGGGCGTGTCGTTTGCGGAAGCTCTCGCACAGCTAATGGAGACAGAGGACGAACGCAGCAACGTGGAGGTGCTGTTGGAGGCTGCAAAAGATCCTTCGTTCTCGAAGCTGCAGCCGCACATGAGATCGGGCTTGAAAGTCGAATTTGAGGGGCCGTATCCAGCCGGAAGAATAGTAATCAAAGCACTTTCGGAAGTCGGTGTGGCGCAGACCCCAAGGCTAATTAATAAGGCTGATTTTTTATATATTCGGCAGGCAGAGCGTCCTTTAGGCGAGATATTTGGTGATCGTGTGCAAACTACTTCAATTAGCGGCTTGACGCTTCGGGCGGTGGCTCAAGTTCTTCGTACTTAAAATAGGAGTCGGACACTGTTGGCGAATTCGACAGCTATGCCGTGAGGGCCTTGAAGCGTGAGGTGCGCGTGGGTGCCAGCGGACGCAGCGAGAGCCAGGCAGCGAGGCGATCGACGTTGAGAGCGGCTGCCGTCGCCACGCTCTGCAAGGTCGTCTTCGCCAGCCCGCGGTAGCGTGCCCGGCGCAGGCCGAAGCTGCGTACGCCTTGCGCGATCGTCGCCTCGATGCCTTGCCGCTGCCCGTAGAGCCGCCGGCCTTCCTCGCTCTCCTGCCGCTGCCGCGCAGCCGCCAACGCCTCGTGCTCGGCGCGCGGATGCAGGCTGAGGCGGCGGCTCGCCGCCCGGGTACAACGCGGCTTGGCAGGGCATAGGCGGCAGACGGCGGGCTTGAAGCCCGCGCGGATGAATGGGCGTCCGCTCGCCTTGTCCCGGTAGGCGCCCCAACTCGTGCTCTCGTGCCCCTCGGGGCAGCGCACGCGGTGGCGCTCCCAGTCGACCGCGAAGTCGGTGACCTGGAACGCATCCTCCTCACGCATCTGCCAACTCTGGTTCGGCCGCGTCGGGCCGATCAGGGCGATGCCATGCCGCTCGCGGGCCGTGACCAGATGCTCGGCGCTCACGTAGGCAGCGTCGACCAGGTGCTCGCAAGGGAGCAGTCCCGAGCTGGCCAGGGCGGCATGGATCGCGGCGGTGCGCATCGCCTCGTGCACGTTGGCTGGCGTCGTGTCGGTGTGAACGACCAGCCGAGGCAGGTCGGGGTCGCAGGTCTCAGTCAGGTGGACCATGTAGCCGGTCCAGTCGGTTCCGGACTTGGCCCGGAACCGAGCATCGACGTCGTAGGGCGACTCGATCCGGTCACCGGGTCCACGCCCCTGCACCGGGCGCAATCGGATGCCGGCCCCAGCAAGTGGGCTGCCGTCACCTGCGCGCGCGAAGTGCCGCGCCCACACCCGGCGCAGCACGGCGACGGATGGCAAGGCGACAGCGAGTGGCGGGGCGTCCGCGCCATCCAGCGCGTCGAGCAGGCGGCAGCCGTCGGCCCCGACCTGGAGCACGTAAACCTCGCGTTTGAGGCCGGTCGTGGGCAGGCGCGCATCCTCGATCCGGCGATCGTAGCGCTCGTGCCAGTCGGATGGGACGACCCGGCGCAGCCAGTCGGGGACAAGGGCTGCGACCGCGTTGAGAGCCGCGCGCAGCGTCTCGGCCAGCAGTTCGATCCGGTTGAGGTCGCGCACCGCGGCGAGCACGTGGGTGCTGTCGGTGCGTTGGCGCCCGCGCCCCTTGAGCACGCCCTGGTCGCGTGCGGCGTCGAGGATGCGGGCCAGCAGCCGTCCGGTGGCATCGTGCTGCAGCAGCCGGCCGCGGAACT
The DNA here is from genome assembly GCF_003173715.1 of Methylobacterium durans. NCBI lineage: Bacteria > Pseudomonadati > Pseudomonadota > Alphaproteobacteria > Hyphomicrobiales > Methylobacteriaceae > Methylobacterium > Methylobacterium durans. The sequence goes on along the minus strand of NZ_CP029550.1, from coordinate 4,326,047 downwards.
CGCACAAGACACTGTAGTCGAAGCCTGGATCGGTGAGGTCGAGGGCGAGCAGGTACTTCCAGTCGATGCGAGCACGGACTGCCTCGGCGGCCTGGCGGTCGCTCAGTCCTTCCCGGAACTGCAGGAGCGTGACGAGGGCCAGACGCCAGGGTGCGTAGGCGGGCTGGCCGCGCGCGGGATAGAGGTCGGCGAACTCAGTGTCGGCGAAGATGGTGCCGAGGCGGGTGCGCAGGAGCAGATAGGGATTGCCGCGTCGGAACGCGATCTGGGCGACGCGAGCGGTATCTTCAGGCACAGGTGGGAGCGGTGATTGCAACCGGAGCGACATGGGCGACCTCCGAGCGGGACGCTCAGCCTACGCCCAGCACCCTACCTTCCGGAATTCGCCAACAGTGTCGGAGTCGTTTATGAACGATGTTTCGACGCGCCCCTTGGGTGCGAACGGGAGCGGCTTGCCGCTCGCTGAGGATCTAATGACCGGGGCGGATGCGATCGCCGAATTTATGTTCGGCGATACGTCCGGGACCAACCGGCGCCGGGTCTATCATGCGGCTGATAAGCTCGGCCTCCCGACCTTTAAGCTGGGGGAACGATTTGCGCTCGGCGCAGCACTATTCTGCAGTGGATTGAGCGACAGGAGAACGTGGCGTGAGCAACCTAGTCTCCCCCATCTATATCGGGACGCTAAACGGCAGGCCACTCCGCTTCTTCAAGGCGCCGCTGCCCGAGCCCCACTTGGTCTGGCACGCATGGGATGACTTGGTCGCCTGTTCAGATTTGCCTCGCGATCGGCGTAGAGCGTTAAAAAACTCTCTTCAGCACGATCATGGAGAGAAAATCAGAACAGTTGCCACGCTCAGCGGAATTGTAACTATCGCTCCGCATTTCATGGCTCAAGGCTTTATCGGCTCGATGGTAGAAAATGGCTTCATGCCCGCATCTGCTGACATGAGCTACACCATCCAGTCCGTTGATGCCTGGAATGTAATGATGAGCTGCGTTGCGGAACCACAGAGCAGAAAGCTTTTTCTCGAAGCATTCTGCAATACAAATCAGATCGGCTCCTGCAAGGCAGGTGCACCGTGAGTGCGACCGTCCTCCCGTTCCCTCGGTCTCGCCATCGGCGGTTCATCCACCGACACGCTGGGCACATGGCGGCCGCGGTGACCACAGCGAAAGCCGAAGCGCATCTGCAGCGACAATTGCAAGTTCAGCGCGAGACCCTTCAGCGCCGCGGCGTGGCGCCGGAATCCATTTCGGCTGAGCTCACCGCGATTGAGGGTAACATCCGCGCTGCGTGCTGGTCCCTTCTTTTGGCCCCTGGGGGCGCGGCGTGACAGACCACCTCACGCGGCGAAGAGCCGATGCGACCGGGCGCTCAACGGGCAAACTCGCAGACCCCAAGTTTCGCAAGTTGAACTCTCCACCTCCTAACGAGGCGTGGATCTGGCTCACGCAATCGATCCTTGAGAGCTACGCTTGGCGAGCTTTGTCGGGGGCTGGGCAGAAAGCTGTCTGCCGGATCGCTCTCGAGCATATGGCGCATGGCGGATCCCAGAACGGTGATTTACCGGTTCCGTGGTCGGATTTCGAGGCTTATGGGATCGGATCGGCCTCGGTTCTGCCTGCGCTGAAGGAAGCGATTGCTGTAGGCCTGATCCAGCGCACGGATCCTGGCCACAAAGCCTGGGGCGGCTTCAGGGGACGCGCCGCGCGGTATCGACTCTGCTGGCTGCCTACCCATGATGGGCAGCCACCGCTCGAGAGTTGGCGGCGGTTCGAGTCACTCGCGCAAGCCAGGAAGACTGCTTCCGCCGCGCGCCGATCGGTCGAGTCGGATCGCAGACAGGTCAGTGAGGCCGCAGACACAGGAATGCTGAGGAGGAGATTTGGGCGCGCGCAATAGGCGAGCAGAGCTTTCGACCACCTCTGAATCCGAAGCGCTTCCACCCCTAATCTGAAGCTAAATCCCCCTCCCCCACCCCTATATCAGAGGTGGAAATGAGCCAGGTCTCCACCCTTAATTTGTGGGGACTCTAAATATCTTGGCCGGGTATGCGCGCAGGCAGCGCATCGGCCACGGTCACCGATCCATCTACCTTTCAAGAACACCGCCCATGGCGGCTGTGTGCCCTCGCGCTGTCGAGGAGAGGAGAGAGCTATGCCTTCTATTCAAATTGAAACCGTCCGCCCCGATCCGGCAGGCGAAGCCGTGCGCAACGTGCTTCTCCTTCTGGAAAAGATTCGAATTGGGCGCGACGAAGAATCTCCCACGGGACCGACTCGCGACCCTTCCGTGCCCCCTGTTAATTTTACTGAGCTCCGAGTTCGCTACCTCATTGTGCTCGCACTGCATCTAGCATCCAAGGCCATCCTCGCGGAGCAAGGTCCTGGTCAATCCGAAGCTCAAGATATGCGGGAACTACTCGATGCGCGTTATCATCATCTTTGGTGGGCATTCCTAAACGAAGAGGATATGCGCCTCGCGTTCTCCTTGGGCTTCGCGCCGACCAGCAGCACGACAGCCATGCAGGTGATCAGATTCTTGGAGGCGAACAGCCCCGGATATCGCGATCCTGCATGCGTCTAAGCGAACTGGCCGAGGAGGTGGTGCATGCCGCCTCCTCAGCCAGAACTGTCCCTGCTCGGGTTGAGACAGTCACGTCGTTCGAGGGGCAGAGTAGCCCAGACGCCGGCCTTGCTGGTCACGGCATAGTGTCTGTCGAACATCGTCACGTCGCCTGCCTCATGTGGCGCACTGTGCAACCCCCTTCCCCGGTTTGGAGCCGTTCAGATGTCCGATCTCAATCCCATCCTGCCTTCAGCCTCTCGATCCAGCAAACCGCCGCAGGCGATCGGCGGCGGCTACTTCATCCTTCGCCGCGCCAAGAAGGGCCGGCGTCTGACGCTGATCGGGAGATGTCCTTACGAGCATGGCAGCCTTGAGGAGGCAGAGGCGCAGGCAGAGGTTCTCGCAGTGCGGACTGGCAGCGAATTCGCGGTGTTCCGGCAGGTCGGCACGGTGATGCCTCCAGCCTCTTCGGAGATCGAGCAAGTCGCGGCTGTGCCTTTGACTGCCGACTTCATCTCCCAAGCACCTGAGCCGGTGTTCAAACCTGCCCTGATCGTGGAACGCCGCCGGAAGCGTGCCACCAGCCCGCACCGGACATTCAGGCAGGGTGGGCACGTCTAATGAGCCATCGTGGGGTTCGATCAGGCGCTTGAGGGCACAGAGGACCGCCCGTTAGTTCTCCAGATCGGCATCGAGTGCACGACGCCTTTGGCTCAGTGCCGACTCCAATCGTGAATTTCTGCGATCGAGTCGTTCGGGCGGACCCATCCAGTTCATCCTCAGAATGAGGCCGCCACGGTCGTTCAATAAATCCGTTCATCGCGCTGATCAGGCCGGCTGATCTGGCCAGCGTGGTGTCCACTGCCCCTAAGGGCTCCGCCGTTCCGCGCTTCGCCATTCAGCATAGTCCCAATTTCGCAACTTCTAATCGAGCAGAAACATGTCTCGGCAGACCACGTCGATGCGCCGCCGGCAGGAGAAGCAGCGCCTCTCTGATGCGATTTTCCGCGAAGCACACCCGTGGTGCGCGCGGTGCCAAGGCGAAGGCCGCAACATACCATCGGTGTTCTGCACGCCGGTGGGTCACCAGCCTCGAGAAGCCCTGTGCCGACGCCATCACGCGGGAGTGACCAGATCGGTGACCTCAGAGTCGCCCGGGCACCCCGGGGGTAGGAAAAGTCTGAGGAATTCAGGGGCCGAACCGCACTAGGTGTCAGCCGCACAGAATTTTTCCTGAGCCAGAAAATCTCGAAATCAAGATGGTAGCTCAATGGCTAACTCGCACGGCGGTCGTCGACCTGGAGCCGGACGGAAACGACGACCGCTCGTGGCGCCTAAGCCGGCCTTCATAGTGCGTGATCAGATCGAAACTCTGCCCGATAGCGAATTCGGTCGGCAGAGGCGGTGCGTTCTCGCGCTGGCCGCTTATGGTGCACGCGACGATGAAATTGGCGCCGCTGTCGGCTTGGATCCTGACACGCTAGTCGAATGCCATGCGGAGGATCTCAGACAAGGTCGCTTGATGCTCGGCGTCAATATCCGGCTCGAACTGCTCCGCGCCGCAATGGGTGACGGACGCCCATGGAGCCTGAGCGCAGCGATCTATGCGCTTCGGCACTTCCTCAGCACTCCATCAGCACCACGCGGTCGTCGCGGTTGAGGGTGGTCCGCCAATAGCCCAGTACGGAAAGCTCTCTGGGGTCGGAGCGATGCGCCACAAGCGAATTGCAGCGTGTCGGAAGCAGACCTTCCGCTTTGCGCCCATCTCAGCCATTCAACCGGCTCAGACGCCCTGTCCAAAGCGGTGATTCGCGGACTGAGCGTTACGGAACCGGAATAGTTCCGTAGGTTGGACTCCTCCGCACTTGGTGGATCCGCGCTGAGACAGTGGTGCTGATAACTGAAATAGCTCACCATCAGTGTCGAGATTGCGTCCGAGCGATGCCTCCTTTTGGAGGACAAACTCCGCCAGGTAAGGCTCAGTCACTATCCGGATCTGAACGGCCTCGATGCAGGGGGCATATTTTCCTTAGCCAGATTGCTTCGCGATCAGTGCGGCAGCATCTGGGACATCATTGCGGCCCGGCGACGGGCGCTCCGCGGTAAAGCATCCACACACGGTCTCGCGGGGGCCCAGCCCAGCGAGCGCGGGCTAGCAGCTAAAAAAGCAAGTTTTTGCTCGCGGTCTCAGACGTGTGAATGCACGGCTCGACCGCTTTCGCCTCGACCAGCGGCGCGAGGAGGCATGGGCCAACCTGGCTATCGCCCTGAAGCGCAAAGGCTCGCGCGGGCGAAATCCTCCTATGTCGGGGCGTACTCCAGGCATCGCATGCGCCCGGCTGAGAGCGAGCGCGCGAACGTCCCGCTTGAGCGGAACGAGGTCGGCCGTGTCTCGCAAGCTGGGAAGGAAGCCCAAGCCGGACGCGTTACTTGGGGGTCTGGCCGACCACAGCCGGCCAACGCCCACTGCTCGGCGAGTAGGGGAACTGAAGCGTCATCGTGGCTCACCTGAGTGGATGCCAAGCTCAAGATGCGTTGGGCATGCACACTCCTCGCTCTCGTCTGGATCGCATGAGCGCAGACCCCGCCCACGTTCGTCGGTTCACGTGGATTTTGCCTGTCATCACTGCAGGTTGTTGGGGTCCACGGCCTTTTCGGCGCCCCTCAGTACTTCGTGACGAGCGGCTTGGCCTCGGCCACTGGCTTCGGCGGGGCAACCCAGAGCGGGGCCGAGATCGAAAGGTAAGTCGCCGTGCCGGTGAAGCGGTTCCTGACGTCGAACTCGCGGAAGAACCGAACGTTCGTCGAGACCGGGATCTCGCCGACCTTGAAGGTGTAGCCGATCTGGCCGCCGAGCGAGGTGACCCGTCCCTTGAACGGCCCGATCCGGTTGCCAGCGCCGCTGTCGCCGGTCAGCTGATCGTAGTAGTAGCCAACGAGACCGATCGACAGCTCCTTGCTCAGATACTTCGAGGCCGACCATTCCAGATGGAACTCAGTGCCGGTCAGGTACTGGGTCGCCGGGTTGATCCAGTTGAAGGTGATGCCCGGCACCACCGAGAGCTCGTAGCCGAGGACTGGATCGAGGTAGGTGAGCGCGCCGCTGAGATCGAGCGCCGGGCGGTTGAGCGCGATGTTGGACAGCTGGCCGTTCTGGAAGGAGCCGGATGGCACGACGCCTAGCAGCGTGCCGCTCCAGTGCCAGTTGCCGGAATGCCAGCCGACGAACGAGGCAAGATATATGTCGCCGACGTTGAAGACGGCGTCATGCTCGCGCCCGGCGATGACGCGGTCGATGCGCGGTGAGGCGAGCACTGCCCCGGCGCTGATGTTGGGCGTGCCGAACGGGATGGTCAGGGAGAAGCCGAGGTTGCCGCCGAGGATCTCGACGGGGGTGACCCAGATCGGCGTGGCGAAGTTCGCGCTCGTGTCATTCTTGACGCGCGCGGCGACGACGCCACCGCCCTGGAAGACACGGCCGCCGCCGAGATCGCCCGAGTAGTAGTAGGTCTCGCTCTCGAAGTAGAAGCCCGGCGGCGGCGTCACGCCCGCGAGGGGACCGCGGTTGCCCAGCACGTAGATGCCTTGCGCATATTCGGCCGCCTGCGCGTCCGGCGTGGCCTGCAGCGCTGCGGCGCACAGAAACGCGAAGCAAACCGACCGCCAAGATTTCGGCATGATCACGCCCTCCGCGAACTCAGACCTTACGGCCAAGGTTTCAGAGCCGCGAAAAGCTTACAAGGATTAACCTCGTACGGCGGCGCACCGCTCGCGGCGTTGTTGCAAAATTGTGTCTCGATCCGCTCGTCGGCACGCCCAGGGCAGCCGCCTGCATCTGACATCGGGAGAGCCGGAGGCAGCGGCTTGCATCCAAGCAGGACCGGTTGGTGCGATCAAAACGGAGGCGTCTGTCCAAAGGCGTCTGTCCCATAGGGTCAAGCAGGATCTCTCGGCGGCCATACGGTGACGCTGCTGAGCTCGCCTGGACCTTGCAGGCGGGATCACGGAATCCATCGCGGGCGCTGTGCTGCTCCCGGTGCGCCGAGCCCATCGCAGGCTCCGCCAACGTGGTGGGTCAGGCCGTGTCAGGAGCCATCCGATGTTTTGCTTCGCTGGCATCGCTCTCGTGGTTCTGGCCACCTCGGCTGCCTGGGGCCGCGAGCTCCCGCGCTACGACATCGAGGCAACCTGCCGCGCCGCCCCGACCCTCCAGGGCGCCGCCGGAAACACGGACCGCAACTGCCTCAGGGACGAAGCGCAAGCCCGCGCGCAGCTGGGACAGCAATGGGCCGGGTTCGACGCGCGACGCCGGGACGAGTGCGTCCAAGAGGCGAGCCTCGGCGGGTCGCCGAGCTACGTCGCCCTGCTGACGTGCCTGCAGATGTGACACGGCGGAGGTGCGTCAGGGCGGCAGAGAATCCGTCCGACCGATCCCGCCGGCCACCACACGAATGGGACACGAACCTGATCGTTCGGAGTGCACCCATGGCGCCCCATCCCTGCTTCGCGACGCACGCCGCGATCGTCCCCGATGGGCTCCATCCTCCGGCGTGGCGGATCGGCATCGGCGCCACTGACCCGCTGCATGACGCCTCGGGTTCGATCCAAGCGGCTCTTGCGCAGGAAGCCGCCTCCCTGTTGAGGCACCTCGGCGCCGATCCCGACCCCGTCATCCGGGCCGCAGGTCTGGATCCTGTCATGTTGACCGACCCGAACGCGATCATCCCGCTGGCGGCGTTCTGCGAACTCATTGCCCGCTCCGGCGCCTGCACTGGCTGCCCGCATTTCGGGCTGCTCCTCGGCCGGAGGGTGCGGCTGTCCTCTCTCGGGCTCATCGGATCCCTCATGCTGCAGTCGGAGACGGTCGGCGATGCCCTGCGCAGCCTCATCCGGCATGTCGAGATGCATTGCGTCGGCGCCACGACGGCGCTGACCGCCAAAGACGGGACGGCCGTCTGGAACTGCGTCGTCTACGAGCCCGGCACGGAATGCGCCGACCAGATCGCCGATGCCGCCGCGGCGGCGGGCACCAACGTGCTGCGGGGCCTGTGCGGCGCGGACTGGTCCCCGGAGGAGGTGCTCCTTCCACGGGCAGTACCAACGGATGAGCTAACCTATCGCGCCGTCTTCAAGGCGCCTGTCCGGTTCAACCGCGAGACGGCGGCTCTGGTCTTCCCGGCGTCTCAGCTCGACCAACCGATCCCAGGCGCCGATCCCGCGCTCCTGCAGACCCTGCGGGAGAGACTGGCGGAGCAATCGCGCAGGTCCTCTCCTGACTTCACCGCGCGGCTCCGTCACCTGCTCCGGACCGAGCTGATGCATGGCGACTGCTCCGCTGAGAGGATCGCAGGGCTCCTCTCCATGCATCGCAGAACCTTGGCCCGGCGCCTGAGAGCGGAGGGGACGGCGTTCAGCGTGGTGGCGGACGAGGGGCGCTTCGAGGTCGCCCGGCAGTTGATCGACCACACCGACATCCCCCTCGCGCAGATCGCGGCGGCGCTCGGCTTCTCCGAGGCCAGCGCCTTCACGCGGGCCTTCCGGCGCTGGTCCGGGGAGAGCCCGAGCGCCTGGCGCGCGGGGCATCGGAGATGAGGCGAGCGTCTAGATCTCCTAAGGCCCGCTTCAGCAAAGCTGGTGGGTTGTCTCAAATCATCAACGCATCGGCAAAGAAGATCATGGCCACGACGCCAAAAAGCAAATTGATGTCCCAAACTGTCAAGCGCGGTTCCGCCAATCGGTTATCGTGATGAGCGTCGGTGACCTGCGCGGCTCCTGTCAGCGCGCGGGCCGCCGCCTCGTGGAGAGACCAGCCGAGGTACGTCCCGATCGTCGTCGCGCGGCCAGCCTGCTTGGCCCCCCTCCCAACGGTGATCATGCGGCGCCGCTGAACGGCGGCCGACGATATTGAGGGACGTGCCGAAGGGGCCAAGCGAAGGGGCCAAGCCATGACGTCTGGGCTCGTCGATGTTGCCGTTCGCGCGCCGGAGCCCGCCGCTCCCCCCAGCATGCGCTGGATCCCGGGCGGGACCTTCCGGATGGGCTCGGACCGACACTATCCCGAGGAAGCCCCGGTCCATCGGGTCACGGTGGACGGCTTCTGGATGGATGAGAGCCCGGTCACGAACCGGCAGTTCAGACGGTTCGTTCACGCCACCGGCTACCGCACCGTCGCCGAGATCCCGCCCGATCCGAAGGACTATCCAGGCGCGCTGCCGCACCTGCTCTTTGCCGGGTCGCTCGTCTTCGTGCCCCCGCAAGGGCCTGTCGATCTGTCGCACTGCAGCCGGTGGTGGAGGTTCCTCGCAGGAGCGGACTGGCGCCATCCCTATGGACCGGGCAGCTCGATCAAGGGGCTCGACGATCATCCCGTCGTGCATGTCGCGTTCAAGGACGTCGCGGCCTACGCCGATTGGGCCGGGAAGGCGCTGCCGACCGAGGCCGAGTGGGAATTCGCCGCCCGCGGCGGCTTGGACGGGGCGGAGTTCGCCTGGGGTGACGAGTTTGCGCCGGGCGGTCGCCCGATGGCCAACACTTGGCAAGGAGACTTTCCCTACCTGAACACCGCTGACGGCTCATTCCGGCGGACGACTCCGGTCGGCGCCTTCCCACCGAACGGCTACGGCCTCCTCGACATGATCGGCAACGTCTGGGAGTGGACGGCCGACTGGTACGCACAGCGGCATCAGGCTGATGCCGCGAAGGTCTGCTGCATCCCCCAGAACCCGCGCGGCGGGCGCGAGGCGGACAGCCTCGATCCCCGTGATCCGCAGAGCCTGATCCCGCGCAAGGTCGTGAAGGGCGGCTCGCATCTCTGTGCGCCGAACTACTGCCGGCGCTACCGGCCGGCGGCCCGCCACCCCCAGCCCATCGACACGTCCATGAGCCATGTCGGCTTTCGGACCATCATCAGGGAGAGGAACTGATCATGAGCCACGGCGCCCCACGCGAGGCTTCGATGTCCTCACTCTCCGAGGATGCACCGGTATCCCTGCGGGAAGCGGAAACTGTGCTTCCGTGCGAGGTGCGCATCCGCTCGGAGGAGCCGCACAGGGCCGTTCGCCCGGCGTTCCGGCGGACCTGCACGGCGCTCGCTGGCGGCGTCCTGCTGGCCGCAACCGCCCTGACGCCCGCATTGTCGCAGGCGCCTCAGCAGCCGTCATCGAAGCCCAACATCCTGTTCATCATGGGAGACGACATCGGCTGGATGCAGCCCAGCATCTATCACCGCGGCCTGATGGTCGGTGACACGCCGAACATCGACCGCATCGGCCGCGAAGGGGCGATGTTCACGGATTACTACGCCGAGCAAAGCTGCACGGCCGGCCGGAACGCGTTCTTCACCGGGATGCACCCCCTGCGCACGGGGATGATCCCGCCCCAGCTTCCGGGAAGCCCGTCATACCTGCGGCCGGGCACGCCGGCGCTCGCCAAGTTCCTGCGCGACCTTGATTACAACACCGGCGAGTTCGGAAAAAACCATCTAGGCGACCACACGGACGCGCTGCCCACCGCTCACGGCTTCCAGGAGTTCTGGGGCTATCTCTACCACCTCGACGCCATGCAGGGCGTGAGCTTCCCCGACATCAACAAGAGCGCGTCCGAGCAGACCATCGCGCCGCCCTGTAGGAACACGCCGGTCCCCGGTCTGCCCGACACGCCCGGCGCCGTCGATCAGAAGACGACCCTCTGCCTGATGCCGCCGCGCCCGATGATCGCCTGCACCTCGTCCGACGGGACGGCCGCGAACCAGACCTGCAAGGACGAGGGGCCGCTGACGCTCGACCGCTCGCGGACGGTCGACGAGGAAATTTCGGCCAAGGTCGTCGACTACCTCGACCGAAACGATCCGAAGAAGACGAACAAGCCGTTCTTCGTCTGGTACAACCCGGCCCGGATGCACGTCACGACGATGCTGTCGCCGAAGTACGAGGCGATGCTGGGGGAGAAGGGCGGAAAGGACTGGGGCATCAACGAGGTCGGCATGAAGCAGCTCGACGACAACATCGGCGTCGTTCTCAAGAAGCTCGAGGAGATGGGCCAGCTGGACAACACGATCGTCGTCTTCACAACCGACAACGGGGCGGAGGTCATCACCTTTCCCGATGGCGGCACGACCCCGTTCAAGGGCGGCAAGCTGACCACCTGGGAGGGCGGCATGCGGGCGCCGCTCGTCGTCCGCTGGCCGGGTCACATCGCTCCGGGAACGGTCAAGACGGAGATGATGGCGGCGCTCGACTGGGTGCCGACGCTGGTCAACATCGCGGGCGGCGAGAAGGGAGACGGGCTGAAGAAGCGGATCGAGAGCGGCAGCTATCCAGGCATCGCCAAGACGACCCTCGACGGGGTCGATCAGCGCGACTTCCTCGAAGGCAAGGCCAAGTCGGCCCGGGACACGTTCTTCTACTATACAGGACCCGTCCCGTCGGCGGTGCGGTACAAGAACTGGAAGCTCTACTTTGCCATGGCGGGCGCGGACGCGACGGGTGGTCTGCTCGGCCCCCAGACCTTCCACTGGACCCAGATCGCCAACATCAAGCGCGACCCCTTCGAGATCACCGTGGTCGACAACAAGTCGCTTGCAGCGATGGGTGGCGTACTCGCCGCACCCAGCACGGCTTACCTCTACGACTGGAACATCCTGCCCATCGGTCAGGCCCTCTGGCTGAGGGAACTCGAAACCTATCAGGCGTACCCGCCCATGCAGGATCCGGCCAGCTACAACCTCAGCCAGGTCTTGGATCAGATCAAGAAAGCCAAGACCTCCAGCCATGCTGGCGAATAGAGGCCGGAGCTGAATCTCAGTGGTCGCCGGAATCGGCGACCACACCTGAGCAATTCAAGGTCGGCAAGTATAGCGGGCAAGGCCGGAAACGGGCTCGCAGCCAATGCGCGTCACGATCAGCCGGCTGCCGTGAGGCACGTCATCTCGCATCCGGACGGCCGTCAGCATCTCAAACTCGCTGCGACCGCTGTAGTCCAGGAGCACTCCGATGAGAATGTCGGCACGAATGTTCAGTGTTGGGGCGATCCTCGCGCTGTCCGCGGTGGTGCCGACGAGCGCGCAACAAAAGCCACCGGACCAGGCTGTCATCCTCCTCGATCAAGCCTGGTCCCAGGAGGACCGGGATTGGTACGACCACTTTTCGCAAGGCTCGGCGGTCCTCTCCTACGACCTGTTCCTGAATCTGGAAGCCGCCGACAGCCAAGATCTCTTCCGGTCCGGCCTGGATGGCCCGCGCTACGGCCTTGTCTCGGCGGCCGCGGGCCCGAATAATCCGGATGGATTGCCCATCGGGATCAGCAAGACGAATGTTGCCACGCCCATCAAAGGTTGGCCGCCGGGCGACTACGCCGGCGTCACCTGCGCGGCGTGCCACCAAGGGCGCCTGCGGTACAAGGGTCAGGTCATCCGGATCGAAGGTGGCATTTCGAACACGGTGGATTTCCAGGGTTTGGTTCGAGGCCTCGACGACACGCTTCGCGTGACCCTGACCGACGCGGCCAAGTTCGACCGCTTGGCGGCGCGCCTCGGGGCAACGACCCCGGAGGCGAAGGACAACCTGCGCAAGCGCGCCGAGAGCGAGGCCCATCGGGTGCACGCGTATGCCGCCCGCACCTCGGTCACACCGCACCCGTGGGGCCCCGGCCGCATGGACGCCTTCACGATGATCGTCGACCGCACCAACGCTACGTTGGCGGATATTCCCGAGAACTGGTCCGCAGGGACCGCGCCGGTCAAGCCGCCCTTCCTCTGGAATGCGCCGCAGGGATTGTGGACGCAGTGGGCCGCCCTGGTGCAGGATCCGATCTTCCGCAATTTCGGGGAGACGATGGGCGTTTTTCTGCCCGTCGATCTGAGCTCCAAAAACCCCGCCGAAGGGCTGTTCCAGTCTAACGCGGCCTTGCTTGAGCTCCAGCGGGTCGAGAGCCTGTTGGAGCGTCTGGCTCCCCCGAGCTGGCCAGAGGACGTGCTCGGCAAGATCGACCGTGCCAAGGCGAAGGCAGGCAAGGCGCTCTTCGTGGAGAATTGCGCAAACTGTCACAACATGTGGCCGTACCGGATGACCGAACCGAACAGGTACGGGAAACAGTTCGTCGTCGTCGGATTGACGCCCCAGTCCTACGTGGGAACCGACAGGACACAATCTGAGGCTCTCAGGCCCCTCGCGATCACGGGTGAACTCAGCAAGTTCATGCCGCCGGAGTTCCGTGGCAAACCGCTGCTGCCGTCGCTCGTGTTCAGCTTCATGCTGACCGACGGGGCTCTCGCGATGGCAGAGCGGAAGCTCAAGCTGAACGAGGCTGACGCGGCGAATCTTCACGGCTATCGCGAACTGCCGACGCCGCTGCCACCGGACAGCGTCTACAAGGCGGCCCCGCGGGACGGCGTCTGGGCGACCGCGCCGTTCCTGCACAACGGGTCGGTGCCCAACCTCTACGAGATGCTGGTCCCGGCCGCTGAGCGCACGAAGAAGTTCTTCCTCGGCGGCGACTTTGATCCGGTCAGAGTCGGGCTCGACATCGAGGCGACGTCGGGTGCTTTCCTGCTCGACACGACCCTGCCAGGGAACTCGAACGCCGGTCACTCCTTCCAGGATGGTCCACGTGGCAACGGCATTATCGGTCCCTTGCTGACCGAGGAGCAACGCTGGGCCCTCGTCGAGTACTTGAAGTCCATTCCCGAGGTGCCCGCGCGGGTCACGCCGTTCGGACGTCCGCCGGAGAAACGCGCGGCCCAGGATTAGCCGAGATCGCATGCCGGGCGTGCCCCCCTCGATGGGTCACGCTTCCACTGAGGCGACCAGCGACGGAGCCGAGGGATGTCCGATCATATCGACGGGCCGAGGCAGATCGGTCACTCCTCGATCGGCCCGACCGACCTATTCACCTTCACGAGCCCCGAGAACCTGTCGCGGACGGTGCTGGCCGCGAAAGTCTTTCCGGCGTGCGGCGTCGACGCGAACTTCTCGAACGCAATCAACCACGCGATCGTCGTTCGCCGCGCAGGTGGCTGGGGCCGACGAGGCTGCCAGGTCCAAGACGATCGACCCGAAGATCCACCTCTTCTGCCGGCCCGATGCGCTGAAGTCTGGCGCGGCGGACGGCTGGCCGATCGAGCGCGGGCCGTGGACCCTGCCCGATGGGCGACGCTTCGCATTCTCGTGAGCGACGAGAACGGAGCCTCGACACCACACACCCTGCATTGAGGAGGTCGACGATGAACAGGCTCCGCACGACCGGGCTCGGCCTCCTGATGTCGCTCGCTCCCCTGATGGCTACGCCCGCGTCGGCCCAGCCGAAACCGAAGCCCAACATCCTCGTCATCATGGGCGACGACATCGGCTACTGGAACATCAGCGCCTACAATCGTGGCATGATGGGCTACCGCACCCCCAACATCGATCGGATTGCCAACGAGGGCGCGCTCTTCACGGACTACTACGGCCAGCAATCCTGCACGGCTGGCCGCTCAGCCTTCATCACCGGTCAGAGTCCGCTGCGAACCGGCCTTCTCAAGGTGGGTCTGCCAGGGGCAAAGGAAGGCCTGTCGGAGAAGGACCCGACCATCGCCGAACTGCTCAAGCCACAGGGCTACTCGACCGGTCAGTTCGGCAAGAACCATCTCGGCGACCGCAATGAGTTCCTGCCGACGGTGCATGGTTTCGACGTGTTCTTCGGCAACCTCTATCACCTGAATGCCGAGGACGAGCCGGAGCACCCGGACTACCCGAAGAACCCCGCCTTCCGAGCGCAGTTCGGCCCGCGCGGCGTCCTGAAGTGCACGGCGACGACGACCGACACGCCCGGCGGCGAGCCACGCTTCGGTCCCTGGGGCAAGCAGACCTGTGAGGACACCGGGCCGCTCACCAAGAAACGCATGGAGACCATCGACGCGGAATTCCTGGCGGCCACGAACGACTTCATCGACCAGGCGAACCGGGACAAGAAGCCCTTCTTCGCCTGGTTCAACTCCAGCCGCATGCACATCTGGACCCGGCTCAAGGCCGAGGCGGAGGGCAAGACTGGGCTCGGCATCTATCCGGATGGCATGGTCGAGCATGACGGACAGGTCGGCCAGCTTCTCAAGAAGCTCGATGACCTTGGCATCGCCGACAACACCATCGTGATCTACACCACCGACAACGGTGCCGAGACGTTCACGTGGCCGGATGGCGGCACGACGCCGTTCCGCGGCGAGAAGAATACGAACTGGGAAGGCGGCTATCGCGTGCCCGCCATGGTGCGCTGGCTCGGCCTGGTGCCGGCACGTACCGAGATCAACGAACTCTTCTCGGCCGAGGACTGGACGACGACGCTGGTCTCCGCGGCTGGCGAGCCCGATATCAAGAACAAGCTCCTGCAGGGCTACGAGGCGGCCGGCAAGACCTTCAAGGTTCACCTCGACGGCTATGACCAGCGCGAGCTTCTCGCCCGCAGCGGTCCGGACAAGCGTCGCGAGTTCTTCTACTGGACGGACGACGGCAACCTGGCCGGCCTTCGCTACGACCAGTGGAAGGCGGTATTTCTGGAACAGAAGGCGGAAGGCCTCGATGTTTGGGCCCAGCCTATGGTGCAGCTGCGCCTGCCGATGCTGTTCAACCTGCGCTCCGATCCCTTTGAACGGGCCCAGCACGAGTCGGGCGACTTTGTGCGCTGGTTCATCGAGCACGCCTTCGTGCTTGTCCCGGCTCAGGCGCTGGTCGCTCAGCATTTGGGAAGCTTCCAGCAGTTCCCTCCACGTCAGCGCCCCGGCAGCTTCTCGATCGAACAGGCCATGGAGAAGCTCAGGCTGCCGCCCTCCAGCAATTAGCCCCAGCATAGTGCAGTTCCGGGAGTGGGAAACATGAAGACGCCCATTGCCTCAGGCCATCTCAACCGTCGGACCGCGCTCGCGGCCTTGGCCGGGCTTCCGGCCCTTGCTGGATGCCTGTCAGCGTCGGCCGAGGCGCCGACGTCTCCCGTTGCGGCTCCCTTGGCCTCGTGGAACGAATCTGCGTCGAAGCAGGCGATCACAGACTTCCTCGGTCGCGTCACCCGGGAAGGCGGATCCGACTACGTCGAGCCGGCCGAGCGGATCGCGGTGTTCGACAACGACGGCACCCTGTGGACGGAACACCCGATGTACGTCCAGCTCGCTTTCGTGCTCGACCGCGTGAAGGCGCTGGCGCCCATGCACCCCGAGTGGAAGAACAAGCAGCCGTTTCAGGCTGTGCTCGACGGTGACATGACAGCCCTGGCCGCGTCCGGCGAGCGGGGCATGATGGAGCTGGTCATGGTGACCCATGCCGGCATGACGAGCGCGGAATTTGCCGCGATCGTCTCGCAGTGGTTGGCAACCGCCCGGCACCCGCGCTTCAAGCGGCCCTACATCGAATTGGTCTACCAGCCGATGATCGAGCTGCTCGGCTACCTGCGCGCAAACGGCTTCAAGACGTTCATCGTCTCCGGCGGCGGCGTCGAGTTCATGCGCCCCTGGACCAACCGCGTCTACGGGGTCCCGCCCGAGCAGGTTGTCGGGTCTTCGATCAAGACGAGGTTCGAGATGCGCGATGGACGTCCTGAGCTGTTACGCCTGGCGCAGATGAACTTCATCGATGACAAGGCTGGCAAGCCCGTCGGCATCAACGAGTACATCGGCCGCAGGCCGATCGCGGCGTTCGGCAACTCCGACGGCGATCTTGAGATGCTGCAGTGGACGACGATGAGCGCCGGCGCGCGCCTGGGCCTGATCGTCCATCACACGGACGCCGAGCGGGAATACGCTTACGACCGGAACACCATCTTCGGACGTCTCGACAAGGCTTTGGACGCTGCAGTGGCCAACAACTGGGCGATCATGGACATGAAGAGGGACTGGAAAGTGATCTTTCCTTTCGAGTTGGGCTGAACGTTCATCGATGCCTGGTTTGAGGCGTAGACTGCAGCCAAAGGACTTCTTGTGAGACAAACGAGCCCGCCCTGGAGAAGCAACGAAATCTATCACCAAGCTTGACAAAAGAATACGCAGCGCCTCCGGAGAGGCTGCATGTAGATTTGTTGACCTGGAATTGTGTGCCTTGCAAGTATGGGGACACAGCGTGATCGTCTGATCAAGTCGCTTCCTGACCGAAACGATCAAGCAGCCTTGCGCACCTTCGTTATGCTGATGCGTGGCGGCTGAGGTGCTGTCGTCCACAGCGTCGCTGAGGACTGGGCATGACCCGCTCTCCGACGGTCCTCGCTCTCACCGGGTCGGCCTGCGCTGATGATGTGTATCGAGCCAGCTGCGCCGACCCGCTGTGGGTCGTGGGGCATCGGTGGTGCGAGTACATCCACCCGCCGCAGAGAAGCGAAGACCGAGCTGACCTCGACCACGCAAGAGAGCGGTTCGTCGAGGAGACCCGGATGGGTGCGGGATGACATCCTTCTGCTGCTTGAGGAGACCCGACATGAGCTCCACGAGATTGTACGCCACGCTCCTCGCTGCCGCTCTTCTCGCGAGCGCCTGTGAAGACGGCTTTGCTCAGTCCGCTAGCCCGTGGGAGGTCGTGAGAGCGCCGCGACCAAGCAGCGGTCACAGCGGCGGCCCGGCTACCAGTTCCGGTAATCCACTGGGTCCCAACAGATATGGCTGGGGTGCTGCTGTGGTGCCCCTCACCGATCCGGCAACGACGGGCACGATCGGGAGCGATGCGGATGTGTACGACACCCCTTACCGGACTGGGCCAGCGCTGAGCCGCTAACCGGCCGCGGAGGAGTGAGCGCTGAGTTTCGACCGCATCCTTCGAGCCCGTGCTGCGAGCCCATGCTGTATGTCACCCGACGCAGCAGCCCCCTGGTTCACCGGGTACACTGCCTGATGGAGCGCAGCATGTCACTCATCGAGGAGCTTCTCGCGAGCCCCCACAACTTATCCCCGGTGTCCAAGTACACGGCGATGAATGGCGTGCTGTACCTCGCGGCTGGAGCGCTGCTCATTGCCTGCCCAGGCGCGACGCAGGCGCTTTTCAGGGAGCGGGCCTTCGTGGGGGATGAGCAGGGTCTCATCCGCGCCTTGGGGATGGCGGTTGCCGTCATCGGATGGCTCTACCTGTTCGGAGGACGCTCGGGCGCACGGCAGATCGTTGCCGCGACAGTGGTCAACCGGCTGACGTTCGTTCCAGCGGTTCTCTTGCCTCTGGCCGCTTCCGGTGTGTTCCCCAACCTGCTGGTGACGTTTGCCATTCTCGACGCGGCGCTTGCCGTCGGTACCCGGGCGCTGATGGCTCGGAGGACGGCCTCAACGTGAGCGGCTCGCGCGAGGCGTGCGCGACCGGAGGCCGGTCAAGGAGACCGGCGTTCTTCAGTCAGTTGTTCCGCCCCTGTCAGGCCGGCTGTGATGGACGGCTTGCCAGACGGAGCAGCGCACGTGTTTGCCAAGCATGTCCCGAATGGAGTCCTATGCGCCGCTCGGCAGAGCACGCTTGGCTACCATCCCCCTGCGCTCAGGCGGCAGTACCCGCCCATGTTCTGATATCCGGCCGGACAACGGCGAACGCATGCGCCGGCCGCGAACTTGAGCGGCGGAGGACATGCGTTCTTGAAGCGCGGCTGCCGGTATTCAAAAGACTGGTCTGGGTTCTGTGCGCCGGCCGGGCCGGCCATGCCGGCCAGCAGTGTGCCGGCGGTCAGGAGAAGCGTGGCACAGGTGAAGCGAGAACGCATCAGGCTCTCCTCTCGAAATGGGCAGTTCGCGGTCACTCACCGGACTGAATTCGGCGCCGGTGAGCGACCCGTCAAATTTGTTCAAGGCATCTCCGCCGGATGAGATGCGAGCCCCGCAGCGAAGATGCGAACGGTCCTCCGTAATGCCGCCGTCATGGACGGATGACGCGCACGATCCTGCGGGAGCCGAGGTCGAGGATGACGGCCTTGTCATCCGGGGAGATAAAGTAGCCGTAGTATCCGACGGGGTTCAGGCCAGGGACGGCGACGTTCTGGAACGAGCCGACCTGGACCCAGTCCGGCACAGAACTACCGACGCCCACCCTGCGCCCGCGCCCATTGGCTTCGGTGTAGCGCGGGCCGGCATCGAACAGGGTCCGGATTGTGGCGGGGTGGTTGCCGGACATGAGGATGCCCTCGTCGGCGAGGCGCGGATTGACCCGGATCGCCAGCGGCTGGGCCAGCGCCACGGAGCCGGTCAGTACACTGGCCGCCAATATACTAGCACCGCAGAACACACGTGTATTTGACGCTACAGTGAACGGCATTGCTCCCTCCTGTCGTCGACTGCACGAGCGGAAACATTCCGCAATCGAAGATGATAGAGAATGCTCCGGGCTCTGCTTGACCGTTAGTGACAGATTTCGGGCGAACCGGGGCCGTGTGTAGCCGATGCTTGGGCGGCGTCCGGCCCCAGCGCTGCGGGGCAGACGCGGGAAGCCGCCTCGAGGTCACCGCACCCGACCTGACGTTTGCGGCCTCGCCCTGGCCTGCCGCCTGAAACAGGCGCCCGCACGAATGCAGGCAGAGCAAAGCGCGATCTCAGAACCAAAGCTCGACGCGCTCAGGAAGCGGACGTTCCGGCTGCAGTACGGCCGGCGAAGTGCCGCTGCTACGCCATCCGCCTCCATTAGCGCAACGCTACTCCCTTGTGGTCGAACAGGAAGACGGTCGACGAGTGGTGAGGTTCTCACGACGACTGCAGCAAACCCCGCTACCTCATCCGGACTGTCTCCGCGGAGCTACCGCCATGCCTCACCCGTTCATCGAGCTCGCCCCGGATGCGCGCGCGGCCTTCGACGCCGGCGCCCCGTCATGGCGCTCGAATCGATGATCATCACGCACCTCATGCCCTATCCGCACAACGTCGCGACCGCGCCGGACGTCGAGGCGGCGGCGCGCGAGAACGGGGCGGTGCCGGCCACTGTCGCGGTCATCGACGGCCGCAGCCGCGTCGGCCTGCCCGATGAGGTTCTGACCTGGCTCGGCACGGCAACGGACATCCTGAAGCTGAGCCGGGCCGATCTACCCTACGCCGTGGCGGTTAAGAGGCAGGGTTCTACTACAGTCGCCGCCCGCATGATCTGCGCTCACCTGGCCGGTATCCAGGTTCTTGCCACGGGCGGCGTCCACCGCGGCGTTGCGGCGACGCTCGACATCTCGGCAGACCTCGACGAGCTCGCCCGCCTTCAGGATGGCAATCTTCCATAGTCGGCAGTGATGCTCAGGATGAGCAGTAGACGTTCGTCGAGGTAATGGTGTTTCCGCCGCGCTCCTGCGAGTTCCAGGCTCCCGGAGACACGGGCGCATTTGGTGGAGCGGCGAAGTAGTAGTTCCTCACGTCGAAACCCTGCGAGCCGTCCCGCTTGGTGTAGGTCCGGAACAGCTGAAGCATACATCTGTAATATGGCTTGTTGTCTGGATTTATCACCAGTAGCGGGTAGAACGGTGTCGGCGATGGCAGGTACCACACAAAGTAGGGCGCCGCCTGTGCCGGAATGCTTAACGCAGAGGCGTGAAATATTGCCATGCAGAAGCAGAAGATCTTGGCAAGCATGCACGCCCCTATTTCAATAGGTGTTGGAGGGCCAAGTCGGACCGCGACGCGCGGCAGTATATCGTGGCTGAGAAAGGCAGCTTGACCGAACGGGACAGCGGCACGATTCCGGCACGGAAGTGCACCGTATGTCTGACGTTCCGATGGGGCTTGCCGTAACGGAGCGTTCCGCGAGCAGACTTGCATTGTTCCAAATATGTCGCTCAGCCTTCTGGAAGGTAGACGCGCCAGCACTCCCACACCCATTTGGAACATCAATCGCGCTGGCCTGCCCAAGGAAGACACTGGCCGAAATGGGACGTCGAAAGAACCGGTCCGCGTGGTACCCCGCTCGTTCTACGAGGGAGCATGGCCGAGAAGACCGCTCCGGGTTGAGCCCTCGTGCGAAGCTTGGGTGTCCGGGGCACAAAAAAGCGCCTCGGGATCTCTCCCGAGGCGCCGTTTGACGAAGCGGCCAGGTGATCGGACGCTGGGGACGCTCGGCCAAACTGCGTCGTTGTCGAGATCAGTAGCTGCCGAACTTGTAGTTCACGCCAGCCCGCACCACCGCGAACTCAAGCGGGTTGTTGCGCGCGATGATGCCGGGCGCCAGGACGGCGGGCGCACCGGTCACAGTGTTGACCGCGAACACACCGTTGTTGCGGTTGTTGCGCTCCAGGTTCACGTACAGACCTTCCACCCGGAACGTCACGGCGGAAGCGCGGAAGAAGTTCAGCCAGCTGTCGGCCGACAGCGCGTACTCGACGCCGCCGCCGGCGGTCCAGCCGGTGCGGAAGTCGTCGTTGCCGCGGAAGCCGCCGAAGCGGGTCTCGTCGCTGCCCGAGCCGTAGGCGAAGCCGCCGGTGCCGTAGATCAGCGTGCGATCCCAGGCATAGCCGAGGCGGCCGCGCACCGTGCCGAAGAAGTCGAGGCTGGCCAAGCCGATCGGGTTGACAAACGCGATGTTGGGAGCCGGTACGAAGCCGGGGGTCAGCAGGAAGCGGTTGCGGTTGCGGCCGAAGTCGACGTACTGCGCGTCAGCCTCAATGCCGACCACTGCGCCCGAGCCTGGCGTGAACTGGTAATTGTAGCCGATCTGGCCACCACCCGAGAAGCCGTCGAGGGAGTTGCGGCCGCCGAACACGACCTGCGAGGGGGCAAGCGGCCCGACGACCAGCGGGCTGCCGGCGGGCAGGTTCACGATGAAGGGGCCGTTTCTGCGCGAGCTGGCGTCGAAGGCGTAGCCTGCGTTGAAACCGGCGTAGAAGCCCGTCCAAGTGAAGACCGGGACTGGCGTGAACACCGGCGGGGGAGCTTCGCGGCGGGGAAGGTCGGCGGCGGCGGCTGCACCTGTCAGGGCTGCCGTAGCTGTGCTGGTGAGAAGCAATTTTCTGATCATGTGGTCCTCGCTTCCTAGTTGGAAGTCTGGTCAGCCTTCCGAGGCGCGCACTGCCTGCCTAGTGCCGCGGCGCAACCCACCGCCTTTGGTAGAACGCGTACGATCGCTCAAGCAGAGGCGCACCTCCCTCTCAGTCGCGAAAGAATAGCGGTCGAATCGCAAGCCCGCGCCACGAAAAAGCCCTGCGAGCCGCAGAGCTCGCAGGGCAAGATTGCTATCAGCAATCCAGAGGACCAGTCGGGAAAGCTTAGGGCCACACCCTGCACAGCACGGAGTCGGTCGTCAAGTCTGCCCGATGCGGTGACATTGCGTCGGAAATTCTTAAGAGTGGACCTGCGACGTTCGCGCATCAAAAAAGCGCCGGAATACTTCAGGCAACAGCAAAAGCACACCGGCCGGAGACATAGCTGGGATAGACCTCCGGCCGGCAATCTGAGCGAGAACGATCGGGAAGGCATGATGCTCGCCCACGAACTGCGTGATGTCGAAATCGGGCGGAGACGTGGCAGCAGAAGAACCGGTCTGAAACCGCACCGGTGCGCTCGGGCTAGGCAAGGAAATCCCCAGCTGAAGCCATGGCGGGCGCTCTCGTGCGTTCTGCGCCAGAGTTCGCGACAGGCCCCACAGTGCTAGCAAAGGCTAGGCGCTCTCCTCCGGGCCACATGGATCATACGGCGTGAGGCTGCGTTCGCAGCCTTCTCGCGAGGGAAAGGCGCCACCGACCGAGAAGCGTAATCGTCGGCCGCAGGATCAACAGGTCAGCAACCAGGGCTGCCAACATCGCCAAAGCGCTCACCCAGCCGAAGATCCGGAGCGAGGGCAGATCTGACAGGACTGTCACGCCCAATCCGCAGGCGAGCACCAGCGAGGTCAGGATCAACGCCGGGCCGACGAGGACGGTCGCCCGCTCGACCCCGAGGGCAGGATCCTCGCCGATGCCGCTGACGAGCCGAAGGCGGTTCAGGAAGTGAATGGTCGCGCTGAGGCCGAGGCCGTACGCGACGGTGAGCGCGACGATGCTCGCGAACTGGAGCCCATCGCCGCGCAGCCACAGGACCGTGCCGGAGACCAGGACCGGAAAGATCCCCGGCAGGATGCTGGCAAGCCCGACCACGACCGAGCGGAACGCCAGGCCGATAAAGAGCGCCATGAAGACGATCTCAACCGTCAGACTCCGGTTCAGCCGTCCGATCATGCTGGCCGAGTTGCGGGCGGCAACGGCGGACAGGCCCGTCACTGAGATCCGGTAGCCGGGGTGGCGGGCTTGGACGCTGGCGAGATCCTCCTCGAGTTCTTGAGTCACCGGAAGAAGGTGATCGATCTCGACGTCCGGCACCCGGCCCGTCACGACTGTCGCGTCCTGCTCGGCCGGAATGAAGCGCCGCACGAGATAGGGCGGCAGCAGCTCGGCGTATCGTCTCAGGACAGCGGGATCTGACCGCCCGCCCGCTGCAAGCCAGCGGCGCAGCGTCTCCAGCGACCAGACGTTCCCGACACCGCGCTGATCCTCCATGGCGCCATGCACCTCGGCGATGGTCGCCAGCGTCTCCGGGGCGTAGAGGGACGAGCCAGCCGGGAATTCGATGAGTACGTCGATGGGATTTGCTCCCGTGAGTTGCGCGTCCAGCCGGCCATTTGCCGCCACCGTCTGGTGCTTGTCCGGAACTTGGTCCGCGAGGCGGTAGCGCGGCTCCAAGCGGGCGTAGGCTACTGCCAGGAGCGTGACGACAGCGAGGCACAGGAGGCTGTAGACCCCCGGACGGCGCGTCATGCGGGCGGCAATCCAGGCGCAGACTGCGCGAAGGGCGTCGACCCCCGGATCGGCCCTGCGATTCCGGTCCGCTGCTCTCGGCTCGGGCCGCGTCAGCAAGACGCCGAGCAGCGGCACCAGCGTCAGCACCGCGAGGAGCGCGATCAGGGTCGAGAGAAGACCAGCCTGACCGAAGGTCCGGATCAGGTCTGATTCCGAGAACATCAGGGCAGCGAACGAGAAGCCCGCGGCCGCATGGGTGAGCACGCAGGCGGGTCCGACGACGAGGACCGCGTTGCGGAAAGCGTCATGCTTCGTCTCGCCGGCGATGAGCCGGTCGCGCGCCGCGAAGGTCAGCTGCATCGAGTCCGAGAAGCTGATCACCATGATCAGCGGGGTCATCATGTTGAGGAACATGTTGAGGCGGAAGCCAAGCCAGCCGAGCGCGCCGAGCGCCAGCAGAATGGCGATGAGCGGCGGCCCTGCGGCAACAACCATGAAGGAGAGGCGCTGGAAGAACAGGATCGCGATCAGACTGCCCGCGGCAAACCCGAGCCCATTGTAGAGGAGCCGGTCGCGCTCGACCGCTTCTCGGATCTCCAACTGCATGACCGGCACGCCTGACAGCTGCACCGTCAGTCCCGTCTCGCCGAGGTCCCGCGACGCGACCTTCCGGATCTCGCCCACCACCTCGGACAACCGCGGCGTTCCAGCGACGGCGGGATCGAGAGCGAGGACCACGAGGGCCAGATGCCCGTCCTCGGACAGGAGCTTGCCTCGTAAGATCGCATTCGCCCGAACCCGCGCTATCAGGTCGTCGTAGGCTCCACCCTCCGGCAACTCCTCCGGAAACAAAGCAGCGGGAACACGACCTCTCTCCGGTGGCGCTCGGGCAGAGAACAGGGAAATAACCCCTCTCGTGCCCTCGATGAGCTGCAGGTCGGTAACCAGGTCGCGCAGCCCCTCTAGGGAGGCGCGCTCCAGCAGGTTCTGGCCCTCGACCACGAGGAGGACGTCGAATTCGCTCGACGGGAAGCGCCGCGACAGGGTCTCGTACTCCCGGAACTCGGGCGTGTCTGCGCGGAACAGTTGGCTGAGGGAATCATCGACCTTCAGGCGCATCACGCCGAAGGTCGCGCCGACGCAGAGCGCCAGCAGAACGAGAACCGCGGTTGTTGGGAAGCGTAGGGCGACGAGGCCCAGGCGTTCGATGCCGAAGGCGAGGCGGTCCGGTTGCGGTACGGCGCCCGGCAGAGGCCTACCTTCAAGCTTGCCCTCCTGAACGGTCATCGGCCCTCGCATGGTGGCCCCGGACTGGGTTCTCCAGTCTGGTTGGTGGCGCAGGACGGTCGGGGTCCTGCGCCCGATCGAGCCGTCACTCGCGATTGAGGGTCACCGAGGCACCGGCGAGGTCGGTCCCTTCGGACCGGATCGTCACGACCTGGCGGCGACCGCGTGTCGAGAGGGAGAGGTCGGCTACGAAGCCGGGAGCACTTGCGCGTGCCGAGAGCTGGCCGACGTCGGCAAAGCCTGACAGTGTGCCGGAGACGCCGCGGGTCGTCTCGCTCCAGGTTCCACGGATTGCACCGGCGCCGTAGTTGATCTGGCTGGCGAGCTGGAACTGATAGCTGTCGCTTGCGCAGCGAAGATTGCTCTGGACGGCGGTCCCATCGCCGCCGACCTGATGGGTCGAGCGGCAGCGGATGCGCTCTCGCCCACCGCCTGACAGAGAGATTGTCCCACTGCCGGACCAGGTTCCTGCAAGGCCGGCAAGCGGGGTTTCAGCCAACCATCTTTGTGCTTCGGCACCGACGACGGCACACTGCAAGAGGGCGATGACGGCAACGATGCCTGAGAAGCGCTGCGGCGCTCTCTTTTGCGCGTGAACGCGGTGCGAAGGCTGACGGTCTACCCGAGATCGAACATCCGGCAACGCCACAACAATTGCCACCCTCGCCTCCCTAGCCCGATCAGATCAGTGCCAACGCCGGTGTGCCTCCAATAAGTCAACGGGGAATGATGCGCACGATTCGGCGCGAGCCTAGGTCAAGGATGACGGCCTTGTCATCCGGGGAGATGAAGTAGCCGTAGTATCCGACGGGGTTCAGGCCAGGGACCGAGACGTTCTGGAACGAGCCGATCTGGACCCAGTCCGGCACGACGCTGCCGTTGCCAACCCAGTGCCCGCGTCCGTTCGCCTCGGTGTAGCGGGAACCTGCATCAAACAGGGTTTGGACCGATGCTCGCTCATTGCCGGACATGAGGACCGCCTCGTCGGCACGGTGCGGGTTGACACGGATCGCCAGCGGCTGTGCCACTGCCGCGGAACACGCCAGCACGACCGCCGTCGTGAGGCCGATGCCGCCGGCCTGATACGTCTTATGGAGTACATAAGGCGACATTGGTGCCTCCCATGCCTCATCTTGCAGGCAGAGACATGCCCGCAGAGCAGCCGCTATCACCGCCTCCCCTCAACTTGCTTGATCAGTCGGGACGGGCTTTCGCAGCAAATATAGGCAATGGGCCTGAATGGGGCAGGCAAATCGGTTTATAGCGGCGCGCAACCCAGGGGGCGCAACAGCCCGATAAATGACGGCACAGCCTAGGTTTTCTAGCGCGACGCCCAGTCGTGCGTCCGCTGCGCCAAGGGCAACCGGCCTTTCCAGGTTTGAAACCGTACTCAAGGGCCTGCTCGTCTGCATCGTCCCGATGTTCCGCGGTCCCAGCAGCGGAATTATGGAGAGCTATCGCGTTCCGATAGAGCGAGTCGTGAGCCGAGGAGATCGAGCTAGGTTAGCTGGCTCGGTCTCCCAGAATCCTGCACCGAAGCAGCACCAGAAGCTTGCCGTCCCAATTCAGCCCAATTAAAGCCGTGGGCGCAGTGTCGTACACATTCTGTCATATTGCTGCGGTTCTTGCTATATTTCCAGACTTGAGATCAGTGGCTGGAGGTTTGCCATGCTTTCAGGCCTTCAGAAGGTTGCCGCTGTGGGCGCCGTTGCAGCGGGTATCAACGCGAGCGCCAACATTCCCGCGCACGCCGCTCCGCTTCCCGCTTCCTCGGTTGAACAAGTTGCTGGCGGAAAGCTCACGGAGCCGGCGTACTGGTATGGCTGGGGACCAGGCTGGGGCGCAGCCCTGGCCACCGGAGCGATTGTCGGCGGCGCTCTGGGTCTGGCGGCGGCCGCAACGGCACCGATCAATCCTTACTGGTACGGGTACCCGGCCTATTACCCAGCCTACTATCCCTATCCTCCCTACTACCGCCGCTACCGGCGGGCTTACTGGGGGCCGTATGGCTGGCGGGGCTACTACGCCTACCCTGCCTATTACGGCGGGTATCGCCGCGCTTACTGGCGCCCCTACCGGTGGGGGTACCCTCGGGCCTTCTACCGACGAGGCTACTGGTACTGAGGCGTGTTGGCTCCCGGCTGACGATCCGCAGTGGCCATAGCCTATGGGCGCACCTGCTGCCTTGCTCCCGAGTTGGCGAGGCAGAGCCCCAAGGACGAGGCAGGGGGCACCAAGAAGGCCAGCAGCGGCCACGAAGATGGTTTCAGAACTGAGCATCCACGGGCAGTAAGCGGAGCCGCCACCCACACGGATGCGACCGCCTGTCCTGCAGCGCGGCGCGACCAAGGCTGCGCTTGCCGTCGTTTCTGAAGCCCTAAACGTCACTCACATGGGCCGGATCGCCGAGGTCCGCTTCTCCCAGCGGCCAGCCCGAAAACCGCCGTTCCGCATTCGGCCAAGTGCGGACCTGCGGCTTTTGGGCAAGCCATCGGGCTTAGCAGACGTCCCAGATCGGCCCGCCTCGTTCCCGACCGCGTCCTCGCGAGCATCGTTCCAACAGGGGCTGCAACGTCGCTGAAACGTCAGCGCAACCCCGGTTCCAAAACGCGCGATGATGTGTGCGGAACGAGGTGCGCCGGCACGCGGAACGTTTCGCTAGGACAAGCCCTGTCGGAACAGGGGCAGCATTGTGCGCTAGGCGCACCGGTTTCAGCGTGGCGGGTAGCCAGAGAGCGGGCGGCTGTGCTGAAAGGCAGCATGCCTGTCACCGCTACCAACGAGACCGCCCGGCTTGCAGCCCTGCGCCGCCTCCAGGTGCTCGACACCCCGCCTGAGCCAAGCTTCGATCGCCTCGTCGAGATCGCGCGGAGCGTGTTCGGCGTGCCGATCGCCTTGGTGTCCCTCATCGACAGCGATCGTCAGTGGTTCAAGGCCAAGTGCGGCCTTGCTGTGAGCGAGACACATAGAGACCTCGCCTTCTGCAACTACACCATCTTGCACGACACGGTCCTGGCCGTTCCGGACGCGCGGCGCGATCCCACCTTCGCCAACAACCCACTCGTGACCGGAGAACCGCACATCCGCTTCTACGCTGGTGCGCCCTTGATCACGGCTCCCGGCATTCGCCTCGGTTCATTGTGCGTCATCGATACGAAGCCTCGCGAGTTCGATGCCGCCGACGCGCGTGTCCTCGCAGGTTTAGCGAAGATCGCCGTGGACGAGATTTGGCTGCGTGACCTGCTGCGGGGCGACATCCCTCATCCGCAGATCCGGCAGGATGATTTCTCTGGAGGTAGCCTAGATCTTGGCGAGGCATCCATTCTGACCGGCGCTCAAGTCCGGGCCGCTCGTGCACTGCTAGACTGGTCAATCAGTCAGCTCTCATCAGCCTCAGGTGTGTCACAGAACACGATCAAGCGCGTCGAAGCGGAGGGTGGCAACCTTAGCGTGCGCCCGTCAACAGTCGAGGCTCTCACAAGAACTTTCTCCGACAACGGCGTTGCTTTTACCGGTCGCAATCGCGCTGCGGCCGGCGTGTGCTTCGCGCAAAATAATCCAGGTTAACGCTTCAATTACTGGGCGCTTAAGCTCCGGTTAAATGTTTGTGGGCTATTTCGTCCATCGACACCCAGGCGGCCCGAGCGCACTGCGCTCCGGCCCGAAGCGGGCGGGGTGTTCCACGATAGCCGCTTGAGGAACGCCCCACGATGATCTTCTCGCGCAGCGATACATCCGCAAAGCTTGAGGCACTCGACCGCTCGCAGGCGGTCATCGAGTTCAAGCCCGATGGCACGATCCTGGCTGCCAATCAGAACTTCCTCAGCAGCGTCGGGTACGAGCTGAGCGAGATCGTGGGTCGGCACCATAGCCTGTTCGTCGATCCCGCAGAGAAAGATGGGTCAGCCTATCGGGAGTTCTGGGCAGCCCTTGCAGGCGGCGAGTTCCAGCAGGCTGAGTTCAAGCGCATCGCGAAGGATGGCCGCGAGATCTGGCTGCAGGCCAGCTACAATCCCGTGTTGGACCGCACGGGTAAGTCCATCAAGGTCGTCAAGCTTGCCACCGACGTCACGGAGCAGAAGCTCCAGAGCATGGATCACCAGGGTAAGATCGAAGCGATCAACCGGTCGCGCAGTTCGATTGAGTTCAAGCTCGACGGCACCATCATCACCGCGAACGAAAGCTTCCTGGACACCGTGGGCTATACGCTGGCCGAGATCCAGGGCCGGCACCACAGCCTGTTCGTTGATCATGTCGAGCGGGAAGGGCAAGCCTATCGGGAGTTCTGGGCAGCCCTTGCACGCGGCGAGTTCCATCGGGGTGAGTTCAAGCGCCTAGGCAAAGGTGGTCACGAGATCTGGCTACAGGCGATCTACAATCCCATCCTCGATCTCAGCGGCAAGCCGTTCAAGGTCGTGAAGTACGCCACCGATGTCACGGCCGAGAAGCTGCGCATGGCCGACATCATGGGCCAGATCGCCGCCATCAACCGCTCGCAGGGCGTAATCCACTTCGACCTCGATGGTACGGTGCTGGACGCCAACGAGAACTTCCTCAAGGTCGTGGGCTACGACCTCGACGAGATCCGGGGCAGGCATCACCGGACCTTCGTCGAGCCGGGTCACGCTGAGACGGCCGAGTACCGGCAGCTGTGGGAGAGCCTGCGTGCGGGCAAGTACCGGTCTGACGTGTTCAGGCGGGTTGGCAAAGGTGGCCGAGAGGTCTGGATCCAAGCCTCTTACAATCCAGTCCTCGACATGAACGGCAAGCCGTTCAAGGTCGTGAAGTTCGCCACCGACGTCACGGCCAAGATGGCCGCGCAACTTGGAGTGACGTGCGCCTCCGGGCAGACGCTGGAGAGCGTGCAGAGTGCCGCTTCCGCTGCTGAGGAACTCAGCGGTTCGATCAACGAGATCGCCCGGAGCTTGGTGCAGTCCCGGGGCGAGGTGGATGCCATTCACGAGCGCGCCCAAGTAGCCGATGCTTCCACGGCACAGCTGAACGGAGCTGCGGCCTCGATGACGGGGGTCGTCCAGCTGATCCAGGGTGTGGGCGAGCAGATCAACCTCCTGGCCCTGAACGCCACGATCGAAGCGGCCCGTGCTGGCGAGGCCGGACGCGGGTTTGCGGTCGTTGCAGGCGAGGTGAAGAACCTGTCGGGCCAGGTGACCCGGGCTACCGGCCGCATCGCGCAAGACATTCAGGCGATGCAGGCTATCTCCGGAGACGTAGCGTCCTCGCTGGGTGCGATTGCGCGGTCGATCACGTCGGTGCGTGAGGCCGTGACGAGCGTGGCCTCAGCGGTCGAGGAGCAGAGCGCGGCCATGCGGGAGATCTCGGCGAGCATGCACACAGCTGCGCAAGGTGTGACAGGCATCAACCACAACCTTCAGGCCCTTACCGGCTGAAGCAGCACTCAGAAGCGGCTCAAGGTCACCCCAAAGTTCGGTCCAGCTCTCGACCGCGGGGCGACCGAGCGCGCTTGGATGCTTTCCGCCGATAGTGGGTGCGTAGGCGTCGTTGTAGAGGGCGACATAGTCCGGTCCCC
This sequence comes from Methylobacterium durans, assembly GCF_003173715.1. Taxonomy (NCBI): domain Bacteria; kingdom Pseudomonadati; phylum Pseudomonadota; class Alphaproteobacteria; order Hyphomicrobiales; family Methylobacteriaceae; genus Methylobacterium; species Methylobacterium durans. The sequence goes on along the minus strand of NZ_CP029550.1, from coordinate 4,295,988 downwards.
AGAAGAGCACAATCTGCGCCCTTGCGGGCAGCATCAGGCTAACCGTTGTCTTGAGACTCTGCGACCAAGTCTCCGGCGCGCCGAGCGGCGTCCGTGAGGCGTCCAAGGCCGCGATCAGACGCCCTGTCTTGCTCGCCAGTGAGATGAAAGCTGGCGTTTGCGACGGGACCACATCAATCGCCAAGCTTCGATCCTTCGCGTGCTGGGATTGATCTGGTGCGAGCAGGTGCTCTTACCGAAGTTGGTTTGCTCCGTCACCAGCGTCCGATCGCAACGACGTTGAACGGCCATCAAGGCGTTCGCGGACGTCTCTCGCACACCAGCAACGGCTTCAGCGCTATCCGGGACCGACCGTTGTGCCTGGATGGTTTGTATACGATGGTTGACGATCGGACTGGGTGTGAAGCGTCCAGCCCGAGATGGCCGAGAGCGGAGCAGCAGCTTCAAGCAGGCTCCTAGGTGAAGCGGAGTTGTGGTTCGGCCAGTGTGCTTACCGCCCGCGACGGCTGACGAAGGTGAGCGCTGCTACCAGGCGGGCGGGTCGTCATGGCTGCTTTCGCCGAGTGGCTTCCGCCTCTGCGGCATGGCGTTCTGGACAAATGCCACGGCCAGTCCGGCAGCCACGACGTCTTCCGTCAGCCCGCGTGCCATGCCGGAGGTGGAGCGCGTCGTGCCCCCGCGCGCGGCGCGGCCCAGCAAAGTGCTGGCGATGGCACCCGCCATCCCGGCAAGGGCAGCATTGCGCCTCAAGGCTCTCGGTTCGGCCAACGCTACACCGCCTGCGGCTCCGATAGCGAGCCGTGCCGCGAAGGAGGGCGGAATGCGCCGGTCCGGTGCAAAGGGCATCTTGTCGCCGGCCATCTCAGCCAAGGCGAGCGCCGTGATCAGGCCGCGTGCTCCGGGGTTATCGGGGATCCAGGTGACGCGTGTCCGCCGCTGCGAGGCGGCCCAGCTCAAGGCAGCACACGCCGTCATGCTGCGCAGGCCGGCAACGAAACCGATACCGAACGATGGTCCGAGCCTTTGCATCCTGCCTCCTCTCCGAGCATGATGGGGTCTCTGCCGCCTGCTCTGCGTGGGGCTGCCTGGTAGCCACCTGCGCAGACCCTGAACATCGTGGAACGGCTACTCGCCGGCCGGCCTGCAGCCTCAGGCTCGGCTTCTGCGGCGCGGCCTTGGAGAGAGCAGCAAGGCAGCTGTTGCAGCCAGACCGGCAACGACACCAGCTGTCGCCAGCGGATGCAGGGTCGCCCGGGTGTAGGCGCTGGTGCGCATCACATAGACTGGCGGGTCGCCGCGCTCGCTGCCAGCCTTCTGCGGAACGTGCAGCGCACCCTGCGGATCCCTCGGTCGCTCAGAACGCTTCTGCAGCGCGATGATCGCGGGTGCGAGTTCGTCGTAAGCGCCGGGCGCAAACTCCTTGCCCATCACGAACAGCTTGCCAGCTCCACCCACGAAGATATCGCGCTGCGGGTGCACGGCGGCGTGCAGGATGGCGTTGGCCACCTCGTCTGGCGGGTAGATCGGCGGCGGCAGCGTCGGCTCGCGATCCATGTAGTTGCGGGCGCGCTGCGGCAGCGGCGTGTCGATGGAAGTAGGCTTTACCAGCGTCACGGAGACCGGGGCGCCTTCCGCGATCAGCTCCATGCGCAGGGTGTCGGTGAAGCCCTTCACGGCGTGCTTGGAGGTGGCGTACAGGCCCTGGAAGGGGAAGGCGAGGTCGGAAGCGACACTGCCGACGTTGATCAGCGCGCCGCCGCGCTTCCGCAGGTGCTCCACAGCCACGAGCGAGCCGTTCACCGTGCCCCAGAGATTGGTCTGGATGAGGCGCTCATGGTCCTCGTAGGCGATCTCGCGCAAGGGACCGTAGACGGTCAGGCCGGCAACGTTGACCCAGGTGTCGAAGCCGCCGAACGTCGCGATGGCTTTGTCGGAGATGGCTTGCACGTCCTCACACCGGCCGACGTCGGCCCGCACGTAGGCGATGCGGTCACCGAGCTCGTCAGCCAGCTTAGCGAGTACGTTCTCGCTGCGGGCGGCGAGCACCACCCGGGCGCCACGCTCCACGGCCATGCGGGCGGTTGCCAAGCCGATGCCGCTTGATGCGCCGGTGATCACGATGATCTGCTCGCGCAGAGGCTTGTGCTTCATGTCCGGCAGCTCCCTGTCGCTCGCCAACTCAGAGCGACGCCAAGGCTACGCATGAAGTGCCGAAGCGTTGCGGCCTGCGCGGTTTTCTCGCGCGCAGGCACTGAACTTTCCTTGCACTGTGCATCAGCTCGCGCCCTGACATTGCTGCAGATTGGGGATGCCGCCGTTTGATTGCAGCGCAGAGGAGACCGCCAGGCCGACCCCGCAAAGTAGTGAGGTCATACATTCTCTCGGGGCTCGGTCGCGCCGCGCTACCGGTGAGCGACAAAAGCGTCTGTCAGGAACTTCGCCGGGCGCCTTCCAATTGCATCTGAAATCCTCAGACTTGGGCTACCAGCATGAACAATGAGGTCTTGATCATCGTGCTCGCCGTGGCCACGCTGGCACTCGTCATCGGCGCCGCACTCTGGATGCGCGGCCGCGTCGCGCAGTCCAAAGGTGACTCGTAGCGCTCTGCCTTCACCCAGCAGCACGGCGAAGCACCTCGGCCGAACCGGCCCGGCACCGAGCACTAGGCTTCACCACTCACATGGGCGGCAGGGCGTTTTCCTCAGAGTCTCTGACGCTCGATCAGGTCCAGGATGAACAGGCCCAGCTGCCCAGCAGCCGAAGCCAGGGCGACGAACAGGGCGATCAGCAGGATCACCGGCGGATTGACCCTATCGAGCACTCCGGCCCCGATCAGGCCGACAACGGCGGCCAGCGTGAACCCCACCGTGCTGCCTAGCCAGACATTGAACTGCTTGTCGCTCATGGCCTCGGTAGAACCCGTACATTGAGCGCTCACGGCGAGACCGTAGCCGCAGCACTATTGAGGGAGCAGGAGCGGGTTCTATCCTTCCTCGCTGACGCGCGGGCAGTGCGGCACGTGAGGGTGAGGCGATGGCGTTCTTTCTCGGCATCGGTGGACCTTGGATCGTCCTGATGATCCTGGACCTGTTCTGGACCAAGCAGAGCCTGGAACTCTCGCACTCTGAGCGGTCCCGTGGCTGGCAGCAGCGCTTGGAGCGCCTGCTGCGGAAACGAGAGGGGCGACCGGTTCCGGTCCCTGTACGAGAGCCGCTGCCGCGGAGCGAGGACGGCGACGCGCAGACCTCACGCTCCGAGAGCTACCTCTTCCGCAAACCGGCTTAGGTGGCTCAATCCCGTTCACCAGATCTCCTCGGCCGGCCGCGAGGCCAAGGGCTCCTATCGCGTCGGTGGGCACGCGATCTGAGCGAAGCTGAGTTCTCGGCAGCGGCATCCGGCGGCTGAGCGACACACAGCCGCGCTCACGCCACTAAGGTCGAACTTTACACGCTGCTTGTTCCCAACTCTCATACGCAAAACAGCTGCGCAGTGCTCGGCCGGCCGCAGCGTTGCCGGCAACAATAATGCGGGATGGGGGGCGATGCGGAACCTCGATTTCCCTGCCTCTGGGCTGGCCGGACTGCTGACGCCGGAGCCGCCAGAGGCCGCAGACATTCGCCGAGCCTACGCGCAAAAGCGCGCCGCTCAAGAGGCGCGCGAGCGGCACCTTGCCTTGAGCGACCTGGTCCGGACCGAGATCATCCCTCGGTTGCGCCTGCGTCACCCAACACTCGAGCAGGTGGTGCCGAGGCCCGCACCCAAACTCGAGACAGAGACAGTCGCTAAGTTCACCGCGCACATCCTCGCTCAGGATCCGCTGCCAGCCTTCAGCACATTCTCAGAGCTGCTGGCTGACGGCTACGCAGCCGATGACCTGTTTCTTGACCTCCTCGCTCCCTCTGCCGCCCTGCTCGGCCGCCTGTGGGAAGAGGATCTCTGCGACTTCATCGAGGTGACCGCAGGAGCGGCTCGCCTTCAGCTACTTTTGGCGGCCTTCCGGATCGATGGTGCCACGGTCGCCACAGAGGAGCAGCGCCGCGTCCTATTGATCGGCGCTCCTGGTGAGCAGCACAGGTTTGGCATCGCCCTGGTCGAGCAGTTCCTGCGCAAAGCCGGCTGGGAGGTCACCAGCGGCTTGGATCTGGAGCCGCAGCAGATTGCTGCGCTCGTTCAGTTGCAGTGGTTTGGCGTGGCGGGCCTGACGCTCAGCTGCGAGACGCACGTGGACCTACTGACCGCCGTCATCCAGGATGTGCGCCGCGCCTCCCGCAACAGAGCGATCGGCATCATGGTGGGTGGTCCGGTCTTTCTGGCGAAGCCCGAGCTAGTCGCTCAGGTTGGGGCAGATGCCTCAGCTGCCGATGCACCGACAGCCGTTCTACTGGCACAACGGCTGCTCGATCTTGCCGCTCAGACAATCCCGCCAGATGCGCAGCCGGTTTGATCAGTGGTCGTGCTGACTCCGGCCGGATCCGAATTTGGTCAGAGTGGCTTGGGCTTGCGCATACGCAGCAGATCGAGCACGGCGAGTGCGAGATAGGGGCCCACGAAGGCGAGAAAGAGAAAGAAGCTCATTGTTGTTCTCCGACCCTGAGGCGGCACGAACTTGCGGTTGGTCCAACCGCGTTAAAGCGCGACTGGGCAGGTAGGTTGCCTCACCTCCGCGCATTCTGCACCCCGGCATGTGCAAGGGAAGAGCGCATAGCAACTCGCCTTCTCGAGTTTGAAGGTCACCGACGTCCCATGAGGCTCGTTCGAGCTGCGGCCTTTCTCCGCCGCGCTGTTCGGAGAGACCATCGCGGCGCCTGACGCACCCCAATGCACAAACAGCAAGATGCGCTCGTGAGCTAGCTTTGTAGATTCATTGGATATCTGAATTCAGCGGCATCTCAATTTTTGAGCTCCCGCAGCAGTGCTCTTGTGTCGAATCATAGATTATCAGATAACTATCCGATGCCGCTGCCGCGCCTGCCCTTCGATTTAGACCTACTGCGCACTCTTGTGGCAATCGTCGATAACGGTAGCTTCACGCGTGCTGCGAGGCGGATGGGACTGACGCAGTCCACCGTGTCGCTTCAGATCAAGCGGCTGGAAGATGGCCTGGGGCAGCGTCTCTTCGATCGCGACGGCCGCGATGTTCGGCTGACGCCGGAAGGAGAGATCCTGCTCAACTATGCGCGTCAGATCCTCCGGCTGGGCAGTGAGGCGCGCTCGCGCATCATGGAGCCTGACGTGACGGGTGTCGTCCGCCTCGGCACGCCAGAAGACTTCGCAACGACCCACCTCGCCGAGATTTTAGCTCGCTTTGCCAGATCTCACCCGCAGGTCGCGCTTGAGGTCAACTGTGATTACACCGTCAACTTGATCGACGACTTCTCCAAAGGACATTACGATCTAATCTTGTTCAAGCGCGAACCGCAGGGTCCTGGTGGTGGCATTCAGGTCTGGCGAGAAGTGCTCGATTGGGCAGCATCGCCGCGCCTTCTCTTGACCGAACACGACAAAGTGCCGTTGGTCTTAGCTCCAGCACCAGACGTATACCGGAAACGAGCTCTGTCGGCGCTCGACGTCGCGCAGCGTCTATGGCGCATCGTCTACACCAGTCCCAGCCTCGCCGGCCTCCAAGCTGCTGTGCAGGCAGGCCTCGGTGTAACGGTTCTGCCGACCGAGATGGTGCCTGCCGGGCTCATATCGGTCAGCACACGTCTGCATCTGCCAAAGCTGCCCGATACCGAGATCGTACTCTATCGGGCACCCGGCTCCCTCTCACCAGCTGCCGAATTGCTGGCTCTGACGATTGTCGCTTCGTTGGAGCAGCACAGATGTGCCTCGCGATGAGCATTTCGCGAGGTGCTGCTGCTAGGAAAGGGCTCCTCAACAAAGGGTCCGTTCGAACCAGAGGCGCCCGCGCCGTCCATTGATTTTCTCAATGAGTTTAATAGGGCTGCTGCTATTTACGTTGGGCGCCAGCTTTATATTGTTCTGGCTGAGTAGAGGCCGAAAGATCTTGTGCGTCCAGAGGTCCATTGACGGACCAGGGCAGCTTCTCCCTTGTCCGATGTCAAATCCAGATTGGAAAGCGATCAGTATGACAGCTCTTGAACTCGCCCAAGCGAATCTTCTATCGCCGGCTGTCCTTTGCTTCGCCCTTGGCGCTGTCGCCGCCATTGCGCGATCTGATCTCCGACTGCCCGAAGGCGTCTTCGCTGCTCTTTCGATGTACTTGATGGTCTCAATTGGCCTGCGTGGCGGTGCGGAGTTGCGGGATGCGGATCTTGCTCAGGTCGTCGTCCCAATGGTCGGTGCCCTCGGCCTTTGTTGTTTGATCCCGCTCTGGAGCTACGCGGCTTTGCGCCGTTTTGGCGGTCTCTCGGTCGAGAACGCTGCCGCCCTTGCGGCTCATTATGGTTCGGTCTCAGCTGTGACCTTCGCTGCCGTCACCACGATGCTGGACCGGCAGGCGATCCCCTACGAGGGTTACGCTGCAGCGCTTCTCGCAACGATGGAGGTGCCAGCAATCGTGGTCGCCATCGCCCTGGTACGCCTAGCACAGGCTGCTGCAACCCACAGTGTTATGGTGGGCCAGAGCGGCGCCTTAACAGTCGGAGGATTCCCTTTCAGGCCAAACGCCGATCAGCCCTCGGTTCTTGCCGAAGTCCTCTCATCAAAAAGCATTGTTCTGCTCGCTGGCGGGCTTGCGATCGGTGCCCTTGTCGGGCCGGCTGGGCTCACAAAGGTGAAGCCATTCTTTGCGGATCTCTTCCCGGGCGCGCTTTGCCTGTTCCTGCTTGAGCTCGGCCGTCAGGCCGCAAGCCGGTGGGGGCATTTCGATCGGTCGGGCCCGTTCTGATCGGTTTCGCGCTGCTGACCCCCTTGTTGCATGCAGCTCTCGGTCTTGGCTTAGCCCACGCTGTCGGCATGTCTCTCGGCGGTGCCATCATCCTTGCGACCTTGGCCGCCAGTGCATCTGATCCGCCCCCACCGGAATGGTCCGCCCTTTGGTATGGCTTTTCAGCCTGGAGGACGGATCGATGTCGAGGAAGCGACCCAAGCCTGAGGAGATCGTTGCCAAGCTGCGGCAGGCGGACGTGCTGGTCGGCCAAGGTCACAGCGTAGCGGAGGCGGTCCGCGCGATCGGCGTGACCGAAGTGACGTACTATCGCTGGCGGCGTGAGTACGGGGGCCTGAAGACGGATCAGGTCCGACGCATGAAGGATCTCGAGACCGAGAACCAGCGGCTGCGGAAGGCGGTGGCCGAACTCACCCTGGACAAGCTGATCCTGCAGGAGGCGGCTCGGGGAAACTGACCAGCCCCGCGCGCCGGCGCGCCTGTGTCGAGCACGTGATGGACGTCCTGCACGTCTCCGAGCGCCGCGCCTGCCGTGCGCTCGGGCAGCATCGCTCGACACAGCGCAAGGTGCCGCGGGGCCGCGATGACGAGGCGGCGCTGACAGCCGACCTCATCGAGTTGGCGCGCCGGTATGGGCGCTATGGCTACCGCAAGATCGGAGCCCTGCTGAAGGCCGCCGGCTGGCTCGTCAACGACAAGCGGGTGGAGCGGATCTGGCGACGCGAGGGGCTGAAGGTGCCGACCAAGCAGCCCAAGCGCGGGCGGCTGTGGGAGAGTGACGGCTCCTGCATCCGGCTGCGGCCTGAGCACCGCAACCACGTCTGGTCCTACGACTTCGTCGAGGCGCGAACTCATGAGGGGCGCAAGTTCCGGATGCTCAACGTCATCGACGAGTTCAGCCGGGAGTGCCTGGCGATCCGGGTTGAGCGCAAGCTCAGGGCGGACGACGTCGTCGCGGTGCTCTGCGATCTGTTCAGCTTGCGCGGGGTGCCCGCTCACATCCGTTCAGACAATGGCCCGGAGTTCGTCGCCAAGTCTGTGCAGAGCTGGATTGCGACCGCGGGAAGCAAAACAGCCTACATCACACCGGGCTCGCCATGGGAGAATGGCTATGTTGAAAGCTTTAACGCACAGGTCCGTGACGAACTCTTGGATGGCGAGATCTTCTACACGCTCAAGGAGGCGCAGATCATGATCGAGGACTGGCGACGCCACTACAACACCATCAGACCCCACGGTGCGTTGGGCTATCGGCCGCCAGCCCCAGAGGTGTTCGTACCAGCCTCGACCGCTTGGAAGGCTGTGTTGGACCAACCCAACAAGCACCTCGTAGAGAAAACGCCAACTCTGCACTAACTTTCAGCCCGGACCACCCCATGGGGGCCGATCAGCGTCGAGCTCCGCTTGACGTCTTCCCGTCATGAACACGCGTGCGCCTTCCTGTGCGAACCGCCTTGCGGTCGCGAGCCCAATTCCGCTGTTCGCGCCGGTCACGACGGCGACCTGTCCTTGAAGTCTACCCATGTTGGTTCTCCTCGAATGAGTGATGGAAGCCCGTCTGCGAGCCTACGGATGGGTCCCGCACGTTGCGGGCGGCCGGGCACGATGCCCGTGCTTGCGGACATCGAACGCTGCCTGGATCAGGCGGGCAGCCAGGAACTCAGCCATGTCGGCATCGAGCGTCAGGACCACAGCCTCGGAGCGATCCGGCCGACTGACATCGATCTCGATCATGGAGCCGAGAACGGTGACGGAGGCGATCTCGTCGATCATATCCTGGCTCCGTCGTCGGTCGGCGGCTTGCCGCAGCGCCACCGGTCCACGCGCCACCCGGGATGGCGGCTCTGCCAATCGGCCATCTGCGGTTGGGCGACCACGAGGCAGCCCATCGGCGTCGTCACGCTCTCGTCAAAGATGTGAACCCGCTGCTCGCAGTGGACGGGACCGGCCACGAGGCACGCCATGAAGTAGAGCCCATAGAGCATGATCGTCTCCTTCGGTCGTCTGTACCAGGGATCGCTGCAACACCCGGCTGCAGGCCGAAGTACAGATCGTCCAAACAGATTGCGCTGTGCTTTGACAATCTGACAACTGGGCTATGAAGTATCAACTATACCTGAGTATGACCATACTCAGGTATGGCGAATGGATGTTTTGTTCCGTGCAGACTTTTTCAGCGAACTGGAGCCGAATTCGACGTTGGTTCGCGACGTTGCAGGTTCGGCAATCACTTCTGCCGGAGCGGTGAGTAGGGCTGCTGTGCGTTGCGCTGCATTGCGGGACGATGCGGACCGTTACAGCAAGCTGGAGCTGACCCGGTTCATCAGGGCGCACGGCTTGCAGACGAGTTGATCGAATACTCGGCGGAGGCTCAGCGCCGGCATGGATGCGACGATTGCGGGAACGGGTCCGATCGAGATCTGACACCTGCGCGCGAAGCCGGTCAGCTCTACTGCGTCCGGCGCCCGAACGAGACCGCGTAGGCCTGGACGCGGGCGTCGATCAGCGGGTCGTCGGACACCTCGATCCCGTCGGTCAGCGCGTTCGGCATGAACAGAAGCGCCTTCTCGGCACTCGCGCTGTCGGGCACGAGGCGCGTCACCGTCAGGGTGCCGAGATCGACCGTGCGGCGGTCGTCCGGCCAGGGCTTCGTGGCGTCGCTCGTCGGGTCGCCGTCCTGCGCGAGCTGGGCGAGCACCCGGAACTCGGCGGGCCCCTTGGCGAGGCGCGGGCCGATCTCCTCGGTCAGGTAGTTCGGGGCGCGCGCCTTCGCCTCGTCCTCGCTCAGGATCTCCTCGCCCTGCACGGGCATGAAGCGGTAGCGGAAGGGCTGGCGCTTGCCGTCCTTGTCCACGAAGACGAAGGCGTTGACGCCGTTGTAGGTCTGGCGGGCGAAGCTCGTCGGGCTCTTGGCCGTGCCGCCGGCCGCGGCCGCGGCCGGGTGGCTCTTCGCGAAGGTCTCCAGCGGCGTCGGGTGCGGCGCGTCGGGCCCGCTCCTGGCGGCGGCGATCAGGAGGTCGCGGAACTCCTCGCCCGTGGCGACGGGGAAGAACTTCAGCGCGTTCACGACGACGTCCATCTCCGAGCCGTCGGCGAGCTTGAACTTCAGGGCCATGCCGTGCGGGTTGGCCTGGACCGAGCCGTCGGGGATGGTCGGCAGGCCGGTGGCGTCCGAGAAGCGGACGGTGACGGGCACCGCGGGCCCCGCGAAGACGGACGCCTTGCTGAGCTTGGCGCTCTCGGGCGAGGGCGTGAAGCTGCCCTCCGCCACGACGCCCTTGGCGTGGTTGGCGCGGAAGCCCGGATGCTTGCCGAACAGCGTGTTCAGGGTGTCGACCGTCTGCTCGGCGATCAGAGCCGGTTCGTCGGCCCGTGCAGGCGATCCGAGGAAGAGGGCGACAACGCTGGCAGTCACGGCGAGATGGGCGCGCGAACGGTGCGACATTTTTCAGCTCCAATCCGGCTCGATGCCGACTATGGACATCCGGCCAATCGACCGGCGAGGGACGCAGGAACTTCCCGCGGCGCCGATGGCTATCCGCGGAAGGTCCGTCTTGCTTTCCGCATCTGCGCTCGTCCCGGCAATCCTGGCTCGAAACCGAAATGCTGCCGGCTTTGGCCTAGCAGGGTCATCGCGCCTCGCGGGCATCGGCAGACCACGATCAGGCTTGGCCGAGCTTCCGGATTGTCTCCTGCGGCACGCCTGCGAAGTTGTTGCCCAGCAGATAGCGCGGGCTCGACTGCACCCACTTGTTCAGGTCGATCTCTTCGAACTTACCGTCGTCCCAGGTCTGGACAATCTCCAGATCCTCGTCGCCTACGTTCCGGATCGCATGACCGAAGCCCTGCGGGATGTAGGCGACATCGCCCGGCTTGAACTCGGCCACCTTGCCCCGTCCGCCCGAACCGAACATCGCGACCTGCCCTCTGCCGCGCAGGTAGTAGTGCCACTCGTTTGCGTTCACGTTCCAGTGCAGGTTGCGCATGGCGCCGGGCTTGATCGTCATCACGCCCCCCGACATCGACTTCGAGATTGGCCACTCGTCGACCGATGCGAGGCGGAACGTGCCACCCTCGAACTCGCGCACGGCTCTCGGATCGCGTAGCAGACGGAACTTGTGGGTGGACTCGCGGGGCCACGGCGCCTCCACGGCATCGGAGACTGGGACGACAGGCCCGGCTTGGATGTAGACCTCGCCTTTCGGGAACGCGTCGAACAGGTCCTTAGGCAGACCGAAGTCGAGAGCGAGCAGGTCCTTGGGTGTCACGTCGATCCAGTCGGTGATCGAGAAGGTGCCATGTTCCGAGAAGGCGCCGTTGTTGAACGACAGGATGAAGTGGCAGGGCTTGTCGCCGATGGTCTGGATCGAGTGGCCGTGACCCTTGGGGAAGAACCACAGGTCGCCCGGCTCGTAGTTGTTGATCTCGCTTGCACCGGACGGATCGAGGACCACGGTCTGGCAGCGCCCGTCGATGACGAAGGCCCACTCGGCCGCGATCGCGTGCCAGTGCAATTCGCGCGAGGCACCTGGCTCCAGGAACATGTGGACGCCGGCAAGGCCTTTGCTGATCGGGAACTGGTGGACGGTCGCCTCCTTGGCCCAGCCGCCGGAAGTGACCTTCGGACGCGATCCGTCGAGCGAGTATCGGAAATCCGGCAGATCACCCACATCCTTCGGGTCGTGATAGGCGACCGCGGCTCCGGGCGGTAGCGAGACGGATGCGCGTCCGAAGCCGCCTTCGCCCGGGCTGCCCTTGTCGCGGTCGAGTGCAGCGGCGCTGCCGGCCATCATTCCGCCGACGCCGATAGCAGCAGCTCCGAGGAAGGCACGTCTATTGGCATCCATGTGTCACGCTCCCAAGAATGAAGGTAGGTGGACGGCCGGCTACGCTGCCGGAACTTTCCCCGCCCCAGATCGGCCTCCGACGAAGATCGGTCTCTCATGGATCGCCCGGGGCAGCTGGCGGTGAGTTGAAGCAGCTAGGCGGAGGACCGCTCATCTCGTGATGGTCCTCCGCGCTCGAGCATCGTCAGTCGCGCGGTAGATCGTTGGCCGGGCCGCCCGCGTGGGAGCCGGCGTAGCGGTAGGCCGGAGCGCGCCACTGTTTCTCGACCGGCTTGGGCGAACCGTCAGGGATCAGCGCGTCCGCCGGCCCGCCTGCGTGCTGACCCGAGTACCGGTAGGCCGGCGCGCCGGCGTGGTGTTCGACGGGCCGCGGCGTGCCGCCAGGGATCAGAGCGTCGGCGGGACCACCGGCATGCTGGCCGGAGTAGCGGTAGGCGAGCGACGCGGTCTCCGTGGCGCGCCGGCTGCTGCTCCACTGGATTGGAGCGACGTAGCTCCCGACGGCACGATCGGCGCCGGATGCAAGGGTGCCAACGGGGGCCTGCCCGGCGGGGACATCGAAGCGGGCTCCCCAGGCATTGATGGTTCCCGTTTCCGCAGCCAGGGCCGAGCCCGTCATGGCGGCGAACGCGGCGGCGATCAACAGAGTGCGGGTCATGGCAATTTTCTCCATCGGGCTCAGGCCGCATCGTGCGGCCTGTCGATGGACTGAAATCTATCGTGCAGGGTTGGCTTCTGAATTCAGACGCTCGTGTGCATGATTACAGCATCGATATGCCGGACTCATACGAACGTATGGGGCTTCGTCTGCTCGATGGCCATCAACGACTGCCGACAGACCGATCGAGGAAAGCTCTGATCAACGGTGCGATCTCGTCGAGCTTGTCTTCGAGCGCGAAGTGGCCGGTGTCGAACAGGTGCAACTCGGCATCGGGCAGATCGCGCAGGTAGGGATGCGCGCCATCGGCCGGGAAGATCGTGTCGTTCTCGCCCCAGACGATCAGGGTCGGCGGCCTGCGCTCGCGGAAGAAGGCCTGGAATTGCGGGTAGAGCGGCACGTTGCTGCCGTAGTCGCGGAACAGGTCGAGCTGTATGTCCCTGTTGCCCGGCCGATCGAGCAGCACCTGGTCGTGCAGCCAGTTGTCCGGATCGATCCGGGAGACGTCGGACACGCCGTCGACGTACTGGAACTTCGTCGTCTCCGGCTGGACGAGGAAGCCCAGGGCTTCGCGCCGCTCCGGCGTGTCCTCGCGCCAGTACGCCTTGATCGGATCCCAGAACGCCTTCAACCCCTCCTCGTAGGCGTTGCCGTTCTGGATGACGAGCGCGCTGACGCGTTCGGGATGCTTCAGTGCCAGCCGGTAGCCGACCGGAGCACCGTAATCCATCACGTACATCGCGTAGCGCTCAACCCTGAGCTGGGTGAGAAGGCCATCCACGATCTCTGCATAGTGCGCGAAGGTGTAGGCGAAGCTCCTGTGGTCGGGAGCATCGCTCTGGCCGAAGCCCGGATAGTCGGGCGCGATGACACGGTACCGGTCGGCCAGGAGAGGGATGAGGTTGCGGAACATGTGCGACGAGGTCGGGAAACCGTGCAGCAGCAGCACGACCGGCGCGTCCGCAGGGCCCGCCTCCCGATAGAAGACGCCCACGTCCTCGACCTTGACAGTACGGTAATGAGTAACCGGGATGCCGACGGAACTAGTCACGGTCACCCTCCTCGCCTCTAGCTAGTTGCCGAAAGTTAAGGCATCGAATGCGGGAGCAGAACGCCTAGTGTACGGGAGGCTAGGTTTCGCGAGGCGGAACAATGATCGATCGTCTCGACGCGATGCGGGTGTTCGTCGCCGCTCTGGACGAGGGCAGCCTCGCGCGCGCGGGTCGGCGCCTGGGCCGCTCGCCGGCTGCCGTGACGCGAGCCATTGCCGCTCTCGAAAGTCATGTCGGGGCCCAGCTCCTGCACCGGACGACGCGGCGCCTGCAGTTGACCGAGGCCGGCGAGCGGTACGCCGCCGTCTGCCGCCGCGTCCTCACGGACCTGGAGGAAGCCGACCTCTCGATGGCGGGAGACAAGGCCGCCCCGCGCGGCGTCCTGACGGTCACCGCTCCGGTGATGTTCGGGACACGGGTGCTGCGCCCGATCGTGGGCGAGTTCTTGAGGATGCATCCCGCGGTGCAGGTCCGCTTCCTGCTGCTGAACCGGATGACGAATTTCATCGACGAGGGCATCGACGTCGCACTCCGGATCGCTCCGCTCCAAGACTCCAGCTTGATTGCGGTCCGCATCGGCGAGGTGCGCCGTGTCCTTTGCGCGTCGCCGAAGTATCTGGAATGCCGGCCGAAGATCGAGTCCCTGTCCGATCTGGCCCGGCACGACTGCATCGGGATCGAACCCACGAGCCCCACCGATATCTGGAGCTTCCCGCCCGCTGTCGGGGGCCGGATCGCGCGGACGGTTCGGATCAAGCCCCGCCTCATGGTCAACACCGACGAGGCTGCCGTCAGTGCGGCCATCGACGGCGAGGGTATCGTCAGGATGTTCTCCTACAAGATCCAGCATGAGGTCGCGGGCGGCAGCTTGGTCGTTCTGCTCCCGGAAAGCGAGCCTCCGCCCGTGCCCGTGCATCTGGTCACCTCGTCCGAGCGGCTGGCGCTCGCCAAGGTCCGGGCCTTCATGGATTTCGCCGCCTCCCGTTTGAGGGCCGACTTCGACCGGATGACGCCGCACCGCTCTCCGGATCTGCTGGTGGTAAATCAGGTCACCGCCGCAGCCGTGGGTCGGCTTGCGTGACGCGGCTGCGCACCGTGAAGACGCCGCCGCCCGACAGGATGGCGCTGCGGGCGAGCAGACGGCCGTTCTCCCAGTTGGAGAGACCGAGCTCGGGTTGGTTCAGGGCGTACTGCCCATCCACCCAGCGAGTGAATCCGTCGCCTACGAAGGGCGCGTTCACCGTGTCGTAGAAGCGCCGATATGCCGCCGGATGCCGGCTGATCAGCGAGGCCACGAATTGCGGGCTGTAGCGGTTGAACAGCGCTACTGCATGATCGAGATCGTCCACGATCTTCAGGCTGACCTCGGGCGTGTCCTCCCACTCCCATTCGCGGCCGAGATCATGCTCCGGCTGGATTTCCGTCAGCGGCTCGACGCGTTCGCCCTCGGCCCGCCGAACCCAGACGGTGGCGGCCTGCCACGCGGACGGTAGAACGGCCTCGTCACCGGCCACTACGTGGAGCTTGCAGCCGTGCCCCGAGATCGCCCGGCAGCCTCCAGCGCCGCCAGAAAGACCGGCACGAGATCGGACACCCGCGCCCGATGGATGCAGCAGACGTTCAGGGTGTTGCAGACCTTCCGGTCCAGCGAGGCCTCGACCGCCGCGGCGAAGCGCTCCGGATCCGCATCGTGGTCCGCCACCATCCACGCTCCGCCCGTCCCATGCAGGCTGACGGCGGTTCCGGCCTGCCGGGCGACACTTCCGAGCTGGGCTACGGCCTGTCCCGAACCGCGCGCCACCGCCAGGGAGAGGCGCCGATCCGCGAAGAGCGCCCAGCCAGCCGAGCGCTCGGGACTCTCGACGAGGGAGATGGCTCCGGGCGGAAGTCCGGCCTCCAGCAGAGCCGGAGCGAGGGCATGCCGCATGATGGCCTGCGCCGTGCCGAGCGCGTCGCTGCCGATGCGGAAGACGGCCGTGTTGCCGGTGCGCAGGACCCCGGCTGCATCGGAGAGGACGTTCGGACGTCCCTCGAAGACGAAGCCGACCACACCGAGCGGCGCAGCTACCTGCTCGATCGTCCATCCGGGATGAACGATGCGTTCCACGACGCAGCCGCGCGTCGTCCCAAGATCTCGCCACGCGCGCAGGCCAGCGATCATGTCCTGCCGCATCCGCTCGGTTGCGACGAGGCGCGTAATCGAGCGGCCGCTGCTCTGCGCGCGCTCCGCGTCGAGCCGGTTGGCCTCTGCAATCACGCTCCAGATCGAAGAATCCTCCAGGAACGCGGCGAAGCGGTCGAAGAACCGGTCGATCGCCTGATCCGGGACGGCCGACATTGCCCGAAAGGCGGCGTGGGCCCGATCCACTGCGGTGGTCGCCAGGGCCATCTGAGCCGCTGGGATATGCAGGAGATTGCCGGTCTCCTGTAGAACGAGCAGGTGATCTCCTTTCCGGAAGCGCTCCGCGAGCTCCGGCGTGATCACGGCTGCACGTGTGCCACCGAAGGGCACGAGAGACCCGGGAATGAGGCGGTCGAGGGTGACGATCGTCATGGGAGCAGGCGCATATGGCAATCCGGTCCCACATGCCAGTTGCGGTCGCCGTCGTGCCGGCGATGCAGGGAAGGAGTTCGGATGGATAGCCGGACGTCATTTCGGGGTCGGCGGCCTTCGGGGACACGGGATAGCTCAGCTGGTGATAGGCTGCCGGCCGACGGGAAAAAACCTTTGTATGATCTCGTCGCACCCAAGTACTCCAAATAAAGCCGGACGTACAAGTTACGGATGTGGGGCAGATCTATAAATTCATCTCCATCGGCGACCGGCCTTGGCGCCGCCAACTCGATGGAGATCTACCATGACCCGCAATCTCGTTTTCGCTCTCGCCCTGCTCGCCGGCACCGCCGGTCCGGCTCTCGCCGAAGGCACCCACACGATCAACGCCTGGGGAGCCCGCTTCGAGGTCCCGAACGCTCCCGTCAGTGGCCCTGCCATCGGTGCGCCGTCCTCCTACGACAATCTGGTTCCGGTGGCCCGCAGCGTGCCCCGCGCCTATAGCTCCGTGAACGGCAACGTCTCGGTAGCTCAGCCCTCCGCGTCTGTCTCTGCGCCCACCCGCCAGATCAACGTGTGGGGCGCCCACTTCGACGTGCCGGCCTACTGATGGTCGACGCATCCTGCGGCTTCGATCGGAGGCGGCCGAGCATGCTCAGCCGTCCCCGCTCGTTCCCGCCCGTTCTCCAGGGACAGACTGGCCGATGTCGGGTCTTCGTTTCCGGCATCGGCAACGCGTCCTGCAGGCATTCGCAGCGCTTGTTCGATCTGCCGCCGGTGCCTCAGGGTGCGTAACGCGTGAAGACGAAATCGTCCGGCTTGTTCACGCGGGCATGACAGGGGAAGCAGGTGTTCATTAGTGCCTCGCTGCGGTTCGGCTTGCCATCCTCGAACTGGCCGTAGCCCCAACCGCCCGTCTCGGCGTACTTCTTCGAGTCCTTGACGCTGAACTGGATGTTCGTGGCAGGTCCGGGAACGAACGACTGGACTTGGCCGAAGATCGCGTTGTTCTCGTCCGACGCCACATACTTCCAGGCCAACCTTGCGATGATCGCACCGTCCGGGAAAGGACGCGTCCCCTCCCGGTAGGCTTTGACCGCGATCTCGTTACCGAGAATGGCGCGCAGATCGTTGAGATTGCCGGCTTCGTGGGCCACGCTGATCAGCTGCCAGTCGCGATATCCCGCCGGAAGCTTGACGCCGAAGATCGGAGAGCCGTCGTCGTCGGCGCTTCCCGCCGCGACAGGCAACAAGGCGACGACACACGCCGCCGCGAACACAGCCGACGATAGGGACGTCTGCTTCATCGACCCACCCTCTCTACCGCCCCACATGGCCGCCACAATTTCTCGGCGAAATCAAATATTACTTGGCACGGTACGACTCGGCAGGTTGCCAGTAAAGTGTCGGAGTTTGGTCGGCAGGAGACGAGACATGGAACTGCTGAGGAAAATCGATGCCGCACCTGGCGATTATTTCGACTACGAGCAGATAATGATGCGGCCGCTAAGGAGGTCATGGCAGCCGTGGAGCGGTACAGGGGGAGCTTGGAGACGGACGTCCTGTCCACCGGTCGGGATCTCCTCGCCGTTAAGGCGAGGGCCGAGCACGGCCTCTTTCTGAGGTGGGTTCGGGCTGAGATGGGCTTCTTGGTCCGGACGGCCCAGCGGTACATGCACGCAGCAGCGCAGCTCTGGCTCGAGCGCGAGAGCGTCGCGCATCTGGCACCGACCGGGTTCCACGCGATCGCGTCGCCGTCACGCATCGCTCCGCAAGGCGACCGCGGCGCGTATCGAGACCGGCAAGCCCGTCGCGCTCGAGGCGCTGGGAAAGCGACCTCGCTCTTCCGGGACTACCAATAGAGCTGCAGCCGAAACTCGGCGATGTCCGCCTCGATGTCCCTGCGGTCGACGGCGGGTGAGCCCTTCGCACTCGCGTAAATGTAGTTGGCCATCAAGCGAATGTTCCTGTCAGGGTACCAGTTCAGACCCGCCGTCCAGTTGCGCTCGACGCCACCCCGAATCCCGCCGTCCTTGAGGTCGAGGAAGCTGAAGCGGCCGGCGAGCTCGAATACGCCGATGCCGCCCCGGGTCAGCCGCTGCTCCTCACCGACCTGTACGCCCTTGAAGATTGCGAGATCGGCTCCGTAGTTGGTCTTCAGCTGATAGGGCCGGCCCTTGCCGTTGATGACCCAGGCCCCCTCGACATAACCTCCTTCGAAGGTGGCACCCGGCAGCAGACCGTCGCGCCCAACCCGGGCGAGGATGTACTCGCCCTGCACGCGGAACGGGCCGTTCTGGTAGGCCGCCTCGATACCGAGGCGGGCGAGATCAGCCGCGTTCCGGATGGGGCCGGTGTTGATGAGGCTGGTCTGGAAGACGAACGCCTCCGGCTTGGAGGAGAAGGCGAGGCTGCGGTCGTTCTGGTCGTAGGAGCGGAAGCTGCCGGCGATGCCGAGATGCAGTACCTCGGTCTCGCTCAGGATCGGGGCGTAGGTGGCGCGCACCGTTCCGGCGATGCCGCCGAGCTCGACGCCGGTGTTAATGTTGCCACCGAACACGCCGCCCGTCAGCGTCCAGCGACTACCATAGGTTGCGCTCGAGAAACCGGTGTTGCGGGCCGGCACGAGAGCATCCGGCAAAGCACGCTCGACGAAGGTGGTGTTGTTGTCGCTGATCAGCTGTTGGAGGCTGAACGGCTCCTTGTAGTTGCCGAAGGAGACGACGAGCCCCTCGACGCCGCGATAGGCGGCGGCCGCATCCTGGATCGGCGTCCGGTCGGTGTTCACGTCGTACTGGAAGGCGAGCTCGATCGCGTTGTCGATCGTCAGGTAGGTCTCGATCCAGGCGCGCCGGACCTCGATGTTCGATCCGAACCCGTTGGGGATCCGTGGGCTGGTGCCGCCGAAGGCGGGATCGAGCTGCAGGCGGCCTCCGATCCGGAACTTCACCACCTCGTCCGCCGACGTGACTGTTATGCCCCGCTCGTCGAGGGTGACGCCTGGGATGCCAATATCCGATTGGACGAAGCGAGGCAGCGAGAGCCGTGCTTCGGAACCGCTCGCGAGGCCCGGTGTGAAAGAGCCCGCAGCGAAAACGCCGAGTACGATGCAGGATAGGCGCCGGAAGCATCTCGGGAAGCTGCGATACATCGCGGAGCGTCCTCATGGAACATCGCGCTCATCAGGATCGTCCTTCGCAACTCCGGAGTCACTGTTCATAGGAAGACGCAACGCCGCTTCTTCAGCCGCTGCGGCGCATAAGTGACAATCGCAAGCCGAGACCCCGCACGCGTCAGCCGCGACCTCGGAGTACCGCTTGGAACACGGCGAGGCGGCCGACCACCAGTTCCGAGGCATCCGGCACGTCCGATCCCAGGCAGCGCTCGACGCACCGGTACGCCACGAACAGCGCCGGGTTCGGAACCCCAATGAAGAGCTGCTGGCGCCGGTCTCGCCGGTCGATGACCAACATCATATCCCGTGGCTCGCCAAGGGCGGCATATTGTGCCCGGAACATCTCGACGGCTCGTGCTTCGCATCCGCCGCCGGGACCAAGTCTTGCCCAGTACATGGCCTGAACTCCCATATCGGTTCGAGGATGCATGACCGGGTTGGTCGATAGGCTGAGATCGTGCAGATGCAGTATCTGCTGCGACGCGGCTCTTTCATCCTCGTCGAAATTGATAGGAGTTGGCCTGCCGCAGAGATATCCGACCTTTGTTGCTATGGATGAGACTTGAGTCTACGGATTCATACGGCCGTATATCGCAAGGTGGGCCAAGGCCCCATACAAACGGATCGATCAAGGGCTGCGGCTCGCAGACATCGTGGCCTGCCCGACCTCCGATCAGGGGTCATCCTGCCGCCGCGGCCTTCGAGCGCCACGGCTACGTGCGACGCACTCCGCGGCCTAGTGGCCGGCTCTCGGAAGCCGGACGCGGCGCCCTGCGGCACTCACTTCCGGGCACCGGCGGCTCATGGTGCACCGGGACATAGCGGTAGCCGGGGCCGTCACGCTCGGCGTGACCCACACCGGGGTAGGGCCAGTGGTAGCCGAGCAGCTTCGTGTGTTCGCTCGCCGCGCGATCCAGCAGGCGCCTGCGGCTTGCGATGGCCTGATCGTCGTCGGCGTCGAACCCGAAAGTCCATGCCGGATGCGGGAAGAAGATGGAAGGGGTCGTCACGACATCTCCGACGATGATCAGTCCGTCGCCTCCCGCAACCTCGAAGGAGAGATGCCCCGGAGTATGGCCCGGTGTCGCGATAGCTTGGATCCCCGAGACGACCTCGTCACCTGGACGGATCATGGTCACCCGGTCGCGTATGGCCGCATACTGGCGTCGGGCTCCCGTTGCAAACGGGTGTTGCGCGCTCGGCAGCTTCGTCCAGACGTCCTCGCCGTTCCAGAAATCCCACTCGGCCGCACCGGAGTAGTAGGTGG
This sequence comes from Methylobacterium durans, assembly GCF_003173715.1. NCBI lineage: Bacteria > Pseudomonadati > Pseudomonadota > Alphaproteobacteria > Hyphomicrobiales > Methylobacteriaceae > Methylobacterium > Methylobacterium durans. The sequence goes on along the minus strand of NZ_CP029550.1, from coordinate 4,275,585 downwards.
CGTTCGGGAAGCGTAGCGTTCCGTCGGCCAGCACGGTCCCCCAGATGTGATCCGGGTGTCCATGAGTGAAGATCACCTTCGTGATGCTGGCTGCGTCGATGCCTGTCGACAGAAGATGGTGCGAGAGCCGGCCAAGATCTGCCTGGAAGCCGACGCCGCCGGTGTCGAACAGGATCAGGTGGGCGCCGCTCCGGATCAGCGCTATGTTCGCTGCCGGCTGGTAGTTCCCGGAGACAATGGCGGCCGCCTCCAGCGCCGCCGCCCGCTCGCGCACCGGCACCTCCGGGGCAAGAAGCGAGGTGGGCAGCACCAGATGTCCGTCGCTGAGGACGACGACCTCGTGGTTTCCGTGCCGGAATCGGCGAGCCTCTGCCTGCGACGTGTCGCCGGTTCGGCCGGGCGACAGGCCGGAAGGCGAACCGAAATCGTTCGCTGGGTGGATTCCGTTGATCATGCAGCCACCTTCGAGGGCAGCAAGCCCATGTCGGAAACGGGCCGAGACGCCTGTCGCATGACTTCCTGAAGCATCCAGGAATGGCTTGAGACTGGGATGCGTTAAAACCCGAAGTCGCTCAAGCCAAGATGGGCGTCGGGGCGCCGCCCGAGCGGCCAGTGGAACTTGCGGTCGGTCGGTGTGATCGGATGCTCGTTGATGCTGGCGTGCCGTGCTCGCATGAGGCCGTCCTCGGCGAACTCCCAGTTCTCGTTGCCGTAGGTCCGGAACCAGTTGCCACTGTCGTCATGGTACTCGTAGGCGTAGCGGACCGCGATCCGGTTGCCTGCGAAGGTCCAGAGTTCCTTGATCAGCCGGTAATCGAGTTCCTTCGCCCACTTCCGTGTCAGGAACGCCTCGACCTCCTCGCGCCCGACCAGGAACTCGACCCTGTTCCGCCAGCGCGTGTCCGGCGTGTAGGCCAGCGCCACCTTCGCGGGATCGCGGCTGTTCCAGCCGTCCTCCGCGAGCCTGACCTTCTCGATGGCACTCTCCTGCGTGAACGGCGGTAGCGGGGGCGCGACATCGCACTTCTCCCTGTTGGACCGTGGTTGTGCCGGACGGGGATCGAGCGCTGGCCCGAAGGGCTAGCAGCCCTCGTGGACCAGCTTGGTGAAGAACGCGGGATCGATGACGAAATTGCCCCACTTGGCGTCGTAGGCCGCCGTAGGTCTGGCCGCGACGATCTCGTCCAGCGATCGTCCTTGCCGCTTCAGGGTCGCGACGTTTGTACGAACGGCGACCAGCATATCGCGGAACTCCCGAAGCTCGGACCGGTCGCTGACCGGATGGCCGTGGCCGGGGACGACCACCGTGTCGTCGGTCGCGATCTCCAAGTTCGCCTCGGCGGCCTGGATCGATCCGTCGATGCTGCCACCGGTGGAGTAGTCGATGAACGGGTAGGCCCCGTTCCAGAACGTGTCGCCGGTGTGCAGGACGTCGGCTTCCTCGAAATGAATCGAGATGTCGCTGTCGGTGTGGGCCGGGCCGTAGTAGTTCAGAGCGACGGTGGCGCCGTTCGCCGTCAACTTCCGCTCGGTCGCGAACACCTCGACGGGAAGCGCCGACGCGGCGGCAGGCGGGAAGTCGAAGTTCCAGTCCTCGACCCGCTGGGCCATGGCGAGATGCTTGCGGGTGTTCTCGTGCGCGAGGATGCGGGCGCCTTCCGCCTGCAGCCATTCGTTGCCGTCGGCGTGATCGAAGTGCCAGTGCGTATTGATCAGCCGCGTGATCGGATCGGGACCCAGGGTTGCCAGCGTCGTGGCGACCTGGGGCCGCGAGACGCCGATGCCTGCATCCACCAGCAGCTTGCCGTCGGAGCCGGTCAGAACGGCTATGTTGCCGCCCGAACCCTCCAGGGCGAAGATGCCGCCGCGAAGCTTGTGAACCGTGATCGGCGTCTTGGCGGCCTCGGATTTGATGAGATCGACGATGCCGCGCGCCTCGGCGAAGACTCGGTCCGGCGTCGGCCTTTCGTCGCTCGCCGCACGGCCGGAAGCGGTCATGCCGCAGATGCAGAACCCGCGGCGCGAGAGCGAATGCCGGGATGCGACAGACATCTCGTTCTCCCTTCAGGCCGGGTTTGCCGGCCGCCTCCATGTCGTCCGCATCGTGCAGGCGTCTACGGGTTCAGGAACGACAGCAGGTCCTCGTTGACCCTGTCCTTGAGCGTGGTGCACATGCCGTGCGGCGCGCCCTGGTAGACCTTGAGGGTGGCATCCTTGATCCTCTTCGACGATTGCAGGGCCGAGGCGGCGATTGGCACGATCTGGTCGTCGTCGCCGTGGAGGACCAGCGTCGGTATGTCGAACCGGCCGAGATCCTCGGTCAGATCCGTTTCCGAGAAGGCTTCGATGCAGAAGTACGATGCGGGGAAGCCTGCCATCATGCCCTGCAGCCAGAACGACTCGCGCACGCCTTCCGAAATCGTCGCGCCGGCCCGATTGTATCCGTAGAAGGGCAGGCTCAGGTCTTTCCAGAATTGGGACCGGTCCGCCTGCACGCCCGCCCGGAGCTGATCGAACACCTCGATCGGAGTCCCTACGGGATTGGTCGCCGTCTTCAGCATCAAGGGCGGAATGGCGCCGATGAGGACCGCCTTCGACACGCGCTCGGTCCCATGGCGCCCAATGTAGCGGGCGACCTCCCCGCCCCCGGTGGAATGGCCGACATGGACCACGTCCTTCAGGTCCAGCGCTTGAACCAGCGCGGCGAGGTCGTCGGCGTAGGTATCGAGATCGTTTCCGGTCCAGGGCTGGCTCGACCGGCCATGGCCGCGGCGGTCGTGGGCGATGCAACGGTAGCCTCGCGAGGCCAGAAAAAACATCTGGTCCTCGAAGGCGTCCGCGCTGAGAGGCCAGCCGTGGCTGAACACGACGGGCGGTCCTGCTCCCCAGTCCTTGAAGTAGATTTCGGTCCCGTCGGCGACCTTGATCGTTCCCATGATGAGGATCTCCTCGGACCGATCGTCCCGGCCAGTCTATGCCGATCGCCGGGACGCATGAACGTCCAGCTTGACCTCGACAGCGGTCAGCCACTCAGCGTACGAAGTCCACGCCGGGCGACATCGATCAGCGTGCGGATAGCCGATCCCGCGATGCGAGCGTCGCCCAGCCGAGCGGAAGGACGCAAATGGCCCCCGAGATCCGTCAGGGTGCGCCGTGGTTCACGGCAAGGTCGGGAAACCGTGCAGCAGCAGCACGACCGGCGCGTCCGCAGGGCCCGCCTCCCGATAGAAGACGCCCACGTCCTCGACCTTGACAGTACGGTAATGAGTAACCGGGATGCCGACGGAACTAGTCACGGTCACCCTCCTCGCCTCTAGCTAGTTGCCGAAAGTTAAGGCATCGAATGCGGGAGCAGAACGCCTAGTGTACGGGAGGCTAGGTTTCGCGAGGCGGAACAATGATCGATCGTCTCGACGCGATGCGGGTGTTCGTCGCCGCTCTGGACGAGGGCAGCCTCGCGCGCGCGGGTCGGCGCCTGGGCCGCTCGCCGGCTGCCGTGACGCGAGCCATTGCCGCTCTCGAAAGTCATGTCGGGGCCCAGCTCCTGCACCGGACGACGCGGCGCCTGTAGCTGACACCGCAGCGCGACGACCCATTTCCGGGTCGGCTGTGGCCCGCCCAGCCAGGGACCACAGCCTGATCCTGTGCGCGAACTTCGAGTTCAGCGATGCGTGCACGCAGCGGAACCGCCACCCGCTCGACCTCGGCCAAGTCTCCCGAATGTCCGATCCGGCATCGCTCTGCGGATACGCTTTTCGCGTGCCGCTGCCTCACCCTGAAGTTGGGATGTCCGAGAAGACGGTCATTCCGCCGGACTGCCCACTGCCTCCTGCAGGCAGCGGACGATCGCATCGCAATCGCAGGGCTTGCGGAGGAAGCCACTGGCGCCGGCCGCCAGGACGCTCTGGCGGACGGTCTCGGTCGGGAAGGCCGTGACGAAGATGATCGGAATGCGGTGCGCCGCCGCGATCAGGGCCTGCTGAAGCTCGACGCCGTCCAACTCCGGCATCTGCACATCGGTGATGAGGCAGGCCGGCTCCTGCTCGGCGCAGGCCTGCAGGAACTCGCTTGCCGAGGCGTAGGTCCGGGCCGCGTAGCCGAGCGAGCGCACGAAGCTACCCGTCGCGACGCGCACTCCCTCGTCGTCATCCACGATCGCGATCACCGATGTCTTGGACATGAGGTTGGACCTCGGGTTCTACCCGGCCGATTTGGCCGGGTGGAGGAACCCCGAACCGGATATGGGCCGTTCGTCCCACACCCGAAATCATACTCAGGTTTGCCCCGGACCTTCGTTGGCATGCTCAAGTCCGAACCACGAGTCGGCTCGGTTCTTCGACAGGTCCAGCTACGTCCGGTCAGTCTTGGCTATGCCGAGCGCCTCGGCCATGCGGACGAGGTCGGCGAGCGAGCGCGCGCTCATCTTGCGCATCACGTTGCCGCGGTGGATCTTCACGGTGATCTCGCTGAGGCCGAGATTGCCCGCCACCTGCTTGTTCATCAGCCCGGCCGTCACCTGCGCCAGCACCTCGCGCTCGCGCTGGGTCAAGGTCTCGTAGAGCGCGGCGAGCGCCTCGTGGGCGAGCTCAGCGTCGCGGCGGCGGGCGTCGCGCTCCAGGGCGACCGCGACCGCGTCGAGCATGTCCTGGTCGCGGAAGGGCTTCGCCAGGAAGTCGACGGCGCCGGCCTTCATGGCGCGCACCGACATCGGGATGTCGCCGTGGCCGGTCATCAGGATGATCGGCAGGCGGATGCCGAGCCCCGCCATCTGGCCCTGGAAGTCGAGGCCGCTGAGCCCGGGCAGGCGCACGTCCACGACGAGGCAGCCGGGCCCGTCCGGGCGTGAGCTCTGCAGGAACTCCGAGATCGACGGAAAGGTCGCGACCGTCAGATCGACGGAGCGGAACAGGCCCGACAGCGCCTCGCGGAGCTCGCCGTCGTCATCGACGACGAAGACCGTGGGTCGCAGCGAGGACGTGTCTCGCGGTTGGCTCCCTGTGCTGCGGATCATGCTATGCTCTCATGGGTGACCGGGACGGTGAGGTGGAAGGCGGCGCCGGGGCCAGAAGCTTCTCCGATCCAGAGGCGACCGCCATGCGCCTCAATCGTGGTGCGGCAGATGGCAAGCCCCATCCCCATCCCGTTGCCCTTTGTCGTGACGAACGGCTTGAAGATCGAATCGGCAATCTCCGGCGCGATGCCCGTGCCGCTGTCGATCACGGCGATCCCGACCTCCTTCCCGTCGCAACTCGCTTGAATGGTGAGAACGCGGGGGCGCTCCGATACGCCGGCCATGGCCTGGATACCGTTGACCATCAGATTGATCACGACCTGCTGAAGCTGGACGCGGTCGCCCAGAATCTCGGGGAGGTCCGGTTTGATCTCGCGCCGGGGCACGACGCCGTGGCGCATCATCTCCTGCTCGATCAGGAGCAGCGCCTCGTCGATCATGTCGACGAGATCGATACGTTCCCGGAGCGTCGGGGCCTTGTTCAGGAAGCTGCGGATGCGGGAGACGATGTCGCCGGCCCGAGTGCCGTTGGAGACCACACGCATCAGCGCCGCCTGCGCCTCCTCAAGGTCGGGCACCGGGCGGCGAAGCCAGCGCAGGGCCGCCTCGCCGTTGGTGACGATGGCGGCTAGCGGCTGGTTGACCTCGTGGGCGATCGATGCCGTGAGTTCGCCGAGCGTCGAGACGCGTAGGGCATGAGCCAGCTCGGCCTGAAGAGCGAGGAGCGTGGCCTGCGCCTCCTTGCGCTCGCTGATGTCGACGGCGAAGACCAGTACGCAGCCGTACCCGCCGACGTCGGGCGGGAAGGTGATGCCGAACAGGATCGGCACGAGCTCGCCCGAGCGCGTTCGGATCTGACTCTCGCCCTCGTAGAAGGTCTCGCCTCTTGCAATCGCCAGGAGCGCGCGTGGGAAGGTCGGCTCATCCTCCGGGAGGATGTCGTCGAGGTGACACAGGGCTTGTGTCTTCGAGTCGGCTCCGAGCAGCCGCAGGGTCACGGCGTTGAGGTCGACGATGCGCACGGATTGTCTCATCCGCCGCACGAAGTCGGGATGCTCCGCTAGGTACGTCTCGACGTCGGCCGTCCCGGCGAGGTCGTCGAGAGCCGCCTTCACGGGCGTCCAGTCCTGCTGGAGGATGGAGACGCGGGTCGTGTCGAAGATGGTGCGGTAGCGGCGCTCGCTCTCGACGAGGGCTTCGTGCGCGCGGCGGCGCTCGGTTATGTCCGTGTTCGTCTCCAAGACCGAGACAGGCTCGCCGCGCGCGTCCCGCTGCAGCGCCCAGCGGCTCTCGACGATCGCGGTCCGTCCGGACCGCACCGTCTGCACGAGCTCGCCCTCCCAGCGCCCCGTCCGCCTCAGCTCCCCCCGGATCGCCTCCCGGGGCATCGGGAAGACGGTGCGCAGGAGTTCATGCACGTTGCGGCCGAGGGCCTCGTCAGCGCGGAAGCCGTAGAGCTCCTCCGCGCCACGATTCCAGAATCTGACGATGTCGCCACGGTCGCGCACGAAGATCGAATCGTGCGTGAGATCGAGGAGACTCGCCTGCTCGGCAAGCCGCTCCGCGGCAGCCTGGTTGCGAAGCGCTAATGCCGTGCCGATCGCGATCGCCGCGAGGCTCACGAGCGCCCGCACCAGAGCCGCGTCCGTATTCAGCAGACCATGCGCCGGGAGATAGGCGGCCACCGTCAGCGTGATGCAGACGGTGGCCATCGCTATCACGCCTCGGCTCCGGAAGGCGCGGGCGGCGATCAGCATCACGACGACGTAGAGGACGGCGACAGCCCCTTCGAGCGGGGTCAACGCGTCGATCAGGAAGATCGCGAGCGCGAGCCCCACGGCGAGCCAGCCCGATGCGGTTCCGCTTCGACCCTGCCGATCTCCCGGAGCGCCGCCACTGCGACTGGACCACGTCTCCGCACGCGAATCCCGTCGCAGGGCTACCGGATCAGGTGTGGCGCTGCTCCGCATCCGACGTCTCCTCGTTTGCCGACCCTAGCTGCACGGCTCGTAAGGTCCGCCTTCTCCCCGCTGCGGAGATGAGGCTCACTGCTCCCGCCTAGCGCAGGCTTCCGCCTGAGGACTGTGTCTGATCTGCATGGATTTCACGTCGGCCGAGGGCTCAGCACGAAATCTGGAAGACATCGGAGCGCGGTCCGGATCACGTCAAGCCACAATCCCATCCCTTTGTATGGTCTTGCGACTGGCATGTATGTCCGTTGCAACCGCGCGTCTGAATGAAAGTAACAGTCTGATCCTTGAATATCCATCCATCGGCGAACTGCTTTCGCACCGCCGTACTATCGATGGAGATTCAGACCATGAAGTGCAACCTCATCCTCGCCCTCGCCCTGCTTGCCGGAACCCGGGGGCCGCTCTCGCGGACGGTAGCCGCACGATCAACGTGTGGGCAGCGAGTTGAGCGTCCCTGCACAAGGTCCCGGTGGGATCCTGAGCGGGCGCTCGAGCACATCCGGCACCATGACGGCCGGTTCGGCAAGCACATACGTCAGCCTGCGTAACGCGAGGTCCGCTGCTCCGACACGGCTCGATCCGTTCGGTGCTTCGTCCAGCTCGACCGAGCTCCGTCCCGGGCAGTGGCGCTCCTGCCCGTGGTGCTGAACCGCTTCACGAGACGGCACCTCCGGCTTCGGCGGAACTCAGTTCCGCCTGCCACGAACTGACGAACTAGGGATTCAGGTCATGAACACGTACATCCGTCAGGCCCTCGGGCTTGTCTCGGGACCGCTCTCCAGTCGCATCGGCCTTCACGCGGTGCGCATTGCCATCGCGATCGTCTTCCTTTGGATCGGCGGCGTGAAGTTCGCTCCCTACGAGGCCGACAGCATCACGCCCTTCGTCGCCCACAATCCTGTACTGTCGATGTTCTACAGGCATCCCGACCAATACGCCCGACACATGACACGCGAAGGCGAACTGAAGCCCGCCGAGCGCGCGTGGCAGACCGACAACAACACCTACGCGTTCTCGGACGGCCTCGGTGTCGTCGAGATCGGCATCGGTCTGCTGACCCTTGTCGGACTGTTCTCGCGCCGCTGGGGGATCGTGGGCGCCGCACTCGCGTTCGCCACGCCGTTCGTGACCCTGTCGTTCTTGGTGACGACGCCGGAGGCCTGGGTGCCGGCGCTGGGCGATGCGCAGCACGGCTTCCCCTACCTGTCAGGTGCCGGCCGGCTCGTGCTGAAGGACGTGCTGCTGATGGCTGGCGCGTGGCTGGTGCTCGCCGATAGCGCCCGAGCCCTCCTTGGGTACATCGACGAGCTGCCGTTGAGCAGCACCACCCGCATCTCGGGCCGCGTCGTCGCACGGAGTAATTGAGCATCGAGGACGCTGCCTCTCGGCAGCGTCCAACACCGATCCCTTTTCGATCGTCGGTTTCGAATACGGTGTCACAACCGACACCCTCTAAGCTCGACTTTGGCCGATCATGCGGCTTGGCAGAGGGCGTAGGCCCAGGGGCAGGGCAGGACGAAGCGCGGTTTCGGTCTGTGGCGTTGGCGGCGGGACATCACAGAAGTCTGTTCACGCCAGAGCGCGTGGCGCACCGCCGTGAGAGCGTCGACGAAGGTCGGCTTTGGTTTGGCGTACCATGCCGTTGTCGTGACCTGGGTACGTTTGCGGATCGGCAGACGGCTGGAGAGCAGCGTGACGATCGAGAACAGCGCGAGTAGGCAGGGTGTGGTGCGGGCAATCGCCTTGTCCGACCACTGTCGCTGGGTTTCCACGCCGAGGTGAGCGCGAGCCTCCTGGAAGGTGACCTCGACATTCCAGCGGCGCACGAACCAGGACACAATCTGCACCGGCTCGCGGTCGAGGTCGGTGCAGAGAAGGGCCTGAGGTGCAAAGCGGTTCTCGGGATCGCGCACCAGCACCCACCGGAGCGGCACGACGGGTAGGCCGCCGTGCCGCCAGACTGCAGTCGCAGAGGCGATCTCGATGGTGCGCTCGCCTGCACCGTACCAGCCGGGCACGACGATCGTATGCCACCTGGTGCGCGGGGTCGTGAGCACGTCGGACAGATTTGGCAGCCTGGCGCCTTTGGTGCGCGGACGTCCAATCGTGCCCGGCGGCCGTGGCGGGGCAGGCTCGTAGAGCGCCGCGTCGAGCCGCAGGCGGGTGATCGCCGTGATGCCGCCGCGGCGCATCGCGTCGAGGAACAGCAGAGCCGAGAAGCCGCTGTCGCCGACCAGCACGAGGTCGCGGCCCGGCAGCCAGCGACGGGCCTGAAGGGCGAGTTGGGGTCCGACGTCGAGCAGCGGCTTGTACCGGCATCGCTTCACGCGGCAGGCGCGCTCGGACGGCACCAGCGCGGTGAGGACCGGCAGGGCCCAGACGCGCTCCGCCCAGGAGACGGGGGCGAGCAGCATCAGGCTCATCCAGCGCAGCCCGCTCGCTTTGACGAAGTGAGCACCCGAGGAGCGGACCGGGTCGCGGTAGATGCCTTTGGCCGCGATGCGCTTGCCACGGCGGCGCTCGATCGTGTCGTCGAGCGCCAGGATGACCGGACCGCGCGGCGCGAAGGCTGAGATCAGCATCTCGAGCAGGATGCGACTGCCGGTCCGGGGACACCAGGCGGCGCGGTTGAGCACGCGATGGACGTTGACGAAGTGCCGGTCGCGTGTGTGGCCGGTGATGCGCAGCACGTTCGTCACGGTGCGCCGACCCGGGACAAGGATCGCGCCAATCAGCAGAAGCTGGGCATGGCGCCAGGAGCGATGGACGAACAGCGGCGCAAACGCCAGGATGATCCCGGCGAAGCGGGCAGGCAGGGAGGGCATGGCGGTGTCTCTTGCAGGAAACAGCGCCAGCCTACGCGTCACGCCCGCTTCGTCACCTCAGCCCACACAACACGCCGCAAATGGCCAAAGTCGAGCTAAGACCCCGTTTCATAACGGCGTGAGGGGCCTGCGGGGTGGGGTGAGCGACGAGCATCGCGAGCGTTGGAGAAGTGTCTGACGCTACTCCGGATCGCCGATGTGGACGCCCGCCGCCCGCGCAGAGCTTGCGCGCGAGAGCCTGCCTTACGCAACCAGCCTCAGCGACGCCGAATGGGCGGTCGTTGCCCCTCTGCTACCGGCCCCCGCCACGACGGGCCGTCCGCGCCGCTGGCCGATGCGCGTGGTGCTCGACGGCATCCTTTACGTGCTCAGGACGGGCAGCGCGTGGCGGCACCTGCCGCACGATTTCCCGCCCTGGTCGAGCGTGCATCGCTGGTTCTTGCGCCTGTCACAGGCGGGTGTGTTCGAGCGCCTCGCCCACGCCCTGACGATGGCAGACCGCGAGCGAACTGGATGCGAAGCAAGCCCCAGCGGTGCTATCCTGGATGCTCAAGCGACGCGCTCGGGCGGCGGCGGTGTCGAAGGTCCGCGCGGCTACGATCCAGCCAAGCGTGTCATCGGGCGCAAGCGTCACGCGCTCACCGATACGGATGGCCGTCTGCTGATCGCCGCCGTCTCGCCTGCCGACCTGCACGACAGTCATGGTGGCGTCGCAGTGTTGCGCGCCTCACGCCGTCTCTGGCCATTCCTGACGCATTGCTTTGCTGACCGCGCTTACAGAGGCGAGCGCGTCGGCACGGCGACCACCATCACCGTCGAGATCGTCCTGCCCGAGGAGGGACAGAAAGGCTTCGCCGTCCAGCCCCGACGCTGGGTCATCGAACGCACCTTCGGTTGGATCAGCCGCTGCCGAAGGCTGGTCCGCGATCACGAGGCCACGCCATCCTCGGCGCTCGCCTTCTTCGTCTTGGCCGCCTCCATGATCCTCGTCAGACGGCTCGCACGAGCGTTATGAAACGGGGTCTAAGGCGACCCGCAAGCGAAGCTCGATGATTGTAGATCCCAATTTTTTACTTCGGAATATTCGGTAAGTTACTGAAGTGCACCAGTCTAGTGGCCTTACCTTGGGCGCAGACATATCCCGGGACTTTCCATCATGGCCATCAAGCCCCTCTTCCGCCTGCTCGTGGCAGCCCTCAACGCTCAGTTCAACAATCTCGTCATGGCCACGGTCCTGGTCGATGTACGTGGTGCACTCGGCATCAGTCGCGATCCCAGGCTCTGGATCGGGAGCCTGTACGCGTCCGGTGTCGTGCTCGGGATGGCTCTCTCGCCGCCAGCCTGTGCCCCCGCCCATGTAGAGCTGGATTCGATCGTTCGTCACACAGGGTCGCCTGCCGCGCCTGGAAGTTTCCAGCGTCACCCGTAGACGGCGCGGAGCGTGCCGGGACGCGACACCGTCCATAGACAACGTCGGCGTCCGAGCTGAGTTGTCTCACGGTGGGAGAAGCAGCTCGTCGGCATGTCCGTACCGTTATCGAGAATGGTGCGCTGCTGGTCATAGTCCTCTCGATCCGCGTGATTTGATGAATTCAAGAGGATAGGGCCGGGCGGCTACAATCATGCGGCCGTCCAGCGTCCCTGGCCATCCCTACAGCGAGGCCGGCAGGCGCAGGTATGTCTGCTTCCAGGAAGCAGTAGGAGCATCGTGAGCGACCGAAATCGGCGGATTGTGTTGAAAAACTCCGCGGCGCGATCAAAGTCCTCTATAGCTAGTATTTGTCGCTCGATACGAACCCAGGTGTTGTAGGTTGATGTCCTCGAAAGGGGGGCAAACGGAGTTTTTCAACACAATCGGCGCAAAGCAGAAGGTCTGCTTGCCGACCGCGGACCAACTTTCACTCGCAGCACAGAGTGGGGGAACCTCATGCAGCTGACGAGAGTACGCGAACAACATAGCTTCAGGGCTTCCTCAGCAAGCCCCGCCACAGCCTCCCGAAGAGGCCGGGCTTCGCGTTCTCGGTCCCTCGCCGCGGATCGGCGGCGGGTGCCTCGTCCAAGCGTCGGGCTCCTCCGCGCCTGTAGCTTGAGGCGGCGCGCTCCGCAGGGTTGGAGGAGCGTCGTTCCGCCGGGCTCGCTGGCTGCTTGAGGTGATGCTTGTCGCTGGCCGGATCGAAGTAGGGCTGCGCCCAGGCCGCGACCTCGCGCTCCTCCACAAAGGCACGCAGTTCCTCCGCGCGCAGGCGCCAGCGGCGCTCCTGCGTCTCGGGGTTCCAAACTCGCCCATGCGCTGACACCGACAGCACCGCGCCAACTTCGATGCTGAAGGTTCGAGCAGCACCGGGCTTGAGAACAGACAGGACGGTGAAGCCGTCCGAGTGCCGCTCCATGACGCCCTGATAGACGACCTCGCGGATCGTCACGATCCGCCCGGCTTCGCCACGGCCGAGCGTGCGATAGGTCACCGCATCGAGGATGATGTGGGGCCCTGTGTAGATCACGACTGCTGCCCAGTGGAGGTTGCAGGTCTATCACAGACCTGCGGACGTTAGCTCGGGAGAAGCTATCTCATCCCGGCTGTCTCTGCGGAGCCACCGCCATGTCTCACCCGCTCATCGACCTCGCCCCGGATGTGCGCGCGGCCCTCGACACCCGCGCACCCGTCGTGGCGCTCGAATCCACGATCATCACGCACGGCATGCCCTATCCGCAGAACGTCGAGACGGCGCGCGACGTCGAAGCCGTGGTGCGCGACAACGGGGCGGTGCCCGCCACCATCGCGGTTATCGACGGCCGCATCCGCGTCGGCCTGCCCGACGACCTCCTGGACTGGCTCGGCACGGCGACGGACATCCTGAAGCTGAGCCGGGCCGATCTGCCCTACGCCGTCGCGAGCAGGCGTCACGGGTCCACGACGGTCGCGGCGACCATGATCTGCGCGCAACTGGCTGGCATCCGCGTGTTCGCCACGGGCGGCATCGGGGGCGTCCACCGCGGCGTCGAGGCGACGCTCGATATCTCGGCAGACCTCGACGAGCTCGCCCGCACGCCCGTGGTGGTCGTCTGCGCCGGCGCCAAGGCGATCCTCGATCTACCCCGCACCCTGGAGTACCTGGAGACGCGCGGTGTCCCTGTCGTGAGCTACGGCACCGATCGCTTCCCCGCCTTCTGGAGCCGCGACAGCGGGCTGCCGTCGCCGCTTCGGCGCGACACGCCGGAAGATGTCGCCGAGTTGGTGAGGACCAAGGAGGCGCTGAGCTTGGGCGGCGGGCTCCTCGTGGCGAACCCAATGCCGCCGGCCGACGAGATCCCCGCGGCGGAGATCGCCGGGCTGATCGAGGCCGTCCTAGCGCAGGCTACTGCGGCCGGGATCACCGGCAAGGCGGTGACGCCCTTCCTGCTCTCCCGCATCCTCGCACTGACAGGCGGCCGCAGCCTCTCCACCAACATCGCCCTCGTGAAGAACAACGCGGCGCTCGCGGCCCACCTCGCTGTGGCGCTTCAGGTATCGACCGGACCTCCTCCGGATCACGCTGCGGCATGACCCGCAGAACCGCGGGTGCGCCTCATCTCCACGATGTGGCGCGAAGCAGAAGCGCACGCAGCCACAGGGTTGCAGTCACTTCTCTGATTTCCCCCTTCAGTTGCTCGGAGCGATTGCAGCCTCGAGCCGAGCGCGAAACCGTGAGTGTGCCTCTTGGAGCAACCTGACACGCCGAGTTGCCAACCCGGGTTCGTCCGCGTCGGCAGCTATCAGGGCACGAACGCTGCCGTGCAGGTCATCGGCCGCGGCATCGAGGCCGGGATTTCGCTCTAGAAGTCCGAGCACGTCGATCAGGTTGTCGCGCATGTTCTCAGCCTCAGCCGAGGGATCGCCACCCTAACTGATGCTGCTGACAGATTGCTCGATGCCCTCTATGCGCTCCTTCAGCATCTCGGCCTGCAAGGCTGGGGCCATAGAGCCCTCGGGCTGAGCGCTTTGCCTACGCCATTAACGGCTTCGTTGTGCCGCCAAGCTCGCGAACCTTGGCGCCAGAATGTGTTGCGCCTGTGTTGCATGGAGCTGCCGGCCCTCGATCGTAACTCGTTGTAAAATCAGGGATTGTGCTGCGTCGTGTTGTCAGCCCCTTCGCGGCGGCTTTACACAGGAAAAAGCCCGCTAAGCCATTGACCGAGCGGGCTAATTCATGGCGACCCCGGTAGGGCTCGAACCTACGACCTGCCGCTTAGAAGGCGGCTGCTCTATCCAGCTGAGCTACGGGGCCTCGGCCGGGGATCCTCTATCAGAGGCGGGAGGGCGGGGCGAGTCGTTCTCGATCGCCCCCAGCCGAGAGCCGCGGCGGTAGGATGCCGTCAAGCATCCTTCTTTCGACGAGCGGGGCGCCGCTTCTTCTCGGCCTCATCGGCGGCCTCCTCGGGGCATCAGCCTGGACGACCTCCTCAGGGGCCGCCTTTGCCACGTTCTTGCGGCGTTGCTGGCCGAGGCCGAGGGCGCGGGCCAGCTCGGAGCGCTGCTCCGAGTAGCTCTGCGAGGTCATCGGATAATCGGGCGCGAGACCCCACTTGGCGCGGTATTGTTCCGGCGTCAGCCCGCGCAAGGTCAGGTGCCGCCGCAGGGTCTTGTACTGCTTCCCGTCCTCGAAGCTCACCAGATATTCCGGCGTGATCGAGCGGCGGATTTCCTGGGGCGTGGCCTTCTGAGGGCTGGCATCAGCACTCACGCTGCCGTTTCCGGACACCGTGCGGATCGCCTCGTGTACGTCGCTGAGAAGTTTCGGCAGCTCAGCGCTCTGTACATGATTGTTGCTGACGTAGGCTGAGACGATGTCTGCCGCGAGGGTGATGAGGTGGCCCTTATCGGTGTCAGTTTCGTTCATGATCGTTGTGCCGTATTACGGTGCGTTGATGATATTCTGAACCGTAAGCTCAGCAACGGAAATCGGCAAGATGTTTTGGCCGCGATAACGTCACCAAAAGGTCGATAAATGTGGATGGTTCGTCCGTTTTGCAGGAGGGGTGCGGTCTAAGACCGCGCGGGTCGGGTCTTCCTGCGGCTTTTCCCGCGCATTGGGCCATTGAATCTGCGCGATTTCTGCCCACGACAACGCTGGGCAAGGTCTTATCAGGATTGCGCAAAAACTGTTCAGAGCCAGCCCGGGCCCACGATCGATTCTTCGCGTCGGAACACGACAGCGCGAAGCTCGCCATCTGCATCGAGGCAGCGCGCGGATCGGTTCGACAGACTGACCGGCATGCCTTTTCTAACGGCATCTGCGCAGTCGACTTGTCCGAGCAAGCGACGCGTCGGTGCGCGGGAGCGTCCTGACCGTGCCATCGCGCGCATCCTGCCCGCGCGGGTCTTCGTATTGATTCGCGAGATTTGCTCTGGCGCGGCGGCCTGTCGCGGCGCGCGCGAACGCATGAGCACTCGCGGCGGCAACCGGATCGAGCCGGATGTTCGTCCGGAGGTCGCCGTTCGCGAGCGACGGGATTGCTGCCGGGCTCAGTCGAGCCCGAGCATCAGGCCGATATTCTGCACGGCCGCGCCGGACGCGCCCTTGCCCAGGTTGTCGAGGCGGGCGACGAGGACGGCCTGCCCGTGCTCGTCCGAGCCGAACACGCGCAATTCCAGGTGGTCGGTGTCGTTGAGGTCTTCCGCCTCCAGCCGCTCGCGATGCGCGCCCGTGGTCGCGCCTTCGACCACCGTGACGAGCTCCTGACCGGCATACCAGTCGCGAAGCGCCGCTTCGAGGTCGCCCGCGCCTGGCGCGCCGGGGAGGTCGTGCAGGTGGAGCGGGATGCTCACCAGCATGCCCTGGCGGAAATTGGCCACCGAGGGGATGAAGATCGGGCGGCGGGTGAGACCGCTGTAGGTTTGCGTCTCCGGCACATGCTTGTGCGCGAAGCCGAGCCCGTAGAGCTGGAAGGGTGGGGATGAGCCGCTCTCATAGGACTCGATCATGCTCTTGCCGCCGCCGCTGTAGCCGCTCACCGCGTTGATGCTGACGGGAAAGTCGGCCGGGATCAGGCTCCCGGAGACGAGCGGGCGAAGCAGTGCGATGGCGCCGGTCGGGTAGCAGCCGGGATTGGCGACCCGGCGGCTCGCACGGATCGCATCGGCCTGTTCCCGCGCCAGTTCGGCGAAACCGTAGACCCAACCCGGGCTGACCCGGTGCGCGGTGCTCGCGTCGAGGATCCGCGGACCTCCGCCTGCCAAGCCGTCGGCGAGCGCCACAGTCTCGCGGGCCGCCTCGTCGGGCAGGCAGAGCACTACGAGGTCTACCTCGCTCAGAAGCGCGCGCTTGGCGCCGACGTCCTTCCGGCTCTCGTACGGGAGGCTGCGCAGTTCCACGCGCCCGTCGCGCTCCAGCCGCTCGCGGATGCCGAGGCCGGTCGTGCCGGCCTCGCCGTCGATGAATACCCTGGGTATGTCCCAGCTCGTCCGGTCCGCCATCGCCTGTCGCCTCCGTGCGCGCCGCTGGTGCACCGCGAGGTGGAGGGCGGCGGCGCGCGAGTCAATGATGCCGGACGAACCTGACGGCGCTTTGAGGATCCGGCCTCGTCCACAGACTGTCCCGATGCCGCGGGTGATCGATCGGAACCGCTCCGCCTGCCTCCGGTTGACCGCCCAATCGTGCACGTACGGAGGTCAGACGATGTCGGGAACTGCCGAGAAGACCGATCCGAAGCTTTGGGACAAGGTCAAGACGCGTGTCACCCAATCCGCGAAGGGTGGCAGGCCCGGGCAATGGTCCGCCCGCAAGGCACAGATGGCGACCGCGGAATACAAGAAGGAGGGCGGCGGCTACGCCGGCAAGAAGAGCGACGACAACCATCTGAAGCAGTGGACGGACGAGGAATGGGGGACGAAGTCCGGCGAGACGAGTGCCGCCACCGGCGAGCGCTACCTGCCGAAGAGGGCCCGCAAGGCGGTGTCCGATGCCGAGTACAAGCGCTCCTCGGACAAGAAGCGGTCGGATACCGCGAAGGGCAAGCAGTTTTCGAAGCAGCCGAAGGACGTGGCCCGGAAAGCGGCCGCCGCCCGCAAGGGTGGCGCTGATGGATCGAGCGCGACGAAGGCCGAACTGATGAGGAAGGCGCGGGCGAAGAACATCCCCGGCCGCTCGAAGATGTCGAAGGGCGAGCTGGAGCGCGCGCTCCACGCATGAGCCAGATCGCGTCGGTGCCGGGGCAGGGTGTGACGGAGGCCACAAACAGAGAGGGCGGACCCTCGCGGATCCGCCCTGTTCGCTTGACCTGAGAGGTCGAGACCTCAGCGCTTCGAGAACTGGAAGCTGCGGCGAGCCTTCTTGCGGCCGTACTTCTTGCGCTCCACGACGCGGGAATCGCGGGTGAGGAAGCCCTCCCGCTTCAGCGGCGAGCGCAGCTCCGGCTCGTAGTAGGTCAGAGCCTTCGAGAGGCCGTGGCGCACGGCGCCCGCCTGGCCCGAGAGGCCGCCACCCGCCACCGTGACGGTGATGTCGTACTGGTCGACGCGGTTGGCCACCTGGAGGGGTTGGCGCAGGATCATGCGCAGCACCGGCCGGGCGAAATAGGTGTCGACCGGGCGGCTGTTGATGACGATCTTGCCGGAACCCGGCTTGATCCAGACGCGGGCGACCGCGTCCTTGCGCTTGCCTGTGGCGTAGGCGCGGCCCTGGGCGTCCAGCTTCTGGACGTGGACCGGAGCGTCACCCTGGGCATCCGAGGCGGTGTTCGCCCGGTTGAGGTCGGCGAGGGACTGAAGGGTCGCCATGATCAAGCGCTCACGTTCTTGCGGTTGAGGGCGCCGACGTCGAGCGCCTGCGGCTGCTGGGCATCGTGCGGGTGCTCTGTGCCCTTGTAGACCCGCAGGTTACCCATGATCTGGCGGAACAGCGGACCGCGCGGGAGCATGCGCTCCACGGCCTTCTCGACGACGCGCTCGGGGAAGCGGCCCTCAAGGATGAACTTGGCCGAGCGCTCCTTGATGCCGCCCGGATAGCCGGTGTGGTGGTAGTAAACCTTCTGGTTGTACTTCCGCCCGGTGAACTTCACCTTCTCGGCGTTGATGACGATGACGTTGTCGCCGCAATCGACGTGGGGCGTGTAGGCGGCCTTGTGCTTGCCGCGCAGGCGCATCGCGACGATGGAGGCGAGCCGGCCGACGACCAAGCCCTCCGCATCGATCACGACCCACTTCTTGTCGACGTCGGCGGGCTTCAGCGAAGTTGTTTTCATGGCCGAACCCGTGACTTGGGGTGTGACGTGGGGTGTCTCGAAAACGAGAGCCGCCGCGTTCGGTGGAACGCAGCGGCGTACGGCGGCTTCCATACGGGGCGAGCCGCGCCAGGTCAAGACACGTTCCGTGCGCCGGAAGGCGAAAAACCTGATATTTTGGAGACGTTTCCCCGATATGGTATTATGATACCGCGGAGCCCGGCGGGATCGAGTAGGTTCCGGTGGCGTGGCAGACGAGATCGTCGGACGCGGGCGGCGTGATGAGCACCTCGCCGACGGCGAGCCGCCGCCCGAGCTTCAGGAGCCGCGCCTCCGCCACCAGGCCGGTGGTGCCGGGCCTGCGCAGGAAGTTGAAGCTCAGGTTCGTGGTCACGGCGAGGCCGACCGGACCGATCTGCGCCAGGATCGCCGCGTAGAGCGCGAGATCGGCGAGCGCCATCATGGACGGGCCCGAGATGGTTCCGCCGGGGCGCAGGTGCCGTTCGTGATGGTCCATTCGCATGCGGGCGGAGAGCGGCCCCACCGCCTCGAGGTGGAAGGTGCGTCCCCCGTGATGCATCTGCGGGAACTCGCTCTCGAGGAAGGCCAGGACGTCGGCCAGGCTCATGCGAGGCGCGCGGCCCCGTTCGTCGCGCGTGTCTGACATCGCCCCCTCGGGTGCCCGTTCTCCGGCTGCCTTGCAGCACGCGCGCGGATGGCGGACAAGTCCCGCCATGATCCCGACTCACGACGCGCGTCCCGACGGCCTGCCGACCCGTCACGACAGATACCCCGACGCGCTGATCCGCCGGCTCCTTCGCGAGACGCGTTCGATCGCTCTCGTCGGCGCCTCGGCCAATCCGGCACGCCCCAGCTGGATCGTGCTCAAGTACCTGCTCGACCGGGGCTACGACGTCGTGCCGGTCAATCCGGGCCTTGCCGGACAGGAACTCCTCGGGCGTCCGGTCGCGGCCTCGCTCAGCGCGCTCGGACGCCGGGTCGACATGGTCGAGATCTTCCGCAATTCGGCGGCGGCGGGGCCGCTGGTCGACGAAGCTCTGGCGCTGCCGGAACCTCCGCGCGTGATCTGGATGCAACTCGGCGTGCGCAACGATGCCGCGGCCTCGCTGGCCGAGTCGCGCGGGATCACGGTCGTCATGAACCGCTGCCCCAAGATCGAGTACGGCCGCCTGTCGGGCGAGATCGGCTGGACGGGCGTCAACTCGCGCATCATCAGCGCGAAGAAGCCGGTCTTGGCGCGCGGAGGCGTTCAGAAGCTGACGATCGAGAGCCGGGGCGGCAGATCCTGAGGATCATCCATGCCGCACTCGCCGATCTGATGGGTCTGGAAAATTGGGCCGCCGCAGAGATCGCTCTGTGACATCGACGGCTCGAATGGTGGGCGCGACAGGGATCGAACCTGTGACCCCTACCATGTCAACTTAGTTCCCCTGGCCCAAGGCCTTCTAATCATTGAGGAACGGCTCGCCAGCTCCTCGACCAAATCGCGAATTGTTCCGTGGTTGTTCACGGGGAACAGGTTCGCCGAACCAGAGAGAACTACTTACGCCGTCGCGGCTAGCGGCTAGGCTGATTGGCGTCTCGGCGATCTCGGGCTAGAGCGCAGCAGCGCCTTTTGACACCGCCTCCGACGAGAAGCGGGCGTCGATCATGCGGTTACTCAAACTTTTAGTGTCCTCACGGAGGATATGGAGCCAAGCCTGCAAGTAGCAGGCGTGAGTCGGGTGTGGCTCGGCCGCCCAGCCCATTTTGGCCATCAGGAAGGCGAACCCGAGCTCTGTGACGAGCTCCTCCGCGGTGTTGGCCCGAGGCTTGAACCGGCTTGAGAGACCTCGGTCAGGCTGGTCGGGTGCCCGCTCTAGTGGGTCAGCACGTGCGCCAGGGTGCTCGCGTAGCCGTGTGCGGTTCAGAAGGCTGCTCGGGGCGGCATCACGATCCGGTCCTGCGCCGACTGGAAGAAGGCAGCCGCGCCCCCGTAGGGGATGGCGACACCGGGGCGCTCGACGAAGCCGTCGAACACTTCGGGCAGGGTCTATGCGCTGGCGGGCATGGACTACCCGACCTCGGGCACGCTCTCAACTTGCGCGGCATTGAAGGCGTAGCTCGCCTTCGCCACGCACCCGAGCTTGTCGTCCTCGCTCTCTTCGCCGAATTCCGTGAAAATGACCACTAGGGTGGAGCGCTCACCGCGGCGGACGTAGGCGCTTAGCTCGCCCCAATGCTTGTTGGTCGCCCAACTGCTGTCGGAGAACCAGTTCGCCCGTGCGCCATTCCAGAGGTAGTGGTCCAAATCTGACGCTTGTTACCCTCTGACGAGGATCTGCTGCCGACCTTCTGGTGCGTTCATGAAGTCTGCCTACCGACAGTCTGATTGACCTGAAACGACCGAACCTGGCCGATTGTGTTGAAAAACTCCGCGGCGCGATCAAAGTCCTCTATAGCTAGTATTTGTCGCTCGATACGAACCCAGGTGTTGTAGGTTGATGTCCTCGAAAGGGGGGCAAACGGAGTTTTTCAACACAATCGGCCGAGAGCGGCCTGTCCGCTTTGAGGGTCAAACTGTGGGTAACCGGACGTTCTTCGAGGCTCAGGTGGAGGCCTCAAAGGCACCCTTCTGGACCTTCCGCCTTGCTGGGTCGGGTGTCAGATTGGGAGGGAAAAGCGGACCTGACAGCGGGAGCCACATCATCAGGATATCGTGTCCCAATTAACGGGCCTGCGGCACCCAGCGCGAACCGCCGCGATACAGTACAGATCCGCACCGGGACCCCGCGTCAGTTCACGGGCTGGGCCTCAGGAAAGCTCCACGAACCGCCTAGGACCTCCGCTCGTGGTCGGTAGAGGCGCACCATGTAGTTCCAGCCCGGCATGATCGGCAGGCAGTTCGGAACCTTCCCGTCGCAGCCTCCAAACCGGACGTCGACGAACCCATCCTCGCCCTTCTTCGCGGTCAGGTTGTTGAGAGAGTAGGCGTTGTACGGGTTGGCTTGGTAGTAGCCTTCGGCGTCGTAGAGGCTGATCGACCAGAAGCCGTCGACGGGCACGGCGCCTGCCTCCAGCACGTAATTCGTCGTCCCATCGTTCCTGGGCGGCACCACGTTGAGGTAGATGGCATCGCGTGGCGCGTTCGCCCCCCAGGCTGAGGCGGCGCCGATCAGGTGCTGGACCGGGTCGACCTCGTCCTTCGAGCCGAAGGCGCGTCGCGTGTCGGTAACCGTGCTGGCGAGGACGAGCAGGGCGTCGCGCACCTTCTTCTGGCTCGCCGGATCCCAGTTCGGAGCCTCGAACTTGCCGGGCCCCCCCGGCTGCGAGACCTTGATCGCGTCTTGGAGCGCGTGAACCCGTTTCAGATCGCCGGGGTCGTTCGGATCGACCAAGGTTCGAACGCCCACGAGCGCGTAACGCGTGCCTGCCTTGGCCTTGTCGACGACATGCGGTCCGGCACCGTACTCGGTCGTCGTGTAGTGATCCTCGGTAATGACCTGCAGCGACATAAAGCGCTGCTCCACCTCGGGCAGGTCGATGGTCACCGGCCCGGCGTCGAGATCGAAAACCGCTGTCGAATACAGCGTGTCACGGTTACCGCGGATGACCGATTGGTGAGCGATGGGCATTAGCTCTCGGATGTGATGGAATTTCGCGAGGCCGTCTCCGCGCACCCTGTTGTTGAAGTACATGTGCGTCTCGGCGCGCACGAAGTTGTCGGGCGTGACCGGCACGGCGCCCTGCGCGAGCGCGAACACCGGCATCATCAGAAAACCGAAGCAGGCATAAGCTCGTAGGCTGCTCATCGTCATTGACCTCGCTGCTCCGCGACTTGCTCGATGTCCGGCAAACTCCACGTCTTCTCGAACAGGGGCTTCCGCGGGCCGTAGAAGCGGAAGATGACCTCCCATCGTTCTCCGGACCGGGTCGGTACCCAGTTCGTTTCCTTGCCGGCGGGGGCCTCCGGCCCGAACAGGATGTCGACCGAGCCGTCGGCGTTGGTCTCGAGCCCTGGGCTGTTTGAGCCGCGGCTCGACCATTTCTGGTCACGGATGAGCCCGTGCGTATCCCGGTCGTAGACCGTCGCAGACCAGTAGAGCGAGACGGGTGCCTTGGCCGGGACCGTCAGCCTGTAGCTGCTCCCGCCATCGAAGGCTTTGCCATCCTTGTCCCGGATGGTGACGAGGTAGAACTGGCCTGAGCCGAGATGCTTAATGCTGGAGAACGCGAACGAGAAGAACGTGCCGCGGTCGTCGACCGGATAGGTGCCGGGCTTGCTGAAAAGGTTAGACAATCCTTCGCTGAGGTCATGCGGCACAGGCAGGGCCCACTGCCTGCCCTCATAGAAAGGCGGCGTGAAAAGCGCCTCGTATCTTTGTTCGAGCAAGGCCTGGGCCTCGCCGGCCGCCTGCTCCAGGATCTTCCTCGTTTCGGGGCTGGGCTCGAACGGCTTACCCCGGTCGATGCCGATCGACTTGAGCTGGTCGATCATCGCCTTGTCGCGGTCGAGCCAGGGTTCCCGCTGAACGAAGCGGTCGAGCGCCTCGAAGAAGCGCAGGTCGTAAGGGATCGTGCTGTCGTACACCGTGCCGACCGCGTCGACGAAGGTCGTCGTCGGCGGATCGCTTGCCAGGGAAAGCGGGTAGAGCTTGACCTGCCTGGCGTAGGCGACCGCCTTCGCGACGTCCGCCTCGCTGCCGCTGCCGACGTTGGAGCGGAGCAGCGCGTAGGCCATGCGCGTGTCGGATGCGAGCCGGATGTACCCCTCGGGGATGGTTCCGGCATAACCGGGCGGGAGGATGAGGTACTTGCCGCCCTTGCCCTTATCCACGCCGGCCGGCCCGACATCGTCGAGGGCCGCCTGCCAAGCGTCCATGACCGTCCCGGTGATCTCGCCCCCGCTGGCCGGTGGGATTTCGAGCACCATCGGGTCGGTCCCCTTCGTGTCGATGAAGGGCATCAGGTAGACGGTGCTGGGGTTCGGGGTCAGCGTTTGGTTCTTCCAGTCGGGAATGCCGGACCAGTAGACGATCTGGTTCTCCTCCCCTCCTGCCTTCCGCATCGCCTGGAACATGCGGTCGAAGTTCACGGCCGGCATGCCCCAGATCACTGCCTCGACCGCGCGTCGGTGGATCGAACGCGCCGTGAGGTTCGGTGGTGAAGTCTCCTGTGCGATCGTCGGGGTTGCGGCGGCGATCAGAGCGAGCATTCCGACAACCATCCTCTTCATCGCACTCCCTCCAATCTTGCTCAGAACGGGTTGACGTAATTGAGGATGGCTGCCTGCCGCAGGACCACCTTGCGGACGACATGCGCCACCTGGACTCGCTCGGTGTAGATCGCGGCCGTGCCAATGCTGCCTGCTGGGAGGCGGCGGGCCACCTCCGGGTCGTCGAGCGTGAACCGGACCACGAACGGTGCAGACAGGACCTCGGGCGGCGCGACTGCCAGACCGCCGGGCTGTGCCTGCCCCGTCGCGATGGCTTGGAGCACCGCTTGGACACGTCCAGTGTGAATCGTGCCAGGATAAGCCTTGAACGTGACCTCGACGGGCTGGCCGGGCTCGATGAAGCGTGCGTAGATTTGCGGGATCTCCGCGCCGAAAAGGGTGTCGGCGCTGTCGATGAAGGCCATTACGGGCGTCTGGGCGGTGACCCGCGCCCCCTTGCGTAGCGCGAGGTTGGTCACGTAGCCGGCGGTCGGGGCCCGCACGGTCGTCTTGTCGAGGTTCCACTTCGCGCCTTCGAGTTGAGCGCGCAGCTGGTCGGCCTCGGCCTGGCGCTGCTCGACGTCGAAGGCCCGACCGGTTCCGCGGGCCTGCAGCTGGGACATCTCGCCGAGCCGGGTTTCCGCGAGCTTGAGCTGGGCCTCGATGGCCTCGACCTGCGCCTTGTAGGGCACGGGATCGATGCGGAAGAGGACGTCGCCGGCTTTCAGCTGCGCGTTGGCGGCGACGGGCACGTCGATGACCTCGCCGGCGACGGAGGGCACGATCTGCACCGAGTTGCGGATGACTGCCGCCGGGCCCGAGGGCGCCCCCCAGCCCATCGGAATGAACAGTCCGATCAGGAGGACGATGAGGACGAGCGCCGGCGAGAGCTTCCAGAACAGGTTGAAGGGGATGAACCGGAGCCAGACGAACAGCACCAAGAGCGCGAGGTAGCTGTTGAAGAGGAAGACGATCATGGCTTCGTCTCCCGGCGGGCCGGAGCGTCGACGTAGGCCCAGGTCAGGATGAGCGGCCAGAACACAAAGCCGCAGATTAGGGTGGCCCAGCTCCCGACTGCGACGGCTTGTGCCCAGGGATGCCCGCGGCGGCGGGCGATGCGGCCGGGCATCGCCCCAAGCGCGACGAAGGCCGCCACGAGCGTCAGGGCGGCAACAACGAGGACGATCCAGGCGAAGAGGTCGATGAAAGCCATCGTGGGGCCGCATTACTTGAAGGCGGAGCGGAAGGCGCGCCTCAGCCGCTCGCCGCCGGCGGGGCGCACGCGCAGGTGCGGGCCGATCAGCTTGCGGAAGGCGAAGGCGACTTGGTCGTACTCCTCGCCACAGCCCTCCGCCCGCTCCTTCGGCAGGTAGTCCTTGGCCACGATGGCGCGGTAACGCCGGCGGTCCGAGCCGTAGGCCATGCAGGCCAGGTTGTAGAAGCGCTGCCAAGACAGGCCGTGCACGTCGGCGAAGGCGCCCTTGTCGACCGGCTCGTCCTTGGCAGCCGTCGCGAAGTAATAGCCGCCGCCGGCCACCACCGTTCGGGCGTCGGCAGGCGAGAGATGGAGCAGGATCAGCGAGGCGATCTGGTCGGCCGCGTCCTCCTCGCGCCCCAGGATGGGCACGTCGAGGAGGTCGAACAGGGCGTGGCTGCTCTCGTGCAGCAGGATCTGGAAGACCGGACCCCGGATCGCCTCCTGGCGCGTGACGCCGGCCGGCGACTTGGTTTGGGGGCGGCCCGCACAACGCTGTCGAGTAGCTCGTAGCAGACCGTGACGCTCTGATTTTCGGGCGCGTACCAGGCGTTGAGCTCGCCGGCGCATTCCTTGAGCCGGTAGGTTAGCCGGGTTGGCAGGCGGACCAAACCGACGATGGCCCCGACGCGCTCCAAGACCCGGCGGTCCCGCATCTCCCGGTAGATCTCGCGATAGGCGGCCTTCTTCGGCAGGTCGTAGACGGCCCGGATTCGACCGGCGTCGGCCGCGCCCTTCCCCGCAGCGCTCCCGATGGGCACGATGGAGGCGGCGAGGGCAAGGAGGGCAAGGCAGGCTCGGGCGTTCATCAGCGTGCGCTCGCGCCGGGAACGTCCAGCCGGTCCATGGAGAGGACGGAAGCCCGGTCGTCCTTCGCGACAAGGCGTCCATTCCGCTTTGCCAGGCGGTAGAATGGGAGGGCGATCTGCCCGCTTCCCATCAGGCGCCGCACGCGGACGATCGCGGCCTCGTGCATGCCGTCCGGCGTGGTGCGCACGTCCAAGATGCGCCCGACGGCATGGCCGTCCGAGCTGTAGACCGTTCGGTTCAGCCCGATCCGCCGGAGCTCGTCGGCCATGATCTGGTAGTAGGCATTGTCCCATCCGTCGAAGGGGTTCGGCGGCGTCGGGGTCTGCGCCCTGGCCGAACCCACGGCCAGGGCGGCTACCAGGCAGAGGAGCGCGCGCTTGGCTGGGGCAGGACTGCGAGCGGCCATCCTCATCGCTCGCCACTAGGCAAGCGCGGGAAGATCGCATTCCAGTCCCGCCTCATGTCGACCACGGCCCAGCCTCGCCGGTCCGCCTCGTCGAGAGCCTTGTCGAGGCGTCCGACATGGGAGTGGCGGTCGTAGGCGTATTCGCGCTCGGCATCGGTGTGGTGGACGAGGCCGAGGAAGCGGGGACCATCCCCAGCCGCGGTCCACTCCAGCATCTGCCGCTCGCCATCGGAGTTGCCGAACGCGAGGACCGGCCGGCGCCCGATGAAGCGGTTGATGCCCGACGGCTTCCCCGCGCCGTCGTCGATGAACTCGACCTTGTCCTCCTTGACGAGGACCGGCGTACCGTCGGGCCTCGTCTCGAAACGCGTCACACCTGACGAGCCGACGACCTGCTCTGGTGGGATGCCGTAGGCGCGCTCGGCGAAGACCCGCAGGAATTCGACGCCTCCGCCCGAGACGATGAAGGTCTTGAAGCCGTTGGTGCGCAGGTAGCCGAGCAGTTCCAGCATCGGCTGGTAGACGAGGCTGTCGTAGGGGCGATCGAAACGCGGATGCCTGGCCGTCTTGAGCCAGTCCGCGACGATGCCGTTGAACTCCGCCGTGGTCATGCCGGAATGGGCTGCTGCCACGATCTGGACCATGCCCTTCTCGCCGGCCGCAGAGACCGCCTCCCGGTCGCCCTCGATCACACCCTTGAACGGCTGGGTCTCCCGCCACGCCGGGTGCCGAGGCGCAAGTGCCTTCACCCGGTCGAGGGCGAAGGCCACCTGGAAGTAGACGGGCTGCTCTGCCCACAGGGTCCCATCATTGTCGAAGACCGCGATACGTTCCGCCGGCGGTAAGTAACCGGTTTGTCCGTCGCGCGTGACGCGGGCGACGAAGTCTAGGATCGCACGCCTAGCGGAGCCATCGTTCCAGGAGGGCAGCGGGTCGGACTGGGCTAAGGCTGCCGGAACTGCCGGTAGCGTGACCGACAGCGCGGCAAGCACGAGGCGCCGGGTGAACCTCATCGACAAGCTCCTCGATTCGAGGTGTCCGCTCACTGGGTGATGGGATGCTGGCCGCCCTTCGCTCGGGCCGACGCGACTCCGGCTTAGTGCGGTGGCTCCAGGCTCCTCTGCATCTTCTCGACCAGTTGATCGATGCTGAAGCTCGATGGGCGCTGGCTTGGGGGATAGTCCTTGAACGTCGCCAGGAACGGCCCGATCACGGATTGCGAAGCCAGGAACGGGGCCGGGTTCGACATGAACCAGTCGTAGTAGGAGTTCGACGTGACGTCGGCGCGCTCGTAGGGGTCAGCCCGCAGATCGAAAGTCTTGGGAACCCGCAGCTTGGTGAAGGGCTCGGCCCAGATGCGCATTGTCCCCGTGGCGCGCTGCTCCTCGAAGACGAGCTTCCAGTTCTCGTAGCGCATGGCCACGAGATCCCCGTCGTCGTTGAAGTAGATGAACTCCTTGCGGGCACTCTCCGGCTGCTGGCCGGTGAGGTACGGCAGCTGATTGTAGCCATCGAGGTGAACCTTGAAGGTCTTGCCGGCGGCCTGATAGCCGTTGAGCAGCTTGCCCTTGATGTCCGGCTCTCCGGCCGCGGCGAGAAATGTGGGCAGCCAGTCAAGGCCGCTGACGATGTCGTTCGAGACCGAGCCGGGCTGGATACGGCCCGGCCAGCGGACCATGCAGGGCACGCGGAACGCGCCTTCCCAGTTGGTGTTCTTCTCGCTGCGGAACGGCGTCGTTCCGGCATCGGGCCAGGAGTTCTGGTGCGGGCCGTTGTCCGTCGTGTAGAGCACAATGGTGTCGTTCGCGATGCCGAGGTCATCTATTGCTTTGAGGATGTTGCCGACCACGGCATCGTGCTCGATCATGGCGTCTGCATACTCGGTCCTGGACTTCAAGCCAGGCTGGTCACGATGCGCCTCCTGCACATGTGTGCGGAAGTGCATCCGGGTCGTGTTGTACCAGCAGAAGAAGGGCGTATTCGCCCGCGCCTGACGCTGGATGTATTCGATGGCCGCCGCCGAGGTCTCGTCGTCGATCGTCTCCATGCGCTTCTTGGTGAGCGGGCCGGTGTCCTCGATGGTCTGCTTGCCCACCCGGCCCCAGCGCGGCTGCTCGGTCGGATCGTCCCGGTCGGAGGCCTTGCAACGCAGGACGCCTCGCGGGCCGAGCGCCTCACGGAAGCGCGGGTCGCGCGGATAGGTGCGGGATTCCGGGTCCTCCTCGGCGTTAAGGTGGTAGAGGTTGCCGAAAAACTCGTCGAAGCCGTGCACCGTCGGGAGGTACTCGTTGCGATCGCCGAGGTGGTTCTTGCCGAACTGTCCCGTGGCATAGCCGAGAGGCTTGAGAAGCTCCGCGATCGTGGCGTCCCGCGCCTGCAGGCCGACCGTCGCCGCCGGCATGCCGACCTTCGAGAGCCCGGTGCGCAGCGTGCACTGGCCGGTGATGAAGGTCGACCGACCCGCCGTGCAGCTCTGCTCGGCATAGTAGTCGGTGAACATCATGCCTTCCTTGGCGATCCGGTCGATGTTCGGCGTGCGGTAGCCCATCAGCCCGAACGAGTAGGCGCTGAGGTTGGTCTGGCCGATATCGTCCCCGAAGATCACGAGGATATTGGGCGGCCTGCTCGCCGTCCCCGAGCGCGTCGGCGTGGCTGGGCGGGGCTGGGGTTGAGGCTGCTGCGCGTAAGCCCCAGTCGCGCCACCGAGGGTGGCCGCAACCAGCGCGGTGCCCCGCAGCAGCATGGCCCTGCGGTTCACGGCCGCGGATCGACGCTCGTCGGCGGCTACCTGGGACGACACGGGCTCGGTCATGACCCACTCCTTATGACGCACCGGAAGCCGATATGGCTGGTGGAGGTGTCGACCGGGTGCGGATGGCGCGCGGCCGGGCGGTAGCGGCGGCAATAGTTCGGGGCGCATAGGTGCGAGCCGCCCTTAACCACCCGGCGGGGGATGCGGATTGCGGGCTGGTTGGGGTCGTAGCTGCCGTCCTCTCGGCCGCCGCGGGGGTTCTGGGGGATGCAGCAGGCCTTTGGAGCATCAGCCTGATGCCGTTGCGCGAACCAGTCGGTCGTCCACTCCCAGACGTTGCCGATCATGTCGTGGAGCCCGTAGCCGTTCGGCGGGAAGGCCGTGACCGGCGAGGTGCGCTCGTAGCCATCGGCGGCCAGGTTCTCGTTCGGGAAGGCGCCTTGCCAAGTGTTGGCCATGTGCCGACCATTCGGCGCGAGCTCGTCGCCCCAGGCGAACTCCGCCCCGTCGAGCCCGCCGCGCGCCGCGTATTCCCATTCGGCCTCGGTCGGCAGTTCCTTGCCGGCCCAGGCCGCGTAGGCCTCGGCGTCGGCGTAGGCAACGTGGACCACCGGGTGGTCGTCGAGCCCAGCGATGGAGGAGCCGGGGCCGTAAGGTCGCCGCCAGTGCACGCCGGCCTTGAACCGCCACCACGCACTGAAGTCCCGGAGGTCGACAGGCCGCTTGGGCGGCTTGAAGACCAAGGACCCGGCTTGCAGCATGTGTGGCAGCGCGCCCGGATAGTCCTCCGCCTTCGGCTTCCGCTCTGCGACTGTCACGTGGCCGGTGGCCCGTACGAAGGCCCGGAACTGGCCGTTGGTGACGGGCGTGCGGTCGATCCGGAAGCCGTCGACGGTGACCTGATGGACGGGCGCCTCCTCCGGGTAGTGACGGTCCGAGCCCATGCGGAAGGTTCCGCCCGGCACGAAGACCATGCCCCCGCCTGCTTGAGGCACGGCAGCTTGGACGAGGACGGTCGCACTCGACATCGGTCGCTCCCCTAAATGGCTTGGAGAGGGTTCGTCGTGCGCTCACTCCGCTGGGGCGGGGGGCACCATCCCGGTGATCTGAGCCGAGGGCTGCTCGCTCAGCCAGCGGTAGAGGATGCCGCCAAGGACGCCGCCGAGCACTGGCGCGACCCAGAATAGCCAGAGCTGCGCTATGGCCCAGCCGCCCGCAAACAGGGCTGGCCCGGTGCTGCGGGCCGGATTGACCGAGAGGTTGGTGACTGGGATGCCCACGAGGTGCACGAGCGTCAGGCAGAGCCCAATGGCCAGCGGCGCAAAGCCGACCGGCGCCTTGCCGTGCGTCGCCCCCATGATCACGAACAGGAACATCATGGTGAGCACCACCTCGGCCAGGAGGCACGAGAGCAGGCCGTAGCGTCCGGGCGAGTGCTCGCCGTAACCGTTGGCGGCAAAGCCCTTCGCCAAATCGAAGTCCGGCGCACCGCTCGCGATGGCGTAGAGCACCGCAGCGCCTATGACGCCTCCGATGACCTGGGAGGTCACGTAAGGCGCGATGTCATGCGCGGGGAACCGCCCGCCGGCCGCGAGCCCGCAGGTCACGGCCGGGTTGAGGTGGCAGCCCGAGATGTGGCCGATGGCGTAGGCCATCGTGACCACGGTCAGGCCGAAGGCGAGGGAAACCCCGACGAGGCCGATGCCGACTTGCGGGAAGGCTGCCGCGATGACGGCGCTGCCGCAGCCCGCGAAGCTCAGCCAGAAGGTGCCGATGGCCTCGGCACTGCACTTTCGGATGTCCATGGAAGCCTCCTGCGCTCAAGCCGGGCAGCGATCCCAAAAGCCCTGCGTTCGAGAGGAATCGGTGTAGAACCAGCAGTAGCCAGGTGCCGGCGGGGCCCCCGCCCAGGCTGCTGCTGTCGCCGCGCCAACGAAACCGAGGGCGGTTCCGGCGGCGATGGCACCGCCAGCCGGCCACCAGGCGCCGAAGGGCCGGTAGGCACCGCCGACCATGACGTTTCGGCGCACGACGACACCGCGTCGCTGCACACCGCCTCCGTGCCAGCCGGGCCTCGGTCCGTACCCACCCGCGATCCCGCGCCGCCGGACGCCCCCGCCGTCGAACCTGGGGCGAGCAATACCCCGGCCGTAGCCGCCGAACCGGCCGCGCCCTGCGAAACCGCCTCTGAAGGCGCGGCGCTGCGCGATAAATTCGGTGGCGGACTCCGTCGGCGGTACGATGACGGACGGACTCAAGGGCGCCGACCGCGCCGTCTGTGTCGTGGTTGAATAGAGAGAAGCGGCGACAGCAATGCACAGCGTGCGGCAATGCACCCGCATCGACATCTCCCCGTCATGATGCCCGCTCGGTGAAGTCGGTCGCTCGTCTTGCGAAAGCTTCAGCCGTTAACTTGCGGCAACCTTAGGGGGTGAAGTGCGCCCGAACTATCGGGCGAAACCCTGATTTGAGCACCGGATATGCCTGGGAAGGGCAGGAAATTGCCCTTAGGGCTCCACCAGCTTGTTCCGCACGGCGTAGCGCACCAGGGCGGCCGTCGTCTCCAGGCCAAGCTTGTGCATGGCGGACGCCCTGTGGGTCTCGACGGTCTTCAGGCTGATGGCGAGCGCCGCGCTGACCTGTTTGCTCGAATTGCCCTCCGCGATGAGCTGCACCACCTCGCGTTCGCGGCAGGTCAACGCGTCGAGCTGCGAGCTCTCGCCCCGATGGGCCAGGTAGTGGGCGAGCAGGGTCTCGTTCACGCGGCCGGTGAAGTAGGGCTGTTGGTGGGCCAGCGCCTCGACGGCGGCGATCAGGTGCTGGTCGGCGTCCGATTTCAGGAGGTACCCGCGTGCGCCGGCGCCGAGCACGTCCCGCACCAGTGCGTCGCTCTCGTGCATCGTATAGACCAGCACCTCGGTGCGTGGGCTGGCCTCCCGCAGGCGCCTGGTCAGTTGCGATCCGTTCATGGCCGGCAAAGAGTAGTCGATGACCGCCACGTCCGGCTTGTGCCGCGCCGCGAGGTCGATGGCCTTGGCCCCGTTACCAGCCTCGGCGGCGACCTCAAAGCCGCCGCGCCCCTCCAGGATGGCCCGGACGCCGCGCCGGATGGCGATGTGGTCGTCCACGATCAGGATGGTCACCGTCACGAGATATCGACCTCCCGCGTAGCTCCCGGGCATGCCGAACACCCACCGCCCCGGGACGGGCGATGGGCTCGCGGATTGCGGTATCAAGCGCCCAATGCCTGCCCTCGGCAAGCCTCGGTGCCACCGCTACGGTTCCTCCATCAGCCGGGACGCACGCTCAAAACTTCGTCGCCAGCGGCCTGGGTTCCGGTACTGGCTTCGGAGGGGCGACCCACAGCGGGAAGGACACCTGGAAGAAGCCAATGGTACCCTGGAAGCGGTTCTCCACCTCGACCTCGCGCAGTACCTTGATCCGGGCGGTGACCGGGATCTTCCCGAACTCGCCCGTCACGCCGATGGTCCCTCCAACGGCCGTCACGCGTCCCTTGAAGGGGCCGAGCCGGGCGCCGGGACCGCTATCGCCGGTGATCTGCAGGTAGTGCGAGGCGATGACGCCAACCGACACCTCCTTGGAGAGGTACTTCGAGGCCGAGACGTCGATGTGAAACTCGTCGCCGGTGTTGTAGCGCGTGGACGGGTTCGTGCCGTTGAGCGTGAAGCCGGCCGACGCGGAAAGTTCGTAGCCCTGCACCGGATCGAGGTAGGTCGCGGCGGCAGAGATGTCGCCGATGTAGCGGTTCAGGGCGACGTTCGAGAGCTGCCCGGGCTCGTAGGCGCCCGCTGGGATGCTGAGCACGCCCGAGAGCTTCCAGTGCCAGTTGCCGGAGTGCCAGCCGAGCGTGGCCGACACGATGGGGTCACCGAAATTGAAGTCCCGGTCGCTCGCACCGATGCCGATCGGGCGACCGACCACTTGGTTGATCAGTGGCCCGTTCAGGAGGACGCCAGCGCGCACGGCCGGCTCCCCGAACGGCATCACGAAGGCGAACCCTAGGTCGCCGCCGAGGACGTTGACCGGCGTGACCCAGAGCGCAGTCACGAAGTCGGCAACGAGGTTCACCTTCGCATTGGATATGACGTTGCCGCCGATCTGGGTTTGACGATTGCCGCCGATCCGAGCGCTGTAGAAGTAGGTGGTGCTATCGAAGTAGAGGCCCTGCGGCGGCACGATGCCGCCGAGCGGCACCGCCTGACCCTCGACGTAGAAGCTGAGGCCGCCCTCGGCGGCCCTTGCGTCGGGGACGGGAGCGAGCGCGGACGCCAGTGCGAGGCTTCCGACGAGACGCCGCGCGAAGGACCCCATCCTTACCTCCCCGGGTGCTACTTCGTATCCAAGCCGTAACTTCCCTATCTGGCGTGGGCTCTGGCAATCAGGGTAAACCCCGAGAGGGGTGGATTGGAACCCTGATGTGTTCGCGCTGCCGCGGTCTACACGAGCGCCGGTGGATAGTTCGGGGGTGCCGGCGTAAGCCGGCCTGATGCGGTCCGAGACCGCCTCAACGCGGGAATCCTTGCAAAGTCATCAGGGTTTATTAACCGACTGCTACACCATTCAACCTTAGGGTATACGTACGCACGCTGCGCAATCTGAGGGTAGGACGGCGTGCCGGAGGATTGGCCGACAGGGAGGTGTTCCCGTGGAACCGAGCCGGGCCGAGGGTAGGAGAAAGCCCGGCCCGGATGGGCCGGCAGCCACGTTCGGCTGGCCTTCCGGATCATGGATGAGTGCGCGTCTGCTGACGCCTGCCCTGTTCCTGGGCGTCTGGTCGGCATTCGCGGCGATGCTCGCCGTTCCGACAACGCTTTGGGCGATACGGGCCCATGACGCGGCTCTTGCGACGGCACGGGATGAGGTCGCGCATGTGGCCGCATCCAGCGCACGGTTCACCGAGAGCACCTTCGGCGTCGTCGACGTCGTCCTGAGAAGGCTAACGGAGATCGCGGTCGAAAAGGACATCGACCGCATCACCGACGACAAGATTTGCCCATCCCTGGTCTGCTCCAACAATGAGCGGGGGTCGCCATACCTGCTCCTCGCCTTCGCCCGTCCGAACGGGGACGTGTTGGTCCACAGCCCGAAACTGCAAGGGTTGAGCGTGGCGGACCGGGACTATTTCCACGCGCAGCGGGAGCGGGACGCCGGCTTGTTCGTGGGCGCGCCCAGACCCACCCCGTTTATGCAGGGCCTCGTCCTTCCGATGAGCCGACGCCTGTCCTCGGCGGGCGGGGAGTTCCGAGGCATCGTTGCGGCGGGCGTCAGCGTCGACCTGCTCCGAACCGTGTTTCAGGGACTGGGAGCCGGTAGGTCGAACACGGTCAGCCTACTCGGTGCCGATGGCCGGCACCTGGTCGATTGGACGGTGTCCACCCTGGAAAATGACCCGGGCCGCACGGGGCGGTCAGGGGACCCCGCATGCGCATTGGCGGATCACGGAAGCGCGGCGGACAGGATCACGTCGCGGGTCTCGGTCGGTTTGGGCAGCCTCTCTGTGGCGGTCTGCAGGTCGACCTCGGGAGCGCTCGAACGCTGGCGCGAGGAGGTCCTTCGAGCCGGCGCCGGTGTGGCCCTGCTCCTTCTGGTCCCGGTGCTCGCATTCCCGGCCGCTCGCCGCCGCCTGCGCCGCTACCTTCGACAGCAGACCGCCCTGACGGATCTCGTCGCCGGGTCGTCCGACGTACAGTTCATCATCGCGCTCAAGCCGAACGGCCAGTTCGTGCTGGAGGCACTCACGTTCAGCGAGGACCCTGAATGGGGTGTGCCGTCCGCGCGACTGATCGGGCGAACGACCCAGGAACTCTTCCCTCCGGAGGAGGCCGAGCGCGTCGAGGCCGACTATCGCTCGGTGCTTGCCTCCGGAAAGACGCGGCGCATTGAACGCGAGACTCGGCTCGGAGACAGACGGTTCGTCTGGAGCACCGTCCTCGTCCCGCTTCGCGATGCCGGCCACGAGGGCTACATCTACGGCGCGGCCACGGACCTTTCCGGCGACGGGACGCTCGGCGACGGCTTGCGCCGCTTCACCGAGGATGCCCTCCACCGTGAGGACAACGAGCGCCGGCGCATCGCGCGCGAGCTTCACGACACGACCGGACAGAACCTGATCGCCGCAGGGTTCGAACTCGGGGTCGCCGAGCGTGGCCTTGTCGACCCGCCACCGAAGGTCCGTGCTGCCCTGGCGCAGGCGCGGGCGCTCGTCGACGCCAGCGTGACGGAACTGCGGACGCTTTCCTACGTGCTCTACCCGGCCCTCCTCGACGAGGCAGGCTTGGGGACCGCCCTTCAGACCCTCGCGGATGGGTTCAGCCGGCGGGCGGGGGTGCAGGTGACCGTGTCCGTCGCGGACGGCTTGGTGGGCCGGCGCTGGGCTCCCGAGGTCGAGCTCGCGCTCTATCGCGTCGCGCAGGAGGCCCTCACCAACGTGCAGCGCCACTCCACGACCAAGGCCGCCCGGGTCGTCCTGCAGGGCGTCGGAATGCGGTTCTTGGAGTTGACGGTTGAGGACGGAGCAGCCCCGGACGGAGCCCCGAGCGCCTCGCCCATCGTTGAGGGGACCGGCATCCGGGGCATGCGAGACCGTATCGCGGCGCTGGGCGGCACGCTGAGTGTCTCACGCCAGGACGGCGGCATCCGGGTCGTCGCGGCGGTTCCGGAGCGAACCCTCGCCGAAGCGTGAGACACCGTTGCGGAGCTACCGATGGAAGCGGCCGCCACCGTGGAAGCCGCGGCCACCATGGAAGCCCACGACCCGACCTCCTCGGAACCCGCCCGCGCGGTAGGCGCCCCCACGATAGACCCGCCCTCCGTAGACACGCCGGCCATAGACGGCTCGGCCTCCGTAGACGGCGCGCCCGCCGTAGACCACGCCGCCGCGATAGTACCCGGGACCGCCGTAGTAGTTCGGCCGGCAGCCGCCGTAGGGGCCACGGTGGAAGTCGACGCCGCAGCCTCCGGCAGCCTCAGCGGGCGCGACGCCGATCAGGCCGCGTTCGAGCGAGCCCAGCGTCAGCCAGGCAGCCAAGGTCACAGCACCAAGGGTCATCCACTTCAGAGGGTTCATGGCAACCTCCTGTGATGAAGTGGCAGTGAAGCTATGAGGAAGTGTGGTCAGGGCCTATCGGGGAGAACCCGGGCCGTTTGCGGGAATAACCCTGAGGCAACGGCTCGGTCGGCCCTGCAATGGTCATCCTACCGCCCTTTCAGGACTTGGTCCGCCTTGGCGTCGACCTTCCTCTTATCCGCCGCGGACAGGTTTCCGGCCTTCGCCTGCTGGGCGGCGCGGGCCTTGGCGTTGCGGGCGTGGGCCTTGTCCTCGATGGGGTACTTGCGCTCCTCCGGCAGGGCGAACTTGCTCTTCGGGATGTCCTCCCGCTCGTCGGTGGTGAGCTTCGACATGGTGGCCTCCAGCTTAGAGGCTTGGTCAACGTCCCGCTTGGCTCGGCGTTCGGCCGAGGCGAGCCCTGCTCGAGGACGTCGAGGCCACCGGAGGATGCCGGGTGCATTAGGGTCTGGCTTTACCCCAGAAGCGCAGCTCCATTGGTCTGGATATGAAGGTCCGGAAGTGCCGCAATCCTGACTTATGATCCGACCTTCTTCTGTGCCTGCTCCGGAGAAGCGGCTCGGACGTATGAACGGCAGGGATGGGCGGATTTCGTTGAAAAACTCGCGGTTGGCCTGGATTGAGATTTGACCGGGTGCTTGGCCGGGGGGGCTCCCGCCAGCCGGTCAGGCTAGGCTCGGCTGCCCCAGCGGGATCAGCTTGGCCAGCTTCCGTAGGTTCTGGGCGGCGGCCGCGAGGTGGAACTCGTCTCGGGCCCCGTCTGGCCCCCGCAACCGAAGCCGATCCAGCCGCAGGATCCGCTTAAGGTGGGCAAACAGCATCTCGACCTTCTTGCGCTCACGCCGCGAGGTACGGCCCGCCTCCGAGGCGCAGATGTCGCGCGCCATCTGCCGGGCGCCCTCGTGGATCGAGCGTGGGATCTTGCGGGCGGATGCGTTGGGGCAGCATCGTGGCTTCAGCGCGCAAGCTTCGCAGTCGTACTTGCTCGCGCGGTAGCGCAGCATCCCGTCTGCGTCGACGAGCGGGGGCGGTGACCGATAGACCTTCTGGCGTTGCCGCAGGTGCTTGCCGGCCGGGCAGGTGTAGGCGTCGGCGCCAGGGTCGTAGGTGAAGGCCGACCGGCTGAAGGTGCCGTCGCGGCGCTCGGACTTATCGAAGACGGGGATGTGCGGCTCGATGCCCTGCTCGTGGGCGAGCCAGCCCAGCATCGCGGCCGAGCCGTAACCGCTGTCACCGGCGAGCCGGGCCGGGTAGAGGTCGAAGCGCTCGCGCGAGCGCACGATCATGCGCTTGGCGGCCGTGACCTCGGCCTGCCGGATCGCGGTGGTCGGCTCGACGTCCACGATGACCGCGTGGTCGAGGTCGATCAGGTAGTTGGCCGCGTAGGCGAAGTAGGCCAGCCCACCGTCCGCACCCGTCCAGCGCGCGGCCGGGTCGGCGGGGGAAACGAGCTTAGGCACGACCGGCGTCGCAGCTCCGAACGCGGCGTCGTCGAGCACAGCCAGGTACTCCCGGGCGGCGCGGCTGACGCTCTCGGGTGGCAGGCCGTTCGTACCCTCAACACCCTTCTGCCGGTTGGCATCAGCCTTGATAAGGCTGGCGTCGACCGCGAAGCCCTCGCCGCCCACGAGCCCCTCGGCGATGCAGCGGGCGAGCACGGTCTCGAACAAGCAGCGCAGCAGGTCGCTGTCGCGGAAGCGGCCATGGCGGTTCTTGGAGAAGGTCGAATGGTCCGGCACCCGGCCGTCGAGCCCGAGCCGGCAGAACCAGCGATAGGCGAGATTGAGGTGGACCTCGTCGCACAGGCGGCGCTCGGATCGGATGCCGAAGCAGTAGCCGATGAGCAGCATGCGGATCATCAACTCGGGGTCGACCGAGGGCCGGCCCGTCGAGCTGTAGAACGGCTGCAGGTGCGCGCGTAGACCCGACAGGTCAACGAAGCGGTCGATGGCGCGCAGCAGATGGTCGGCTGGGATATGTGTATCGAGCGAGAACTCGTAGAACAGGGCACCCTGCTCGACTTGCCGAGGTCCCATCATCTGCTTCGGTCTCCGTCTCTCGACAGAAGTGAATCACCTCACGACTACCGCCGCAACACCCGAGTTTTTCAACACAATCGGCGCATAGCTGCCGGCCGAGTTCAGTCGAAGGCGTACTGGCGGCGTTCGAGCAACCCAACAGACTAGAGCTGTTGCCGGTCAGTCTGAGTCGGCCGGGGTAGCGTGGTGGCCGTTGCTGTGACTCCATGGTGTTCGGATCACGGAGAAGCACCATGGTTGCAGCCCTGTCGCAGGATCTTCGCGAGCGGGTGATCGCCGCTATTGAGGCGGGCGCCTCGTGCCGACAGGCGGCGGAGCGGTTCGGCGTGGGCAAGGCGAGCGCGATCCGCTGGCACGCTCGCTTCAGGGCGGACGGCGAGATCGCTGCCAAGCCGATGGGCGGCGACCGGCACTCGCATCGAACCGAGGCCCATGCGGCCCTGATCCTGCAGACCCTTGAGGACCGGTCTCAAGCCTACCTGCGCGAGGTGCGGGCGACCTTGCAGGAACACGGCGCCACAGTGAGCCTGAGCGGGCTATCGCGCTTCTTCAAGCGCCACGGCATCAGCCGCAAAAAAGGGCGCTCCACGCGGCTGAGCAGAACCGCCCAGACGTGATGGAGGCGCGAGCGGCGGTTCGAGGGCCAGCTCGACCTCGATCCGGACCGCGACGTGTTCCTGGACGAGACCGCAGCCGCCACCAACATGGAGCGGCGCTAAGGGCGGGCGCCGCGCGGGCAGCGCTGCCGTATCGCAGTTCCTCACGGCCACTATAAAACCACCACGGTCACGGCGGCCCTGCGGGCGAGCGGCCCCTTCGCCCTTGAGTTGATGGACGGAGCCACGAACGGCAGGCGCTTTCGAGCCTATGTGGCCGACGTCCTCGTGCCAGCGCTCCGGCCGGGCGAGACGGTGGTGATGGACAACCTCGCCGCCCACAAGGTCGCCGGCATCCGGCACCTCATCGAAGCGGCCGGGGCGAGCCTGCTCTACCTGCCGCCCTACAGCCCCGACTTCAACCCGATCGAGAACGCCTTCGCGAAGCTGAAGGCGTTGCTACGCACGGCGGCAGTCCGAACCGTCCCGGACCTGTGGGCCGCTATCCGGGGGGCCTTCACCTGCTTCAAACCCGACGAGTGCCGAAACTATCTCGCAGCCGCAGGTTATGACGCCGACGACCCAGTCTGAGCGGCAACAGCTCTAAGCTAAAGCCCTTTTGTGTCATTGCGTCCCTTGGCAGGCTTTCGGAGCCGACGTTTCAAAAGGGTCTGATACGTCGATGTGTCAGCTGCTCCAAAATGCCAGGCGACTTGTACGGAACGAGGTACGTCGGCTAGCGGAACGTTCCGTTAGGGCAAGCCCTATTGGAACGGCGCGTCCGGCAGCGCTGGCTGCCCTGAGCCGCCAACATTCTTTCCGGCAGCTCTCCCGTCCGTTTGCTACGAACCCTTGCCGTACCATGCTCTGAAGCGCAGCATTCCTGTGCGCTTTGTTCGCACGAGGCGACTTCGATGGGCCAAGCCGGCCGGTAAACGGCAGCGCCTTGTGCTGCACCGCCTCCCTGACCTCGCGCTGCGCGAGTGGATGATGATGGGCCCTTCGGCCACCGGCACGACGATCAGGTTTACCTGAAGTGATCTGTCCGAGCCGGCCATTCACAGGAGGCGGTCATGGATGTCACCAGACGGATCTTCACCGCGGGCGCTGCCACGCTTCCCTTCGCTGGCTCGGGCCTGCCGCTCGCCCAGGCTCAGAGCACAGCACAGGACGCA
This sequence comes from Methylobacterium durans, assembly GCF_003173715.1. NCBI lineage: Bacteria > Pseudomonadati > Pseudomonadota > Alphaproteobacteria > Hyphomicrobiales > Methylobacteriaceae > Methylobacterium > Methylobacterium durans. The sequence continues at coordinate 4,236,242 of NZ_CP029550.1, read as the reverse complement.
CCTCTCATCAGCAACAACGCGGTGGCTGATCCCCTGGAGCTGGCGACCGACGCCTACGTCTACGGCTATCCTCTCGTCACCATGGAGATGACCCGCCGCGTCCTCACCAATGTGGCCGCACCCGAAGGTAAGAACGCCCCGATGGGCCAGTTCGCCAACCTGCGGGAGTACCCGGACGCGAAGTTCCGCGCCGTCACCGCGCCCAACGCGGACACCCTCTACTCCAGCGCTTTCCTCGACGTTGGCCGGGAACCTTACATCCTCAGCATCCCGGATGAGGACGGGCGCTACTTCCTCATGCCGATGCTCAGCGCCTGGACGAACGTCTTCGCGGTGCCGGGCAAGCGCACCACCGGGACGGGGCCGCAGACCTACTTCATCGCAGGCCCCGGCTGGAGCGGCAGCGTGCCCGCCGGCGCCAAGCTGATCCAGGCTCCCACCAGCCTGGTCTGGATCCTCGGCCGGACCTACTGCACGGGCACGCCCGAGGACTACAAGGTCGTGCACGCCGTGCAGGACCAGTACAAGCTCGTTCCAGCGAGCGCAGCCGGCCGGTCGTACACGCCGCCGGCAGGCCGGGTCGATCCCGGCATCGACACGAAGATGGCCGTGCGCGAGCAGGTCAACCGCATGGACGCGACGACCTACTTCAACCTCATGGCCGCCCTGATGAAGGACAACCCTCCCGCGCTCGCGGACGGGGTTCCGGTCGCCAAGATGGCCTCGCTCGGCATCGTGCCCGGCCAGCCCTTCGACCCGAGCCGCCAGCCGCCCGCCGTCCGGGCGGCCATCGAGCAGGCACCCCGGCAGGCGCTTGCCCGCATCATGGGGCACCTGAAGGAGACGGGCAGCCACGTGAACGGCTGGACCTTCACGACCGACGGCGGCGACTACGGCAAGGACTACCTGCAGCGCGCGCTCGTCACGGCGGTGGGGCTCGGCTGCAACCTGCCGCAGGACGCGGTCTACCCCCTGACCACGGTCGATGCGGCGGGCCGGCGCCTGAACGGGACCTCGAAGTACGTGATGCGCTTCCCGGAAGGCGAGCTGCCGCCCGTCAACGGGTTCTGGTCGCTGACGATGTACGACGCGGACTATTTCTTCGTCGACAACCCGATCAACCGCTACTCGGTGAGCCCGCGCGACGACCTCAAGGCCAACCCGGACGGCTCGGTTGATCTCTTCATCCAGACCGAGAGCCCCGGCGCGCAGCGGGAGTCGAACTGGCTGCCAGCGCCGAAGGGACCGTTCGTGCTGATGCTGCGGACCTACTGGCCGAAGGACGCCGTGCTCAACGGATCCTGGTCGCCGCCGCCCGTCACCCGCAGCACGAGCGCCACGCTCTGAGCCGTCTGGTGGAAGCCGTTCGGGTCAGTCGCCAGGTCTCAGTTCTTCGCGACGATCGCTCTGGGCTCGGGCGCCGGCTTGGGCGGCGCGACCCAGAGCGGGGCGGCTACAGTCAGCCAGGTGGCAGTGCCCTCGAAGCGGTTCTGCGTGTCGATCTCGCGCAGCACCCGCACGCTCGCTGAGACCGGGATCTCGCCGAGCTTGAACGTGTAGCCGATCTGACCGCCTAGCGCCGTCACCCGCCCCTTGAAAGGGCCGATGCGGTTGCCCGAGCCGCTGTCGCCGGTGAGCTGGTCGTAGAAGTAGCCGACGAACCCGACCGTCAGCTCCTTGGTCAGATACTTCGAGGCCGACCACTCCAGGTGGAACTCGGTGCCGGTCAGGTACTGGGTAGCCGGATTGATCCAGTTGAAGGTGATGCCCGGAATGACCGAGAGCTCGTAGCCGAGGACCGGGTCGAGGTAGGTGAGCGCCCCGGAGAGGTCGAGCGCCGGGCGGTTGAGGGAGATGTTGGACAGCTGGCCGGTCTCGTAGGAGCCGGACGGGATGACGCCTGTCAGCGTCACGTTCCAGTGGAAGTTGCCTGAGTGCCAGCCGACGAAGGATGAGGCGTAGATGTCGCCGATGTTGAAGGCGGCATCGCGCTCGCGGCCGGCGATGATGCGGTCGACGCGCGGCGAGAACAGAACAGCCTGAGCATCGACAGCGGGCGTCCCGTACGGGATCAGGGGTAGCGTCCACGGACGAGGTGTAATTTCCGGGACCGTTTCGGTGGGGATTGGGGTGGCCATCGGGGCCGGCGGCTAAGGTGGAGTTTGCGGACTTCAACCTGAGCCGGGAGCACCCGATGACCGACGACAGAGTGGCACTGATCGAGGCGCTGCAGAAGGCTGACGACGGCAACTTCCTGCGCTCGTTGGCCGAGACGGTCCTGCAGATCCTGATGGAGGCCGACGTGGAGGGCCTGATCGGCGCGGGCCGCTACGAGCGCACAGGCGAACGCAGCACCTACCGCAACGGCTATCGCGAGCGCAGCCTCGACACACGGCTCGGCTCACTCAACCTGAAGATCCCCAAGCTGCGGACCGGCAGCTACTTCCCCGGCTTCCTGGAGCCGCGCCGCACGGTCGAGAAGGCGCTGGTCGCCGTGATCCAGGAGGCGTGGATCGCCGGCGTCTCGACCCGGCGCGTGGACGACTTGGTGCAGGCCATGGGCCTGTCGGGCATCTCCAAGTCCTCGGTGTCGAAGCTGTGCAAGGAGATCGACGAGCGCGTCGGAGCCTTCCTGACGCGTCCGCTCTCGGGTGCGTGGCCCTATCTCTGGCTCGATGCCACCTACCTGAAGGTGCGCGAGGGCGGTCGCATCGTCTCTGTCGCTGCCATAGTCGCCGTCGCGGTGGACACCGAAGGCCGGCGCGAGATCGTCGGCCTGCACATCGGTCCCTCCGAGGCCGAGGTGTTCTGGACAGACTTTCTGCGGAGCTTGGTCAAGCGCGGGCTCTCGGGCGTGCAGCTCGTCATCTCGGATGCCCACGAGGGGCTCAAGGCGGCCATCCGCCGGATGCTGAAGGCGACCTGGCAACGCTGCCGCGTTCATTGGACCCGGAACGCGCTGGCTTACGTGCCGCGCACCCAGCAGACCATGGTGGCTGCCGGCCTGCGCCACGCCTTCCAGCAGCCCGATCAGGACGCCGCCCGGGCCGCCCTTCAGCACCTGGGCGAGCAACTGCACAACCGCTGGCCGAAGCTGAAGGTCTTCATCGAGGCCACGTGCGAGGACGTGCTGGCCTACCTGACTTTCCCGCTCCAGCATCGGGCCAAGCTTCACAGCACGAACCCGCTGGAACGCCTCAACAAGGAGATCAAGCGGCGCGCCGATGTGGTCGGCATCTTCCCCAACACGGACTCGATCCAACGCCTGATCGGTGCGGTGCTTCTGGAGGCCAACGACGAGTGGCAGCTTCAGCACCGCTATATGCAGATCGAGGGCATGGCCGGGTTTGCTTCGGCGTTGATCGAGGAGAGCGTCACGACACTTCCACCACAGGCTGCCTGACCGATGGCGGCTCCAATTCCACCCCGAAAGTCCACCTCATTGACGGACGTAACCGGATCAGGACCTGGAAGCCGAGTGAGCCGCCGAAGATTTCCGCTGGCGTGATCCAAATCGGGTTCGCCACGCCGAGGTAGGTATCGAGCTTGACCCGGGACGCGACGACACCGCCACTCTGAAAGACGCGCCCCCCACCGAGGTCGCCCTGGTAGAAGAAGGCGTCGTTCTCGAAGTAGAAGCCCGGCGGCGGGGTCACGCCGGCGAGCGGACCGCGAAAGCCGAGCAGGTAGACGCCTTGGGCCGACTCGGCGGCCTGCGCGTCTGGAGTGGCCTGCAGCCCGGCGGCGCACAGGAGTGCCGTTGCGAGCGAGCGCCAGGTTCGCGACATGGTCACGCCTCCAAGTAAGCGAGATGCGGCCAAGCTTTCATGGGGCGCGCAGGTCATCAAGGGTTCAGACTTATACGCTGACGTACTACTACCGTTCTGTTGAAAGGCTGCATCAGGCGTTTACTGCTGCCGCTTTCACAAGCTGAACAGCCTGCCGGCTGATTGATCTTGCAGAACCGGACTTCGACACACTGCGTACGCCATGCTGGCGCAGCAAGAAGCGCTCACCCGCTCCATAACGCCCAATCGGCGAATGACCGCTTTGGAGATGCCGTCCGGAACGGCTGGACGGCAGCAATGGGCGCAAGGCGGAACGACCGCTTGCGGGCGCCAAGCCGATCTCCACCTCCCACCCTTTGCGGACCTCGCGAGTACGCATGCGAGACGTACGATCTCGGGTGATATAGCGGATCCACAGGTCAGCTCGCTGAGCACCTTGCGAGCCGGGACCGATAGGTAGCTTTTCTCCCGCGAGGGCGGAGGGAGGCAGCGAAGCTCAGTGGTCCGGTGAACCTGCAGAGTGCGAGGCTTGAACCCGAGACAGGTTCGTTGAACCTAAAATCAGAAATTTTTGGGAAAGCCTCGGCAGGGAAAACCCTGTGACATCTGAGACTTAAATGGTGGGCGCGACAGGGATCGAACCTGTGACCCCTACCATGTCAAGGTAGTGCTCTCCCGCTGAGCTACGCGCCCGTCCGAAGCCGTTCCGCTTCGGTGAGGCCGCGGCTATAGCTTCTGCCGCGGGGGGGCGCAAGTCGAAGTTCGGCGCCGATGCGAGAGTTTTCGCGCGGGGCCCGGTTCGGTCGGGCGCGCCCGCTGCAACCGCGGGTGAAATGCGTTAAAGCGCTCGCCGATCCGGCAGGGTTCGCACTGAACCGGGTGGTTCGCACGGCAGCGAGAGGGAATGCGCTTCTTCGTCGATTTCGATCGGGGCGACCTGATCCGGTTCTGGATGACGCCCGACAACCCCACCGCCATCGGCCGCGTGGCCGTCTCGGTTGGCGGCCGCCGGGTCGCCGAAGTTCCGGCGACCATCGTCGATCCCAACATCCGCGCCTTCGGCTGGCACGCGACCGGGCAGTGCACCTACGAGCTCACCGAGGCGGAGGTGCCGGGCCTGCCGGGCCTGCCCGAACTGGAGATCCACGACCTCGACACGAATCTGCTGATCTACCGCCGGGCGGGTGCGGAGGGCCTGTGCCGAAGCAAGGTCCTGCTCATCAACACCGGCATCAAGCCTGAGACCGTCATCCAGGGGCTGATGTACAAGCACTTCCAGCAGAGCTACTTCGGCCTGGGAAAGCTGACCGAGGACATGCTGCGGTGCATCTTCGAGAGTGGCACGATCGCCTCGTCGTTCCTGTCCGGCTCGATCGTGGTTCCGCGCTATGAGAACTTCCTGCCGCCCGACCAGATCCTCACCGCGGCCCTCATCCACGATCCCCATGTCGAGATGGCAACGCGCATGCTCTGGTTGCGGGCGCAGGCCGATCTTGGCGCCGATCCCGGACAGGTCTGGCGGTTGGGGCGCCTCGCCGAGGCGGCGACCTTCATGGCGGAATTCGATCTCCTCGACCTGAAGAGCCTGAAGCGGCTGTTCCGGCTCCTGCCGGAGCCCGCCTATCGCCTGCTCTACAATCCGCTGACACGCCAGCTCGGCACGCGCCTGCCTGACGACCGGGTGCATCCCGGCAACTCGATCGTTGCGGTGGAGATCCTGTCGCGGATTGGGATCGTCGGCCATCGGGACGCCTTCGAGGCCTTCGTCGCGACCTTGCTCGACCGCCTGGGGATCCAAGATACGGTACCCGCGCCGGAGCCGATTCCGGCGGACGTGATCGATCTCGCCGGACGTCTCCGGCAGGTGCGTCCCGTCGACGACATGCTGATCTTCGACACCGTGATGGCGGACGTCGTGCGCAGTTCGGTGGCCAAGGCCTGGACGACCTGAGCGAGGCGGCGTCCGGCCTGTCGATGAGCCGCCGGACCAACCAGGATTGTCGTCCGGTCGCCCGGCCGCGAAAGTGGGACGGGCGCTCCCATCCGGCCGGATGGTTTCCCCGGCCGTCAAACACCGCTAAGGATGCGGTGCGGCAAAGATCGCCCCGGGCGTAAGCTCGGGCCGGCGGAGGGTGGTGTCCGTGCGCATCGCGATGATTGGGTCTGGGTATGTGGGCCTGGTATCGGGCGCCTGCTTCGCGGATTTCGGCCACAGCGTGGTCTGCGTCGACCGCGATCCGGCCAAGATCGATGCGCTGAACGCGGGCCGCATTCCCATCTACGAGCCGGGCCTGGAGGCGCTGGTCTCCGACAACGTCCGCCAGGACCGCCTCACCTTCACCACCGAGATGGGTGAGGCAGTCGCAAAGGCCGATGCCGTCTTCATCGCCGTCGGCACGCCGTCCCGTCGCGGCGACGGCTTCGCCGACCTCTCCTTCGTCTACGCAGCCGCCCGCGAGATCGCCCGCAACCTTAGCGGGTACACGGTGGTGGTCACGAAATCGACCGTGCCGGTCGGCACGGGCGACGAGGTCGAGCGCATCCTGCGCGAGGCGGCGCCGCAGGCCGAGGTGGCGGTGGTCTCCAACCCCGAATTCCTGCGCGAGGGCGCGGCGATCGCCGACTTCAAGCGTCCCGACCGCATCGTCATCGGCGCCGAGGACGAGCGTGCCGCCGAGGTGATGCGCGAGGTCTACCGCCCGCTCTACCTGAACGCCGCCCCGATCCTCGTGACGGGCCGACGCACGGCGGAGCTGACGAAGTACGCGGCCAACGCGTTCCTGGCGACCAAGATCACCTTCATCAACGAGATCGCGGACCTGTGCGAGCAGGTGGGTGCCAACGTTCAGGAGGTCGCCCGCGGCATCGGGCTCGACAACCGGATCGGCGCAAAGTTCCTGCATGCGGGCCCGGCTACGGCGGCTCGTGCTTTCCCAAGGACACGTTGGCCCTGGTGAAGACGGCGCAGGATGCTGGCACGCCGGTACGCCTCGTCGAGACGGTGGTGGCGGTCAACGATCAGCGCAAGCGGGCGATGGCGCGCAAGGTGGTCGCGGCCTGCGGCGGGCAGGTACGGGGGAAGGTGATCGCCCTGCTCGGGCTCACGTTCAAGCCGAACACGGACGATATGCGGGACGCGCCGTCCCTGTCGATCGTGGCGGGTCTGCAGGATGCGGGAGCGACGGTGCGGGCCTACGATCCGGAAGGCATGGATCAGGCGCGCGCGCTCTTGCCCGACATCACCTATGCGACCGATCCCTACGATTGTGCGGAAGGGGCGGACGCGCTGGTTCTGGTGACGGAGTGGGACGCATTCCGGGCCCTCGACTTCGACCGGCTGAAGGCGACCTTGGCTGCCCCCGTGGTCGTCGACCTGCGCAACGTCTACCGGCCGGAGGACATGGCCCGGAGGGGCCTCAGATACTCCAGCATCGGGCGTGCCCAAAACCGGACCGAGTGATTGTGCGGATCCGCCCGGATCGCGCCGCCTTGCTGCCGGAAATCGATGGATAAAGCGCAGCGTCGGGGCGTCGCGGTACGTTCCGGTACGTTGCTGGACTGACGAGCCGCTTGTCTCGGAGGCTCAGGTAAGTGTTGCCCGGTCGGGCCCGTGCCCAGAGCAATTCAGTTCTGCGGCCGAAGCCAGAATTGTGGCAATTTCTGGATGATCAGCTGTGGATTCGGCGCAGATCTACCGGGTCGGACATTCCGTTCCTGCCAAGGGGCGCCGGCAACAGGTGATGAATACGTGTCACAGCCCGCCGCCATCTCGATTGCTTCCATCGGAAGCGGCCGTGGCGGGTTGGACACCATGATAGTGCCATACTAAGGGTGGACGGGATTGTTCCGTCGTCGGCAATCCGAATCGTCCCCCGTAAACGAGCGTGTGCGAATCGAACGTGACACAACGTGTAGACATCGCGATCGTCGGTCGCTCGTGCCGGCTCCCGGGCGCTCCCAGCGTTGATGGGCTCTGGCAACTCCTGACCGAGGCGCGCTGCGCCGTCAGTCGCATTCCCGAGAACCGCTGGTCGCTCGAGCGTTTCGGGCACCCGCGGGCGCAGGAGCGCGGCAAGAGCTACACCTGGGCTGCGGGTGTCCTCGACGACATCTGGTCGTTCGATCCGGCTGTGTTCGGCATCTCGCCCCGCGAGGCCGAGCAGATGGATCCGCAGCAGCGGCTCCTGCTGGAACTGACCTGGGAGGCCCTGGAGGATGCCGGGCTGCGCCCCTCCGCGGTGGCGGGCGAGAACATCGGCGTGTTCGTCGGCGCTTCCTCCCTCGATTACGGCAACCTGCGCATCCTCGACGCTTCGTCGGGCGACGCCTACGCGGCGACGGGCAACACGCTCTCGATCCTCTCGAACCGGATCTCCTACATCTTCGACCTGAAGGGCCCGAGCTTCACGGTTGACACCGCCTGCTCCTCCTCTCTCGTCGCCCTCGACGCGGCGGTGGCGGCGATCCGGGCGGGCCGGGTCGACACGGCGGTCGTGGCCGGCGTGAACCTCCTCGCCAGTCCCTTCAACTTCATCTGCTTCTCGAACGCGCAGATGCTCTCCCGCACCGGGCTCTGTCAGGCTTTCTCGTCGAGCGCTGACGGCTACGTGCGCTCCGAGGGCGGCGTCGTCCTGGTCCTGCAATCCGCCGAGGCCGCGCGTCGGCAGGGCAGCACCGTCCGCGGCGTCATCGCGGCGAGCGGCGTGAATTCGGACGGCCGCACCACCGGCATCTCCCTGCCCTCCGGCTACGCCCAGGGCGCGCTTCTGGAGAAGGTCTACCGCGAGGCGGAGATCCCCCTCGACGACGTCGCCTTCGTCGAGGCGCACGGGACTGGCACGCCGGTCGGCGACCCGATCGAGGCGAGTGCCATCGGCGGGCGGCTCGGGCGCCTGCGCCAGGCGCCGCTGCCGATCGGATCGATCAAGACCAATATCGGCCACACCGAGCCGGTCTCGGGGTTGGCCGGCCTCCTCAAGGCGAGTCTCGCGCTCGAGCACGACCTCGTACCGACCTCCCTCCACGCGGCCGAGCTCAACCCCGAGATCCCGTTCGGGGACCTGAATCTCGCGGTCCTGCAGAGGCCGCTCTCTCTAGAGCGGGGCTCCCGCGAGCGCTTCGCTGGCGTGAACTCCTTCGGCTTCGGCGGCACCAACGCGCACGTCGTGCTCACCGACGGCCGGCCCGTCGCGGCGGACGCTGCGCCCGGCCGAGCGCCGGAGATGCTGCTCCTCTCGGCGCAGAGCCGGGCGGCGCTGAACGAACTCGCCCTCGACTACGCCGACCGCCTCGAGGCGGCCGAGGGCGGCGAGGCGGCGCGGATCGCGGCCGCGGCCGCGCACCGCCGCGAGCGCCTTCCGGCTCGCGCCGCCATTGCCCTCGACGGCAAGACCGACGTGCTCGCTGCCCTTCGCGCCGTCGGCGAGGCCGAGGATACGGACGGGGCCCTCGTCGGCACCGCCGTCGACCGCTCGGCCGAGGTCGCCTTCGTCTATTCGGGCAACGGCAGCCAATGGGCCGGCATGGGGCAGGAGGCCTACGCCGAGAACGCGATCTTCCGCGAAGCGTTCGACCGTATCGACGCGCTCTTCGAGCCGCTCTCGGAGTGGTCGCTCAAGGACGCGATGTTCGCCGAGGATCTCGACGAACGCCTGATCCTGACGAGCGTGTCGCAGCCCCTGATCTTCGCGATCCAGAGTGCCTCCACCACGGCGCTGCGCGCGCAAGGCCTGAAGCCGGCCTACGTCCTCGGCCACAGCGTCGGCGAGATCGCCGCGGCGGAAGCCGCCGGCATCCTGAGCCTGGAACAGTCGGTGAAGGTCATCTTCTACCGCAGCCATCACCAAGAGACGACGCGCGGCCAGGGCACGATGGCCGTGATGCTCGCTCCCGTCGAGGAGAGCGAGGCTTTCCTCAAGGATTACCCGACCCTCGACATCGCGGCCTACAACAGCCCCAAGGCGATCACGATCGCGGGGCCCGAGGCCGCGATCGATGCCGCGCTGAAAGCGGCCTCGCGCAAGCGCCGCCGCGGGCGCAAGCTCGATCTCGCCTACCCCTTCCACGGCCGGATCATGGATCCGACCGAGAAGCCGCTGCTGCGCGACCTCGCGGGGCTGAAGCCCGATGCGGGCCACACCGCCATGGTCTCGACCGTGACCGGCAAGGTGCTGGCCGGCGACGCCTTCGGTGCCGGCTACTGGTGGCGCAACATCCGCGAGCCGGTGCGGTTCTGCGCGGCCGTGCAGGAGGCGACCCGCCTCGGCGCCCGCGTCTTCGTCGAGGTGGGCCCCCGCGCCACCCTGATGTCGCATGTGGGCGACGCGATCGAGCCGCTCGGAATCGAGAACGCCGTGGTGGGCGTCATGCACCGCAAGGCGGCCGGTGGCGATCCGATCCGCAAGGCCCTCGCCGCCGCCTTGGTGCAGGGCGCCGCGGTCGATGAGACCTGCGTCTTCGGCGACGCGCCGAAGGGCGCCGTCAGCCTTCCGGCCTATCCCTGGCAGCGCCGCAGCTTCCGCCTCGCTGAGACCAACGAGGGCGTCGGCGGCACGGCCCCCGCCCCTACCACCCGCTCGCCGGCTCGCGCATCGCGGCGGACGGCCTCGACTGGCACGGCTACGTTGACGTCGTCACGGTGCCGGAACTCGACGATCACCGCATCGAGGGCCAGCCCATCATGCCGGGCGCGGGCTTCGTCGAGATGGCGCTCGCGGTCGCCCGCGAGTCGCAGCGCAGCGAAACCGTGGTGCTGGCCGATTTCGAGATCCACGGGCCGATGGTGTTCGGCGAGGAGGCCCTGCGTGAGGCGACCGTCCGCCTCTCCGGCAGCGGCAACCAGCTCCAGATCCTGAGCCGCCCGCGCCTCACCCAGGCACCCTGGCAACTCCACGCCTCCGCCAAGATCGTCGAGGGCACCTACGCCCTACCGGCTCGCGAGGATGTCGAGATCCCGGCCGAGCACGCGGTGACGGGCGACGAACTCTACGCCCGCGCCGTCGCCGCCGGCCTCGGCTTCGGCCCGAGCTTCCGGCAGGTGGCGCTGAGCGCCCGCCTCGACGACACCACCATCGTCTCGGAGCTGATGCCCGCTGAAGCCGATGCGCGTTACGGCCTCGTGCCGGCGCGGCTCGATGCCTGCTTCCACGGCCTGATTCTGCTCTTCACCGATCTCCTCGGCGAGAACTCGACCAAGGCCTACATCCCCGTTCGTTTCGGCGAGGTCCGCCTGCTGCGTCCCGGCGCCGCGATCGCGAAGGCGGTCATCCGCACCCGTCGCTGCAACGAACGCAGCATCCTGGCCGATTTCTCGGTGCTCGACGCCGAGGGCGAGGTCATCGCGACGATCCGCGAGGGTCGCTTCCAGGCGCTCCGCGCCAAGGGTGGCAACGAGCTCGCGGCCTACGCGATCACGCAGCGGCCGGAACTCGCCACCGAGCCGACGGCAATCCCGACCGAGCGCGGCCCCGGCATCGCCGCCGCGATCGAGGCGCGGGCCCGCGTCGCCCGCGCCCCGGCCGATGCACCGCTCTCGCCCGGACACCTGCTTCTTGAGGGCTGGGCGACCTCGCTGGCCTATCGCCTCGCCAAGGGACTCGAGCGCGCCGGCGCGGTCTCGATCGACGGGCGCGTGCCCGCCGAGATCCGTCCTTGGCTCGTGAATGCCCTCTACGGGCTGGAGAGCAGCGGCCTCGCCGAGCTGAAGGGCCGGAACTGGAGCCTGCTCCAGGACGTGACGCTTCCCGAGCCCGACGCGATCATGCGCTGGATCGCGGCTGACCATCCCGACCTGTCGGCCGAGCTCGTGCTCATCGCCGATGTCGGCGCCCTGGTCGACCGCCTGCTTGCGGGCGAGCTGACTGAGGCGCCCGCCCTGCCGCAGAACGCGCTCGACGCCTTCGCCCTGCGCAGCGCCACTGCCCGCGCCTCCGCCGACGTCGCCGCGGCGATCCTCTCGGAGAGCCGCGAGGGGCTGCCGAAGGACCGAGCTGTCCGCCTGCTCCAGGTCGGCTTCGGGCCCCTCTCGGCCCAGGCCGCCACCTTCGCGGAGGCCGCCGAGGCGCGCCTGACCGTGTTCGAGACCGACCGGCGCCTCGCCGAGCGCGCTCGCCTCGCGTTGCCGCGGGGCGTCGCGGTCATCGAGGAGGCCGAGGCGCTGGGACATGCCGCCTTCGATGTCGTGATCGCGAGCGGCGTGCTGCATCGCGGGCCCCGCGAGATGATGGATCGGCTTGCCGAGGCGCTCGCCACCGGCGGCGTCCTGATGGCCGTCGAGCCCGGCGCCTCGCTGTTCCGCGACCTCGTGTTCGGACTCACCCCCGGCTGGTTCGAGGCCGCCGCCGACGACATGCCGGTCGGTCGCCTCGACGACATCACCGGATGGCAGCGCTCCCTCAGCGCCAGCGGCCTCGTGAGCGTATCGGTTGACAAGGCTAAGACCGGCAATGGCAACGACCTGCTGCTGACGGCGGAGGCGCCCACGCGTCCGGAGCCGGCCGCGGCCCAGAGCTTCGCCTTCGTGATCGGCTCGGACGACGAGTTCGCCGCGGAGACCGCCTCCTCACTGGCGACGCTCCTCGTGGCGAATGGCGTCCACGTCTCCATCATCCTCGATTCCGAGGCCTCTCTGATGGAGCTGGAGCGCGAGACGCCGGACACGGTAGTGTTCCTCGCCGGCGCCTTCACCCGCGGCGGTGACGCGGCCGAGCGCCTGCGCGATCGCTGCCTCAGCCTGAAGCGCTGCGTCGAGCATCTCGGCAGCCGCCAGACCCGCCTCTGGGTCGTGGCGCCGGGGGCCACCCGCGAGCGCGGCGGCTCGGCAGCCTCCGTCGAGGCCGGCGTCTGGGCCTTCACCCGGACGCTTGCCAACGAGATCGCGAATCTCGACGTCCGGCGGATCGATCTCTCGCCCGCGATGCTGTCGAAGCGGGCGGCCGAGCGGCTCTGCGACCTGATCCTGTCGGGCACGCCCGAGACCGAGATCGTCCTCGACGAGGATCGGACCCGCGTGATCCGCTTCGCGCCGGGGATCGCGCCCCGCCGCGCCTCCGCCGACGCCGTGCCGGCCGAGGCCGCGCGGCTCGAGCGCAGCAACACGGGCGGCCTCAACGAAATGGTCTGGGGCCCGGCCGAGCGCCGCAAGCCCGGCCAGGGCGAGGTCGAGATCGCGGTCGAGGCCACCGGACTCAACTTCCGCGACGTGCTCTGGGCCCTCTCGATGCTGCCGGAGGAGATCCTGGAGGACGGCTTCGCCGGGCCCCGCCTCGGCCTTGAATGCGCCGGCCGCGTCGTTGCGGTCGGGCCGGGTGTCCGCACCTTCAAGGTTGGTGATCCCGTCGTCGCCTTCGCGCAGTCCGGCTTCGCCACTCACATCGTGGTGCCCGAACTCGTCGTGGCGCCAAGCCCGCCCGGGCTCGATCCGAGGGCGGCGGCGACCGTGCCGGTCGCCTTCCTCACCGCCTATTACGGTCTCGTCTCCCTCGCTCGCCTCAAGAAGGGCGAGTGGGTGCTGGTCCATGGCGGCGCGGGCGGCGTCGGTCTCGCGGCGCTCCAGATCGCCAAGCTCAAGGGCGCCCGGGTCATCGCCACCGCCGGCTCGCGGGAGAAGCGGGCGCTGGTCAAGGCACTCGGGGCCGAGCACGTGCTCGATTCGCGCTCGCTGGCCTTCGTGGACGACGTTCGCCGGATCACCGGCGACGGCGTCGACGTGGTGCTGAACAGCCTGTTCGGCGAGGCGATGGAGCGTTCGCTTAACGCCCTGAAGCCGTTCGGCCGCTTCGTCGAGCTCGGCAAGCGCGACTACGTCGCCAACACCCATATCGGCCTGCGGCCGTTCCGCCGGAACCTGACCTATTTCGGGGTCGATCTCGACCAGGTGCTCCAGCACCAGGGCGAGGACGGCGCGCGCCTCTTCCGCGAGGTGATGTCCCTGTTCGACGACGGCGGCCTCAAGCCCCTGCCCTATCAGCCGTTCACGGCCGAGGAGACCTCGGACGCGTTCCGGCTGATGCAGCAATCCGGGCATGTGGGTAAGATCGTGATCGCCCCGCCGGCTCCCGGCCGAGTCCTCGCACAGGCGAAGCACGCCTTCTCGATCGCGGCGGACGGCGTTCACCTCATCACGGGCGGCCTCGGCGGCTTCGGAATCGAGGCGGCGCGTTGGCTCGCCGACAGGGGGCCCGCAACCTCGTCCTCGTCGGCCGGAGGGGCGCAACGAGCGAGGAGGCGAAGTCCCTCGTGGCCGAGCTGACGGCGCGCGGCGTCAGCGTCGAGGCGAAGGCCTGCGACATCACCAGCCGCGGGGCGGTCGATGCCCTGCTTGCCGAGGTCGAGCGCGGCGGCCGCAAGCTCGCCGGCATCATCCACGGCGCGATGGTGCTGCAGGACGGCCTGATCGCCAACCTCGACGCCGCAGCCCTGGACGCGGTGATCCAGCCGAAGGTGGTGGGTGCCCAGCATCTCGACGCGGCGACCCGCAACCGCAGCCTCGACTATTTCGTGCTGTTCTCGTCGGCCACGACCTTCATCGGCAATCCCGGCCAGGGCGCCTATGTGGCGGCCAACGGCTTCATGGAAGGCCTCGCCCGCCAGCGCCGTCGCCTCGGGCTGCCCGCGATGGCGGTCGCCTGGGGTGCCATCGGCGATGTCGGCGTCCTCGCCCGCAACAAGGCGGTGATGGAGACCCTCGCCGGCCGCGTCGGCGTCACGCCGATGGACGCCCGCCGCTGCCTCGACCTGATGGCCGAGGCGCTGGAAGGCCAGGGCTCGGGCCCGGACGAGGCCGTCGTCGCGATCGCGGCGATGCATTGGGGCAAGGCGCGCGAGCGCCTCGCCACGATGCGTTCCCCGAGCTACGCCGACCTCGGCTCCGACCAGCAGGCGGAGGCCGGTGGCGTCGCGACGATCGACATCGCGAGCCTCCTCAAGACGCAGGACATCGACACGGTGCGCAAGACGGTGGCCGACGCCATCGTCGAGGACATCGCCCGCATCTTGCGCCTGCCGAAGGACGACATCAGCCGCGTGCGCCAGCTCTCCGAGATCGGCCTCGACTCGCTGATGGGCGTCGAGCTCGGCGCGAGCCTGCAGGAGCGCTTCGCACTCGACGCGCCGCCCGCCGGCATCTCGTCGGGGCTGACCGTCAACGAACTCTCCGAGACGTTGATCCAGTCGATCTCGGCCCCGGTGGACGAGGCAGCGGGCGTGGCGCTCAGCCTCGCGCAGAAGCACGTCGGGGACATCGACGCGGAGAAGCTCGAGCCGTTCAAGACGCTCGTCGAGCAGAACAGCCTGGAGATCAAAGAGATCCTGCCATGACAGAG
The DNA here is from genome assembly GCF_003173715.1 of Methylobacterium durans. Classification (NCBI taxonomy): domain Bacteria; kingdom Pseudomonadati; phylum Pseudomonadota; class Alphaproteobacteria; order Hyphomicrobiales; family Methylobacteriaceae; genus Methylobacterium; species Methylobacterium durans. Next base: position 4,221,133 of record NZ_CP029550.1, on the reverse strand, counting down.
CCGGTTCGACCGGACGACGGGCGCGCGGCGCTCGCGGGCTTCGTCACCAATCGGATGGGTCGCGCGTCCGCGCGGCCCGCGCAGAACCGGCCGCAGCCGAAATCGGGCGACGCGGGCGTCCAGGATTTCGAGACGCTGCCCGGCTACCGGGAGCTCAGGCTTCAGCGTTCGGCCGCCGACCTGATCGGCCTCGGCAATCCGTTCTTCCGCGTCCACGACGCCAAGGCCGGCGCCACGACGCGGATCGACGGGCGGGACTTCGTCAATTTCTCGTCCTACGACTATCTCGGCCTGAACGGGCACCCGGCGATCAACGCGGCGGCGCGCGACGCGATCGACGCCTACGGCACCTCGGCCTCGGCGAGCCGCGTGGTGGCGGGCGAGCGGCCGGGTCACATCGCCCTGGAGAAGGCGCTGGCGCAGCATTACCGGACCGACGCCTGTGTCGTGATGGTGAGCGGGCATGCCACCAACGTCACGACGATCGGCGCGCTCCTCGAACCGGCCGACGTCATCTTCCATGACGCGCTCATCCACAACAGCATCGTCACGGGCGCGCAGCTCTCCGGCGCCCAGCGGCGCTCCTTCGCCCACAACGATCTCGACGCCCTGGAGAGCCTGCTCGCCGCGACCCGCCACGAGCATCGCCGCGCCCTCATCGTGATCGAGGGCCTCTACAGCATGGATGGCGACGCGCCGGATCTCGCGGGCTTCGTGGCGCTCAAGGAACGCTACAACGCGTGGCTGATGGTCGACGACGCCCACGGCCTCGGCGTTCTGGGCGCCACCGGCGCCGGTCTGTTCGAGCATTGCGGCGTCGACCCGAGTGCGGTCGACATCTGGATGGGCACCTTCTCGAAGACGCTCTCCACATGCGGCGGCTACATCTGCGGCCCCGGCCCCCTCATCGAGTACCTGAAGTGCACGGCGGGCGGATTCGTCTACAGCGTCGGCATGTCCCCGCCGCTCGCCGCCGCCGCGGAGGTCGCGCTCGGCGTGATGCATGCCGAGCCGGAGCGGGTGGAGCGGCTGCGCCGGAATGGCAACCTGTTCCTCTCCTGCGCCAAGGCCCGCGGCCTCGACGTCGGCACCAGCCTCGGCCTCGCGGTGATCCCGGTGATCATCGGCGACTCCCTGAAGTCCGTGACGCTGTCCGACCGCCTGTTCAAGCGCGGCATCAACGTCCAGCCGATCATCCATCCGGCGGTGCCGGAGCGGGCCTCGCGCCTGCGCTTCTTCCTGACTTCCGAGCACACGGAGGAGCAGATCCGCTCGACGGTCGATGCGATCGCCGAGGAACTCGCCGAGATGGAGAAGGGCGGTTCGCTGATCGAGCAGCTTCTCGCCAAGCGCGGCTGACGACCGGCCTTCGCCTCCGGGGTGATTCGCGGATTTTGCACCGCCGCCCCTCTGCGGTGACCATTCCGGCTAACTGTCGGAGCGGCGACGGAAGCACCTCAAATTCTGCTCAAGCCGCAAAATTCTACTTTAAAGTGTATAACGCAAGTTTATTTCCAGGGTGCAGCAGATTTCGCGCTCCCATCAAAATCGGCTGTCTCCGGCCATCATGCAACCGGAAATCGCATTGTTTCGAAATTCAGCGTTGGCACGCGTGAACCATCGAGATGATGCATTTGCTGCTGCTTTCCGGGTCACGGCAACAAAAAATTCGGCTCGCTCCGAGTTCGGTTACGCAATTTTTGCTCTCCGCCCTTTCTCATCCTGTTATGGTGAGCAATCTTCAGCCTTGTTCGGCCATGGTTGCCGATGGGAGCGGACATGGGGACTTCGGGAGTGGCCGCCCGGGCGGCGGCGACGGAGGCGGATCTGCGCGCCGCTCTGCACGCTTCGGGTGTCGTCGGCGTCTGGGAGTGGAATGTGCCGCAACGGCGCATCATCCTCGATCATGGAGCCGCAGGGCTCATCGCCGGTGATGCCCGCCTGGCCGGACGGCCCTTGTCGGTCGAGGAGGCGACGACCTGCATCCATCCGGACGATCAGGGCTGGCTCACCGAATACATCTTCAGCACGGCTCGGGTGGGCGGCTCCTTCCTCTGCGAGTACAGGGTCTGCACGCCCAGCGGCGAGGAGCGCTGGTTGCTGAGCCGGGGCCGGATAGATCTCGGCGAGGATGGCCAGCCCGTGCTGGGGCACGGCATCCTGATCGACATCACGGAGAGCCGCTCCGGTGGGCAGACGTTCTTCGCCATCCCGGACGATCCGAGCGCGCATCCCCTGGAGCGCGCGGCGGACCATTGCGTCGCGGCCCGAGAGGCGCTGTCGGGTGCAGGCAACTCGGTTCTGCAGACCCTGATCGACGTCGCGCTGTGGGAGATCGGGCGCGAACTCGCCCGCCTGGAGCGGGCCCAGCGGCGGCGCGCCATGAACTGACGCGCCGTCCGGTTAGTTTCAGCGGGTGTAAGCGTATGTTGCGGCGGCGGCGCTGATGGGTCCGGAGGCTGCGGCGAAGGCGGAGAGGACCTTCTGCACCTCGGTGAAGGGGGCGTTGGAGACGTAGATCAGGTCGCGGTTGCGCATCCGGAAGGCCTGGGTCAGGAACAGGCTGTTGGGGTCGCGCATGTTGACCCGGTAGACCACCGGCACCAGCGGCGTGCCCAAGAGCGCCGAGCCCGGGTTGAGGCGGCGCACCACGCTGGCCGGCTCGAAGCGGAAGATGAAGGTGCCGGCCGGATCGGCCTGGAAGTCGGACAGGCCGCGCGCCTTGGCCAGCGCCTGGGCGAGCGTGATGCCCTCGGCCTGGAACGGGATCTCGGTGGAGTTGCCCAGCGCGCCCACCGCCAGGAAGGTCTGGGGATCGCGCACGAGCGTCAGCACGTCGCCGGGGCGCAGGTAGATGTTCTCGCGCGGGTTCGAGACCACGGTGGTCAGCGGCACGGTGGCGGTGGTGCGCCCCCGCGAGAGCCGCACGAAGGTCTCGGAGACCGGCGCGCGCACGCCGCCGGCCGACGCCACGATGTCGAGCAGCCGGTCGCCCTTGGCCGAGAGCGGCAGGCGGGCGCCGCCGGCGACCTCGCCGGTGACGGTGACGGCCTGCGAGATCGGCTTGGTGACCGAGACCAGCACCTGGGGCTGGATGGCTTTGCCGGCCAGTTCGGTCTCGATCAGGGCCTGCACGTCCTGGGGCCGTCGCCCGGCGACCTGGATGCGGCCGGCATAGGGCACCGAGATGGCGCCGTCGCGGGCGACGACCTGCTCGGGGATCAGGGCGGATTTCGAGCCGGCCGAGAAGCGGTCGGCGACGAGGGGGCCGGAGAACAGGCCGCCCGAGCCCGCCTCCCAGATCGAGACCGCGACGAAGTCGCCAATCCCGATCACGCTCTCCAGCGCCGGGCGGTTGTCGCCGAACGAGGCGAGCAGGCTGTCGAGCGGCCGGGTGCGCAGGGCCTCGACCACGGCCGGCGAGATCTCCAGAAGCTCGTAGCGGGCGAACGTCCCCTCCGGCGTCGTCGTCTCCGCTCCCGACACGATCGCGCCAGCGGTCGGACCCGCCGCAGGCAGGACCGAGCAGCCGCCGACGAGGCAGGCGGTCAGCGCGGAGAGCGCCGTGATACGCAGCATGTACTCATCTCCGTCCCGCCGTCCTGCGACGGGCCTGGTGCCCGGCGCGCGACCTTTGCGCGCCAAACGCTGAAATCCGTTTAACGGTGGCTCAACCACGCCGTTTGCGACCACGGGCAGGCCCTGCATTTCATCCCGGGCCGGCCGCGTGCGTAGCCATCGGCCGACTTTGCGTCACGACCGTGGCACGGCCACGCTCGCGCCGGACGGTGCCCAGGATGAGCGGAGAAGGCGGCCGAGTGCGTCGGCGCTCAGGTCGACGCGGTCCCTCGGTGGCGCCTCCATCCTCCCGAAGCGGAAGATCGCGTAGTCGGTCGCCGTCTCGCCGAAGCCCGGCCGGCAATTCGGCAGCGCGGGGGCATGGTCGCCGAAGACGCAGAGCGTCGCGTTTCGCCCGGCAAGGCCGCGCACCAGATCCTCCACCATCTCGCCGGTGTGAACGACGTGGTGGAGATACTGGGCCAGCGGGTCGTCGAGACCGGGCAGGCGACCGGGCTTCCAGGGGCCGTGGTTCTCCATCGTGACCCCGAAGAGGAAGAGCGGCCCGCGCGCCGCCTCGACCTCGGCGAGGACACGCCTGCCGAACGCGCGGTCGTTCACGTAGGGGCCGATCCGGGGCGCGTCCGCGAAATCCTCTTCCATGACGAGGCGCTCGAAGCCGAAGGCGCGCATCACGGCGGCCCGCTGGAAGAAGTCGCGGTGGAACGGATGGACGAAGGCCGACGTGAAGCCGGCCGCCGCGGCGAGCCGGGCGAGGCTCGTCGGCTCGCACCCGCCGCCGCTGAGATACGGATCGAACCGCGAGAAGCCGAGGCTGCGGACATCGAGCCCGGTGAGCACGGCGTGCTCGGTGCGCATCGTGTAGGCCCCGTGCGCGGGCACGCGCAGGCGGCCATACTGGTTGGCGCAGGCACGCACCGTCTCCATGAGCGGCAGCGCCGGCCCGCCGAGGCGGGTCGGATCGATGAAGGATTCGAGCTGGATCACCACGAGGACGTCGTCGTGCCCCGCCCGGGGCGGTGCGGGCAGGGCCGGCGCCGCCGGCGGCCGGCGCGTCGCACGCCAGCGCAGAAGATAGGCGAGGATCGTCGCGGGCTGCCCGTAGCGGGCGATGTCGGCCTCGAGGTCGGGCTCGGGACAGCGACGCGCGGCCAGAGCGGCGAGCGGCGCCCGCTCTGCGGCGAATGCGAGCCCGGCGAGAAGCAGGGGCAGGGCGACGATCGAGCCGAGCGCCGGCAGCGTTCCCCCGGGCAGCACCGTCGGTTCCAGCCAGAACCAGAGGCCGATCAGGGCGAGCGCCGCCATCAGCGGCAGCCCAATCCGCGGATCGGTGACCGGCCGGGTGTAGTAGAGGTCCGGGTGGCGCGGGACCTGCGGCAGCAACGCGAAATCGCTGAACACCAGCGGCTCCCCGATCACGCCGCGCTTGAGCCGGCTAACGAGGGCGAGGCCCGTCACGGTGAGGACACAGGACGCTGCCGCGAGCCAGGGCCGCCAGGAGAACGCGAACCAGAACAGCGTGAGCAGCGCGTAGGACAGCAGGCGGATCGCGAGATCGCCCGGCCGCAGGCTGACGGGCCGGAGCGAGCCTCCCTCCGCGGCCTCGATCGCGAGGGAGACGGCGAGCGCGGCGAGGAGCGCGGACAGGAACGTCGTCACCGGTTCAGGATCCTCAGCGCGGCTCGCCGCCCGGACCGCGGGTGACGCCGCGCCGGGCGCGCAGGCGACGCACGATCGGGTTCAGCAGGGCGTAGCGCGCCCGCATCGTCGCATGCGCGATCCGGCCGATCGAGAGGGCCGTGCGCGGGGCGGCGTCACGGGCCGCGCTGAGCCGATCGAGGAGCCGCTCCGGCGTGCAGGGCTTGTTCGCCACCGGATCGAGATAGAGCGGATAGAGGATGAGCGCGCCCGCCACCAACTCGTCGAGGCCGAGCCGGCGTCCTCGATCCGCTTCCGGGGCGAGATCCTCGGTCAGGCCCCAGCCGGAATAGAAGGGGCGGCCGTGGACCGCGACCGTGAGGCCGCGGATCAGCGCCTCGAAGCCGGCGAGCGAGGTCATGGTCTCGACGTGATGCACCCGGTCGAGGAGATCGACGATGCTGAAGCCGCCGACGACCCGGTCGGCGAGCCTCAGCGCTTCCTCCTCGGGGATGGCGCCGGGACGGAACCCTGCCTCGACGTCGGGATGCGGCTTGAACAGGACGAACGCATCCGGATTGCGCGCGCGGGCGGCACGGAGCAGGTCGCGGTTCGATCGCACGTGAGGCGAGCCGTACATGACGGACGCGTCGTCCTCGACCTGGCCCGGGACCAGGACGAGGCGCCGCCCTTCCGGGACGTCGAGGGCAGGGGCGGCGAGGCCGACATTGTACTTGCTGAGGCGCCGCGCGACGATCGCCTCCCGCAGGCGACCCGCCCGGCTGACCAGGTCCGGCGGAAACCGGGTCTGCGCGAGAAGGACCGAGAGGCCGCTCTCGCGGCGCGGGTCGTAGTAGATGCCGCGATCGTCGACCACGATGGAGGCGCCCGGCTGCAGGCTGGCGCCGAGCCCGACCGAGCGCAGGAAGCCGTCCTCGATCCGCGCGAGTGGCAGACCGACCTCGGCGCAGCGCGCTTCCAGTTGGGCGGGCTCGCGGGTGGCCCAGGCGCGGATGCGGGCATTGTGCAGCATCCCGGCCGCCACGGCGTCCTCCGCGCTCATCGTGTGGATCGGTGGGCCGTAGGGGCCGGCTGCGAAGACGTCGAGGGCAGGCCGCTTCCAGCCCGAGACCCCGACATAGACGATCCGGCGGTCGTTGCCGGCGAAGCGATCGCGCAGCCAGGTGACGTGGTCGAGGCATTCGCCGAATCCGATCGGCCGGCGGGTCCAGGGATCGAAATAGTGCACGCCCGTGCCGAAGGCGGCGGCGAACAGGGCCGCGTCGGAGGGCGTCCCCGCCGCGCCTCCGCCGTCCAGGCAGATCGTCTCGACACCGGCGAGCCGCGGGCCGCAGCCCGTCTCCCAACGGTCGACGTAGACGCGCCCCGTGCGTTGGAACAGGAGCCAGGGGTTCACCGGATCGCTGAGCACCGCGAGACGGCTGGACAGGTGGCGGCCGAGGCCGGGGGCGCCGTCCGGACCTGCGACGACGAGCCGTTCGGCCGGGTAGGCGGCGAGCACCCGCTTCACGAAGGCGCGCAGACGGGCGGGACTCGATGCCGCCGGCCCGTCGGCCAGGACGAGGGCGGGCGTGGGTCGGCCGCCGAAGATCTCGTCGAGCGTCACGCCCGCGCTGCGCGGAAACAGGTTCCGGCCGTAGAGCCCGCGCTCGCGCAGGCTGGCGGCGAGGTCGCCGTCCGGGGCCTGACCGCCGACCGGCACGCCGCGGTGTCGGATCCGGAGGCTCGCCATCCCGCGCGCGGGCGTATCGTAGGGGCTGAGCAGGGGGCCGGGCTCCACGATGAGGCCGGGACGTCGCAGTCGCCTGAGGAGGGCTGCGGCCGGGTTGCCGCGTCCCCAGACGGCGCCCGTCGCGCCGCCGCTCCACAGGCTCGCAACCCGCGCGCCGGTAGCGGTCTCGATCTCGGCGCGGAGCTTCGCCGTGGCTGGGCCGGTCGGAAAGAACGCGGTTGGAAAGTTCGGCTGCATCGTTCAGGTTTTCGCCGCGACGGCCCCGGGCCGGCGCCGTACTCGTAGGTTCCACGCCACGGTCAGGCCCCCCGCAGCCTGCCGTCCGGGAGGGAGTTATTAGCGCAATTCACAGCCTAGGGGCGACCACCCCCGGCCTGCCGGAACGCGGACACACCCTCGCCGTGTTTTCTGCCTACCCGATACAGGCCGGAACTCACCGCGACCAGCGTTGCGGGCGGGTCACGGTGGTCAGGAATCACGGTTCGCGCTTCCGGGTTCGCATTGCGGGCATTCGGCGCCCGTGCGACCTCAGGTGTCGGACCGCCGGCCGGGTCTGAGAGCCCGGTGAAGGACAAGCGCCTCGTGATGCTGCAGCCTCGCTCCGACGCCTCTCCGGATTGCCCTGCGACATTCCTCTTCCTCCAGGGCATCGCCTCGCCTTTCTTCTCCGATCTCGGACGTGCCCTGAAGGCGCGCGGATACGCGGTGCGCCGCATCAACTTCTGCGCGGGTGACTGGCTGTTCTGGCCCCTCCCCTCCGACCATTACCGGGGCCAGCGCGACGGTTGGGAGAGCTACCTCGACGCTTACGTGGCCCGCCATGCGGTCACCGACATCGTCCTGTTCGGCGATTGCCGGCCCTACCACGTGATCGCCCGCGAGGTCGCCACGACTCGCGGCCTCCGGGTGCACGTCTTCGAGGAAGGCTATATCCGGCCGAACTGGATCACCTGCGAGCTCGGCGGCGTGAACGGACACTCCTCGCTGCCGAAGACCGCCGAGGATGTGCGGGCGCTCGCCCGTCGCCTGCCCCAGCCCGGACGGGCGATGCCATCCACGGGCAACATGGCACGCCGCGGGCTGTGGGATGTCGCCTACAACATCGCCAATATCGGCTTTCCCTACCTCTATCCCAACTTCCGCACGCATCGCCCCCGCCACATCGCGGCAGAATATGCGGGCTGGATCAAGAAGTTCGTCCGGCGCGGCCGCACCCGCCGGGAGGCGATCCACTGCAACGAGCTCTACACCGCGGTTGGCGCCGACTACTTCCTGCTGCCGCTTCAGCTCGACAGCGATTACCAGATCCGGGTCCACTCGCCCTTCCTCGGGGTCGAAGGCTTCATGGATCGGGTCATCAAATCCTTCGCGGATTCCTCGAAGGCGCCGACCCGCCTCCTCGTGAAGCTGCACCCGCTCGACAGCGGCCTGATCAACTGGCGCAAGTTCGCCCGCGCCTCGGCCCGGCGTCACGGCGTCAGCGAGCGGCTCGACTTCATCGACGGAGGCGACCTGCCGACGCTGATCCAGGGGGCGCGGGGCGTCGTCATCGTCAACAGCACGGTCGGCATGCTCTCGCTGGAGATGGGCCGTCCCACCCTCGCGATGGGCACAGCGATCTACAATATCGCCGGCCTCACGCATCAGACCGGGCTCGACGGTTTCTGGACCGAGCCGACCGCGCCCGACATGGGCCTGATGGCGGATTTCCGCCGGGTCGTGCTTCACCGGACACAGGTGAACGGCGGCTTCTTCTCCCGCGGCGCGATCGACCGGGCCGTCGCCGGTGCGGTGCCGCGCATCGAGGCGAGCCTGCCGGACGCGATGGTCGGTGCCGCGCGGGGCATCCGCGAGGGAGGCGCCGGGGACGGTCGCCTCGCACCGGTCTATTGATCCCGTACCCCTGCCGGGGGTAGCAGGCGGGCCATGTCCGTCATCCTGATTACCGGCGCCTCGAGCGGCATCGGCGCGGCGCTTGCCCGGCACTACGCCGCCCCGGGCCATCATCTCATTCTCAACGCCCGCGGGGCTGACCGGCTGGAAGCCGTGGCGCGAGCCTGCCGAGATCGGGGCGCTACGGTCGACGTCGCGGCGCTCGACGTCCGCGACCGGGAGGCGGTCGGCCGCTGGCTGCGGGACTCCGACGCGCTCCATCCCCTCGACCTCGTCATCGTGAATGCGGGGGTCAATGGCGGTCATCCCACCGGCGGCATCGAGACGGAGGAGACCGCTTTCGAGACGGTCGACATCAACCTCAACGGCGCGCTCAACGTGGCGATGCCCTGCGTGACGCTGATGCTCGCCCGCGGGCGCGGCCAGATCGCCCTGGTCTCCTCGCTCGCGGCCTACGCGCCGCTCCCCGACGCGCCGGCCTACAGCGGCACCAAGGCCGCGCTCCTCGCCCACGGGCTCGCGCTGCGCGAGAAGATCCGCCACCGCGGCGTGCGCATCAACGTCGTCACGCCGGGCTACGTGAAGACGCCGATGGGAGGCGACTACAAGGGATGGCGGCCGCTCGAGATGAGCGCCGACCAGGCCGCCGTCCGGATCGCCCGCGGGCTCGAGCGCGACCTCGACGTGATTGCCTTCCCCCGTCGTCTGGCGGCCGCCGCCCGCGGCGCCGGCCTCCTGCCCGAGCGCCTGCGCCGGCTCGGCATGCACGGGTTCCGGTTCCAGATCCGCAAGCGGCGCTGATGGGCCGGCCCCGCCTCGCCGTCTTTGCCCTCGAAGCCCTGCCGAACGCTCGAACGCTCCGCCGGTTCGTCGCCGAGCACGCGGCGGAGATCGCGTTCGTCGGCCTCTCGAACGCGGAGCGGCCGAGCACGGGCGGATTCACGGGCCAGATCCGGCGCCACCTCGCCCGGTCGGGCCCCGGCTTCCTGCCCTATCTCGGCGTCAATTTCGGATTGCCAGACCTGATGCGCCCGCTCGCTCCGGTGACACGCCGTTTCTCGGGGAGCGGCGACGCGCCGGAGGCGACGCCGCTTGAGCCCCTCTGCCGCCGGCTCGGCCTTCCGACCCTCAAGGTCGACGACGTGAACGGGCCGGCGGTGGCGGAGGCGCTGCGAGGGCACCGGGCCGACCTGATCCTGACCTTCCACTTCGACCAGATCCTGTCCGGCGCGACGCTCGCCACCGTCCCGCTCGGCGGGCTCAACGTCCATCCCGGCCTGCTGCCGCGCCACCGCGGCCCGGTGCCGACGGTCCACGCGCTGAGCGAGGGACCGGACGCGTTCGGGATCACCGTCCAGCACCTCGCCGTCGCGATCGACACGGGCGCGATCCTGGCGCAGGAGGCCGTCCGGCTGCCCCCCGACATCACGGCGACCCGCGCCTCCGTTCTGCTCCACGAGCGCGGCCGGGTGCTGGTGGACGGGATATTGGAGCAGGTCGCGGCCGAGGGCCGGCTGCCTTCGGGCCGGACTTTCCCGAGACTGCCCTATTGCGGCTTCCCGGACCGGGCGATGCTGAAGGATCTCCGCCGCCGCGGGCTCAAGCTGACGGACGCGCGCGACCTGCGGGAGGCAGCCTCGCTCAACGCGTGAGGACGAGGTGCCACCCCGCGCGTCGAGGCGGCAGATCGGGGTCCGCCCGAACGCTACCGGCTGAACTTCTTGTACTTCAGCCGCTTCGGCAGGATCGAGTCGGCGCCGAGGCGGCGCTTCTTGTCCTCCTCGTAATCCGAGAAATTGCCCTCGAACCATTCGACGTGGCTGTCCCCCTCGAAGGCGAGGATGTGGGTCGCGATGCGGTTCAGGAACCAGCGATCGTGGCTGATGATCACCGCGCAGCCCGCGTAATCCTCCAGGCCCTCTTCGAGCGCCCGCAGGGTTTCCATGTCGAGGTCGTTCGTCGGCTCGTCGAGGAGCAGCACGTTGGCGCCGCTCTTCAGCGTGCGGGCGAGGTGCACGCGATTGCGCTCGCCGCCCGAGAGGGTGCCGACCTTCTTCTGCTGGTCGCCGCCCTTGAAGGCGAAGGCCGCGCAATAGGCGCGGGAATTGATCTCGCGCTTGTTGAAGTAGATCACGTCGTTGCCGCCCGAGATCTCCTCCCAGACGGTCGCCTTCGGGTCGAGGGCGTCGCGCGACTGGTCGACGTAGCCGAGCTTCACGCTCTCGCCGACATCGATCCTGCCGGCGTCGGGCTTCTCGGCGCCGGTGATCATCCGGAAGAGCGTCGTCTTGCCCGCTCCGTTCGGGCCAATCACGCCGACGATGCCACCCGGCGGCAGCTTGAACGACAGGTTCTCGATCAGCAGCCGATCTCCGAACGCCTTGTTGAGGCCGTCGAACTGGATGACGTTCTGGCCGAGCCGCTCCGAGATCGGGATCACGATCTGGGTGGTGGCGTCGATCTTGTCCTGCTGCTTGGCGACGAGTTCCTCGTAGCGGGTGATGCGCGCCTTCGATTTGGTCTGGCGTGCCTTCGGCGAGGCCGCGATCCACTCCTGCTCGCGGGCGATGGCGCGCTGGCGGGCCATGTCCTCGCGGCCCTCCTGCTCCAGGCGCTTCTGCTTCTGCACGAGCCAGGCCGAGTAGTTGCCCTCGTAGGGGATGCCCCGGCCCCGGTCGAGCTCCAAGATCCAGCCCGTCACGTTGTCGAGGAAGTAGCGGTCGTGGGTCACGATCAGGATCGCGCCCGGATATTGCCGCAGGTGACCTTCGAGCCAGTTCACCGTCTCGGCGTCGAGGTGGTTGGTCGGCTCGTCGAGGAGGAGCAGCTCCGGCTCCCACAGGAGCAGGCGGCAGAGCGCGACGCGGCGGCGCTCACCGCCAGACAGCTTGTCGACGGGCTGCTCGTCGCCGGGGCAGCCCAGAGCCTCCATCGCCTGATCGACCTTCGAGTCGAGCTCCCAGAGGTTCTGGGCCTCGATCTGGTCCTGGAGGGCCGTCATCTCGTCGGCCGTCTCCTCCGAGTAGTTCATGGCGAGCTCGTTGTAGCGGTCGAGCAGCGCCTGCTTGGCGGCCACGCCCTCCATGACGTTCTCGCGGACCGTCTTCGTCGGGTCGAGCTGCGGCTCCTGCGGCAGGTAGCCGACGCGAGCGCCCTGGGCGACGAAGCCCTCGCCGGTCCACTCCTTGTCAATGCCGGCCATGATCTTGAGGAGCGTCGACTTGCCGGCACCGTTGATGCCGAGCACGCCGATCTTGGCGTCCGGATAGAAGGAGAGGTTGACGTTCTCCAAGACCTTCTTGCCGCCCTGGTAGGTCTTGGTCAGACCCCGCATGTGGTAGATGAATTCGCGGGCCATCGCCGTTCCCTTGCGTCTGAGATTCCGTGCGGCGCGCGGATGCGCGGCCGCGATGGGTCTTCATCGGGCGCCGGCCGATCGGTCCAGTCCCCGGCGCTCCGAACCCGGAGCCGCCCGCGGCGCCACTCTCCCGTGTGATGATCCGGCCCGAGTATCAGGGCCGCCCGGGAGGGGCAAGGACGCGGGACGATTCGCCCTCCCCTCAGGCGAAGGGATTGCGCAGCTTGCGTGTCGGTTCGGCGGGCGCCTCGCCGACGGATTCCGGCAGATCGGTCGAGCCGAGCGCCCGCACGATGGCGTCGACGGTGCGCTTGAGATCGCGCGCCTGGGCGAGACCGGCCCGGTCGCGGGTGATCTCGACGGATCCGTGCAGCGCGATCCGCTCGGTCCCGTTCTCGATCGAGAGGCCGCCCACGTTCTGCACACCCGTCTCGTCGGAGAACGGCGCGAAGCCGGGCTTTACCGTGCGGCGTGCCATGATGGTCCTCCTAGAAGAGGGAGCGGAGCGCGTCGCGCAGCGCCCGCCGCAGCGCGCGGAACAACTCGGACTTGAGCCAGGATTGCCAATCGTCCGTGCGGTGCGTCTCACCCGGCTCGCCGCGAGAAAACTCGCGCGGCTCCGGCAGGTCCATGATGTCCGCCTTGACGCGCTCCGGCAGGGTCGGGAAGACGTCGATACCCGCGACGGTGTTGAGCGTCCTCAGCGAGACCGCGCGCCACGTGCCGTCGGCCCGGTTCGAGGCGAGGTAGGCCCCGGCCTCGCCGCGCTTCGGGTCGTAGACGGCCTTGAAGATCTGGGTCGGCACCAGGACGCGGCCTTTGATCGCCTCGACCGAATCGCCCTCGAAGACCGGGCCTGTGACCACGTAGAGGTCGCCCCGCTGGCTCGCGAGGCGGCGCACGCTCTCCTCGATCGCCGACCACAATCCCCGATTGAACGCCCGGTTCTGGGGCACGATGTTGGCGAGGCTGAACGACTGGGCCTGCGCCTTCGCGCTCGGCATGTCGCCCGCGGGCGCCATGTGGCCGCGGTCGTAGCCGCTGCGGACGTAATCCTCGATGCGGGCGCGTTCGTCCGAAGGCACCCGGTCCTCGTCGTGGAACGCGTCCTCCCGGTCGACCCGCCGCGCGGCGGCGACGCTCGCCCGGGTCAGGTGCTCGGCCGCGTAGAGCGGCGTGCGCGAGACACCCGAATGCAGCACCGCATAGGCGTCGAAGCAGAGCGGCAGCGTCCGCGTCGCGAGCTTGGCGTTCGTCAGCACCGGCGCAGCGCCGTCGAGGTACAGGGTCGGGCAGGTTTCCGCCCCGTCCGGGACGGCCGCTTCGCTGGACGTGGTGAGCGCGATGAGCGCGACCGCGATCGACCCTGCGACTCGCCGCGCCCTCAGTAGCACACGCGCACCTTTCTCGAGCCCGACGGAGTCGCCCGCCAGCGCCAGCCGCAGGGGCGGCCGAGGCTGCCTTCGAAGGGTTGCACGTCGCGGTCGGGTGCGCCGGGAGAGGCCTGCAGCGGGCAGCGGCCAAGAAAATCGCACGCGAACGTGATCTCCGAGCTGCGCGATTCGACGGCCTCGGCCGAGGCGGCGAGGAGAATCAGCCCGGCCGCGCCGAGGCAGGCCACGAGAATGGACCGGATCATGAACCGAAGTGCACCTTCATCTCGCGGCAGAACAAGGAAATTCGAGTCGAGTAACATTGATCGTCGCGCCGTTCGTTCATAGGTGCCGCACTCTCAGTTGCATCCACCCGGCGCGTTCCCGCGCTGCCGGTAGCGGCAGCTCCGCAATCATGGACGTTGAAACCGGAGCGTTTGGGAGCCTAGACGGGCCGATGCCACCGCGGCGATTAGGGCTGCACCATGGCAATGCTGGCCGAGATCGGTATATAGGACCGAAATTCTCATCGATCGCTGCGGTGACTCGATGTCCGCGCCGACCCCGACGCGGCATTCATCGGATCGATGTGAGAGACGAGCAAGCGGGTATAGATCATTGGCACGGCAGGATACTTCCCCTCTCGACGGCATTGTGGATCCTTCGGCGCTTCGGCGTGTTGCGGAGGCTGATCTGCAGGGTGTGGCGGACGCGGTTCGCGCGGAGATGATCGACGCGGTCTCGGTGACCGGCGGTCATCTCGGCTCTGGGCTGGGCGTGGTCGAGCTGACGGTGGCGCTGCATCATGTCTTCGACACGCCTGACGACCGCATCGTCTGGGACGTGGGCCACCAGTGCTACCCGCACAAGATCCTGACCGGGCGGCGCGACCGCATCCGGACGCTGCGCCAGGGCGGGGGGCTGTCGGGCTTCACCAAGCGCTCGGAGAGCGTCTACGACCCGTTTGGGGCGGCTCATTCCTCCACCTCGATCTCGGCCGCGCTCGGCATGGCGGTGGGGCGCGACCTCGACGCGGCGGCGGCCCGGGCGGCCAACGCGAGCGCGAAGCGCCGCAACGTGGTGGCGGTGATCGGCGACGGCTCGATGTCGGCGGGCATGGCCTACGAGGCCATGAACAACGCCGGGGCGATGCACTCGCGCCTGATCGTGGTGCTCAACGACAACGACATGTCGATCGCGCCGCCGGTGGGGGCGATGTCGGCCTATCTGGCGCGGCTGGCCTCGGGGGGCACCTACCGGAGCTTGCGCGAGACCGCCAAGCAGCTCGGCAAGCTGTTGCCCAAGGCGCTCTACCAGCGCGCGGCGCGGGCCGAGGAATACGCCCGCAGCCTGCTGGTGGGCTCGGGCACGATGTTTGAGGAGCTCGGCTTCTACTACGTGGGCCCGGTGGACGGTCACAACCTCGACCACCTGCTGCCGGTCCTGAAGAACGTGCGCGACTCGGAGCAGGGCCCGATCCTGCTGCATGTGGTGACGCAGAAGGGCAAGGGCTACGCGCCGGCGGAGGCCTCGGCCGACCGCTACCACGGCGTGGTCAAGTTCGACGTGGTCTCCGGGGTGCAGGCCAAGGCCAAGCCGAACGCGCCGGCCTACACGCGGGTGTTTGGCGAGAGCCTGGTCAAGGCGGCGGACGCCGACCCGAAGGTTGTGGCGATCACGGCAGCGATGCCGGGGGGCACGGGCATCGACATTTTCGGCAAGGCGCATCCGGACAAGACCTTCGACGTGGGGATCGCCGAGCAGCACGCGGTGACGTTTGCGGGGGTCTGGCGACGGAGGGCTACAAGCCGTTCGTGGCGATCTACTCGACCTTCCTGCAGCGGGCCTACGACCAGGTGGTGCACGACGTGGCGCTGCAGAACCTGCCGGTGCGGTTCTGCCTGGACCGGGCGGGTCTGGTGGGGGCGGACGGGGCGACGCATGCGGGGGCGTTCGACCTGGCGTATCTGTGCTGCCTGCCGAACATGACGGTGATGGCGGCCGCCGACGAGGCGGAGCTGGTGCACATGGTGGCGACGGCGCATGCGCACGACACGGGCCCGATCGCGCTGCGCTACCCGCGCGGCGAGGGGGTGGGGGTGGACCTTCCGGAGCGGGGCGAGGCCCTGGCGATCGGCCGGGGCCGGGTGATCCGGCGTCCGGAGGGGGCGCGGGTGGCGCTGGTGAGCTTGGGCACGCGTCTGGCGGAGGCTGTGAAGGCGGCGGACGTGCTGGAGGGGTTGGGGATCGGTGTGAGCGTGGCGGATGCGCGGTTTGCCAAGCCGCTGGACGAGGCGCTTCTGCTGGATCTGGCGGGCACGCACGAGGTTGTGGTGACGCTGGAGGAGGGGTCGGTCGGCGGGTTCGGTGCGATGGTGCTGCATCTTCTGTCGGCGCGGGGCGTGCTGGACACGGGCCGGGTGCGGGTTCGGACGATGACGCTGCCGGACGCTTATCAGGACCACGACGCGCCGGACCGGATGTACGCGGAGGCCGGCCTCGACGCCGCCGCCATCGTCACCCTCGTCCAGAACACAATCCCCGAACGACAGGACAGCCGCACGAACCGTCTGCGCCTCGCCTGACTTCCGTGACCGGGCGGCCTGCTGGCTGCGGCCGCGTGTGGCCGCCCGATCCTTGTTCCTTCCGACGTTCGATGACACAAGCGCGCGGCGCGTCGCGGCGTCAGGGGTGACGGCGCCCTGCCGCGGCTGCAATCCGTGACGAAACGAGAGCGATGGCAGAGGCGACAGAGACCGGACTCTCCGATCCCGGCCCCGTGCTGATCACGGGCGCGAGCGGATTCCTCGGCGCTGCCCTGGTCGACGTGTTCCGCAACGCGGGCTTTCCCGTCCGCATCCTCGTGCGAGCCACGAGCCCGAACACCAACCTCGTCTGGCCGGACGTCGAGCGCGCGATCGGCGACATGCGCGATCGCGATGCGGTCGCCGCCGCGATGCGGGGACAGCGCTATCTCGTCCACGCGGCGGCCGATTACCGGCTCTGGGCGCCGGACATGGAGGAGATCGTCCGCACGAACCGCGACGGCACGCGCATCCTGATGGAGGAAGCGCTGAAGGCCGGGGTCGAGCGGATCGTCTACACATCGAGCGTCGCCACGATCAAACCGCACGACGACGGCACGTCGGCCGACGAAACGCGTCCGCTGACCCCCGAAACCGCGATCGGCGCCTACAAGCGCAGCAAGGTCGTGGCCGAGCGGGTTGTCGACGAGATGGTGACGCGCGATCGCCTGCCGGCCGTGATCGTCAATCCCTCGACCCCGATCGGGCCCCGCGACGTGAAGCCAACGCCGACCGGGCGGATCATCCTGGAAGCCGCGCTCGGCCGGATGCCGGCCTTCGTCGATACGGGCCTTAACCTCGCCCATGTGGACGACGTCGCCGCAGGTCATCTGCTAGCACTTCGGAAGGGGCGCGTGGGCGAGAAGTACATCCTCGGGGGCGAGAACGTGATGCTCGCTCAGATGCTCGCCGACATCGCCGGCTTGGTCGGCCGGAAAGCACCGACGATCCGGCTGCCTCGGGTGGCGACATACCCGGTGGCCGTCGTCTCCGAGCTGATGGCGCGGGTCACCGGCAAGGCGCCACTCGCCACGATCGATGGCATCCGCATGGCCCGCTACCGGATGTTCTTCTCGGACGCCAAGGCGCGCGCCGAGCTCGGCTACACCGCCCGGCCCTACCGGGAAGGGCTGTCGGACGCGATCCAGTGGTTTCGCGGTGCGGGGTACCTGCGATGAGCGCGAGCCTCCAGACCGCGACCGAGACCCGCTCGGGCAAGGGGCACCGCGACGAGAACTTCCCCGTCGCCTCCCACCTGATCCACCCGCGCCACCGGGGGGCGATCCTCGCCTTCTACCATTTCGTGCGCGCGGGCGACGACGTGGCGGACCATGCCGACCTGACGCCCGAGCGCAAGATCGCGCTCCTCGACGGTCTCGCCGACGCCCTGACCGGACGGGGACCCACCGATTCGGAAGCCGAGCCCTTGCGGCTTGAGCTCGCGTCCCGGAGCCTGCCGCCGACCCACGCGCTCGAACTCCTCGACGCCTTCCGGATGGATGCGCGCAAGAGCCGCTACGCGGACTGGGACGAGCTGATCCACTATTGCCGCTACTCGGCGATGCCGGTCGGCCGCTACGTCCTCGACGTGCACGGCGAGGATCCGGCCCGGGTCTGGGCGGCCTCGGACGCCATCTGCGCGGCCCTGCAGATCCTGAATCACCTGCAGGATTGCGACAAGGATTACCGCAATCTCGACCGGGTCTACATCCCGCAGGACTATCTCGACCTGCACGGCGCGACCGTCGAGATGCTCGGCGCCGACCGGGCGAGCCCGGAACTGCGCGGCGTGATCCGCGATCTCGCGGCCCGCACGCTGCTCCTCCTCGACGAGGGCGCCGTGCTGCCGAGCCTGATCGACGATCTGCGGCTGTCCCTGGAGATCGCCGCGATCCATCGGCTCGCCATCGTGCTGACCCGCGGCCTCCTCGATCGCGACCCCCTCTCCGAGAAGGTCCATCACGGCAAGGCCGGCTTCGCGCTGACGGCGCTCGGCGGGATCGTCGGCAGCCTCGCCCGCCGTCCCTTCCGCGGCCGCAGCCTGCGCGCCCTCCAGGAAGCTTCGCAATGAGCGCCACAGCGACGCCCATGCCCGACAGCGCGCCCGGGGCGGCCCCTGCCCTGCCGGCGGCCGGATCCTCGTTCTACACGGCGATGCGGCTGCTGCCGAAGGAGCGGCGCGAAGCGATGTACGCCGTCTATGCCTTCTGCCGGGCCGTGGACGACGTCGCCGACGATGGCGGGCCGGCCGAGATCCGCGCCGCCGAGCTCGACCATTGGCGCGCCGACATCGATGCCCTCTACGCGGGCAAGCCCCCCGGCCGCGTGCGCGACCTCATCGTGCCGGTGGCGCGCTACGACCTCCGCCGCGAGGATTTTCACGCCGTGATCGATGGCATGGCCATGGACGCCTTCGAGGATATCGTGGCGCCCGACGAGGCCACACTCGACCTCTACTGCGACCGGGTGGCGAGCGCGGTGGGACGCCTGTCCGTGCGCATCTTCGGCATGCCGGAGCAGGACGGGATTCGCCTCGCCTGGCATCAGGGCCGGGCCCTGCAGCTCACCAACATCCTGCGCGACATCGACGAGGATTCGGAGCGTGGGCGTCTCTACCTGCCGCGCGAGAAGCTCGCCCGGATCGGCCTCAAGGCGCCGACGCCGCGCTCCGCGATCCAGCATCCGCGCATCGGCGAGGTCTGCGCGGCCCTGGCCGCGGAGGCCGACGCCCATTACCGGGCGACGTGGGAGATCATCGGCCGCTCGCCCCGCAAGGCCACGAAGGCCGCCCGCCTCATGGCAGCGGCCTACCGGCTCTACCTCGACGCGCTCCTGAAGCGCGGCTGGTCGGCGCCCCGCGCCCGGGTGAAGCCCGGCAAGCTCGCGCTGCTGGCCGTCGCGCTCCGCCACGGGATCGTCTGATGGGCACCGTCCACGTCGTCGGGGCCGGCTTGGCCGGCCTCTCCGCGGCCGTCTCGCTCGCCGAGCGCGGGCGTCGCGTGGTCCTGCACGAGGCCGCCAAGCAGGCGGGCGGGCGCTGCCGCTCCTACTACGATCCGAGCCTCGGCCTCACGATCGACAACGGCAACCACCTCCTCCTGTCGGGCAATGCCGACGCGCTCGGCTTCATGCGCACGGTCGGCGCGCCCGCCGACGCGCTCACCGGCCCGGACGAGGCCGCGTTCGACTTCGCGGACCTGAAGACCGGTGAGCGCTGGCAATTGCGCCCGAATGCCGGGCGCCTGCCCTGGTGGATCCTGAGCCGCGCCCGCCGCGTGCCGGGCAGCCGCGCCCGCGACTACCTTGCTCCCTTGGGCATCCTCAAGGCCGCCTCCGGCAAGGCGGACGGCGCCGGCGGCACGATCGGGCAGAGCATGGCCTGCGAGGGCCTGCTCTACGAGCGGCTCTGGAACCCCGTCCTGCTCGCGGCCCTCAACACCGACCCCCGCGAGAGCGATGTCGGGCTCGCCGCCACGATCCTGCGTGAGACGCTGGGCGCGGGCGGCTCCGCCTGCCGCCCCCTCGTCGCGGTCGCCGGCCTCTCGGCGGCTTTCGTCGATCCGGCCGTCGCCTACCTGGAAGGCAAGGGGGCCGAGATCCGGTTCGGCCGGCGCCTGCGCGGCCTCGGCTTCGGTGCCGGGCGGATCGACCGGCTCGATTTCACCGACGAGCCGGTGGAACTGGCCGCCGACGATTCGGTCGTGCTGGCCCTGCCGCCCTGGGTCGCGGCCGAGTTGCTGCCGGGCCTCGCCGCGCCGCAGAGCTTCCGGTCCATCGTCAACGCGCATTTCGCTGTGGTTCCGAAGCCCGGACGCCCGCTCGTTCTCGGCGTGGTGAACGGGCTCACCGAGTGGCTGTTCGCCTATCCGGACCGCTATTCGGTGACGATAAGCGGCGCCGACAGGCTTCTCGACGTGCCGCGCGAGGATCTCGCCCGACAGATCTGGGGCGAAATCGCAAAGCTCGACTGCCTTGCTCCGGAACTGCCAAGCTGGCAGATCGTCAAGGAGAAGCGCGCGACTTTCGCGGCGACGCCGGCCGAGGCCGCCCGGCGCGCGAAGGCCGTGACCGCGCAGACGAATCTCGTCCTGGCGGGCGATTGGACCGCGACCGGCCTGCCATCGACGATCGAGGGAGCGATTCGCTCCGGCAAGACCGCTGCGCTTGCCCTGATGTGCGATCCGGCACTGGGGCGCGGCGCAGCTTGAGTCATAGGGCATCCTTTCGAGGAGCCGCTGAGGCGAGGATGATGCGAGAGGCTGTGAGCAAGGTCGAGGCGCTGCAGCGCCCGAAGACCCAGGACATCTCCCTGGACGACGTCGAGCGCGGGGTGGTCAACGCGACGCGGGCGCTCACGCGCCTCGCGCACGCGGACGGGCATATCTGCTTCGAACTCGAGGCCGACGCGACCATCCCCTCTGAGTACATCCTGTTCCATCAGTTCCGCGCGACCACGCCGCGCGCCGGCCTTGAGGCCAAGATCGGAAATTACCTGCGCCGGACGCAGGGCAAGCATGGCGGCTGGGCCCTCGTCCACGACGGTCCCTTCGACATCAGCGCCAGCGTGAAGGCGTATTTCGCCCTCAAGATGATCGGCGACGACATCGAGGCGCCCCACATGCGTCGGGCGCGCGAGGCGATCCTGTCCCGTGGCGGCGCCGCGAACGCCAACGTCTTCACGCGGTTCCTGCTTGCCCTCTATGGCGAGGTACCGTGGGCCGCGGTGCCGGTGATGCCCGTCGAGGTCATGTTCCTCCCGACGTGGTTCCCCTTCCACCTCGACAAGGTCTCCTACTGGGCGCGCTGCGTGATGGTGCCCATGTTCGTCCTGCAGGCTGAGAAGCCGCGGGCCCGGAACCCGCGCGGGATCGGCGTTCAGGAGCTGTTCGTCACCCCGCCCGAGCACGTCCGCACCTGGCCCGGCTCACCGCACGCCACTTGGCCCTGGACGCCGATCTTCGGCGGCATCGACCGGGTGCTGCAGAAGGTCGAGAACTACTTCCCGAAGACGCCGCGCCTGCGCGCCGAGGAGAAGGCGGTCGCCTGGGTCAGCGAGCGCCTGAACGGTGAGGACGGGCTCGGCGCGATCTTCCCCGCCATGGTCAACTCGGTGCTGATGTACGAGGTGATGGGCTACCCGGCCGATCACCCGCAGGTCCGCATCGCCTGCGACGCCATCGAGAAGCTCGTCGTCGAGAAGGACCACGAGGCCTACGTCCAGCCCTGCGTCTCGCCCGTATGGGACACGGCGCTCGCCAGCCACGCGCTGCTCGAAGCCGGTGGCTCCGACGCCGAGCGGCAGGCGCGCGACGGCCTCGACTGGCTGAAGCCCCGGCAGGTCCTCGACATCGTCGGCGATTGGGCGGCGGCGAAACCGAACGTTCGGCCGGGCGGCTGGGCGTTCCAGTACGCGAACGCCCACTACCCCGACCTCGACGATACGGCAGTCGTGGTCATGGCGATGAACCGCGCCATGCGCCAGCACGGGCTGGTGGCCGACATGCCCGATTACAGCGCGTCGATCGCCCGGGCGCGCGAATGGGTCGAAGGCCTGCAGTCGAAAGATGGCGGTTGGGCCGCGTTCGATGCAGACAACAACCACATGTACCTCAACCACATCCCGTTCTCGGATCATGGGGCGCTTCTCGACCCGCCGACCGCAGACGTGACGGCCCGCGTCGTCTCGATGCTGGCGCAACTCGGCGAGACCCGCGAGACCTCGCAGGCTCTCGACCGGGGCGTCGCCTACCTGTTCAAGGAGCAGGAGAAGGACGGCAGCTGGTACGGCCGCTGGGGCATGAACTTCATCTACGGTACGTGGTCGGTGCTGTGCGCCCTCAACGCCGCCGGCATCGACCCGAATTCCCCGGAGGTGCGCCGGGCCGTGACGTGGCTCATCAGCATCCAGAACCCGGACGGCGGCTGGGGCGAGGACGCGTCGAGCTACAAGATCGATCCGGCTTTCGAGCCCGGCTACAGCACCGCTTCGCAGACGGCCTGGGCCCTACTGGCCCTGATGGCCGCGGGCGCCAACGACGAGCCAGCGGTGACGCGGGGCATCAACTACCTTGCCCGCACGCAAGGTGCGGACGGTTTCTGGACCGAGGAGCGCTATACCGCGACCGGGTTCCCCCGCGTCTTCTACCTGCGCTACCACGGCTACTCGAAGTTCTTCCCCCTCTGGGCCATGGCGCGCTACCGCAACCTCAAGCGGAGCAACAGCCGTGAGGTCGCCTTCGGGATGTGACCGGGCGGCGAGCATCCGGGGCACTCCCGACCGCCTTCGGCGCGCTTTGTTGCCGGCTGGCCACAGGCCGGCCGCATTGGGATTGGTATGAAGGCTGCTAGAGCTTCACGCCCGGTCCGTCGACCGGGTGGTTCAGCCTCGAACAGCCGGGTTTCCATGATTCTGCCCGAGCCAGCCCCGAGCGGCCGCGTCGTTGCGGTTCGCACAGGCCCGATGGCCCTGTCCTTGCCGGTGCTCGCCGTGACCGGTCTCGCCAAGGAGGGCCGCCTCGCCGCCGGTCCCGGTGTCGCCGCGATCGGCGCGGGTGGAAATCCCCACCGCCTGCAGGCGATGCTGGCCGAGCGCGTGCAGCCGGGCTGCCGGGCCGTCGTCAGCATCGGGATCGCGGGCGGCCTCGATCCGGATCTGCTGCCGGGTGACGTGGTGATTGCCTCCGCCGTGCAGGCCGGCAACCGCCGCTACGAGGCCGACGCATCCATTGCCGCCGCCCTGCTCGCCCGCCTCGCCCGGCCCGGGCTGAAAGTCCTCCCCGGCGATCTCGCCGGCGTCGACGCGGCGGTGCTGAGCCTAGAGGGAAAGGCCGATCTCTGGTCCCGCACAGGCGCGGCTGCCGTCGACATGGAATCGCACGTCGCTGCCGCCTTTGCCGAGCGGCACGGCGTGCCCTTCGCTGCGATCCGCGTGGTCTGCGATCCGGCCCACCGGGCGCTGCCCGCCTTCGCCGCCCAGGCTCTGAAACCGAACGGCGAGCCCGATATCCTGGCGGTCCTCGCCGCCCTCGCCCGCGGTTCGGCCAAGGTCGGCGGCCTCGTCCGCCTCGCCCGGGATTCGAAGGCCGCCTTCGGGTCGCTCGCCCGCTGCCGCGCCCTGCTCGGCCCCGGGCTCGGTATCCCGTTGGCGGAGGAGCCCCTGCGCGAGGTCGCCTAGATCGAGGAAGCCACGTCCCTTTTTGACGCCGGCGGACGCCATGAAAAAAGCCCCGCGGCGGCGCCGCGGGGCTTTCTCGTTGGGATGACCTCGGCGCTGCCTCAGGCGGCCGTGCGCTTGCGAGCTTCCTGCTTGGTGTCTGCACCCGAGGCTTTGATCTCGGACAGCTTCTGAGCGACGTTGCGCGAGAACACGAACTCCGCCGGGCGCTGCTTCTCCAGGCTGACCTCGGGCGCCATCTCGCCCTCGGTCCGGATGCCGCGGATCGCGTGCAGCACGGGTTTCCAGGGCTTGCGCACGGAATCGACCACCGAGGACGCCTCATAGCCCGAATGGACCATGCAATCGGCGCACTTCTCGTAATTGCCGGTGCCGTACGAATCCCAGTCCGTCTCCTCCATCAATTCCTTGAAGGTCGCGGTGTAACCCTCGCCCAGCAGGTAGCAGGGCTTCTGCCAGCCGAACACGGTCCGGGTCGGATTGCCCCAGGGCGTGCAATGGTAGGTCTGGTTGCCGGCCAGGAAGTCGAGGAACAGGCCCGATTGCTGGAAGGTCCACTTCTCGCGGCCCTTCTCCTTGCCGTGGCGGAACACGCCCCGGAACAGGTCCTTCGTCGCCTTCCGGTTCAGGAAGTGCTGCTGGTCGGGCGCGCGCTCGTAGGCGTAGCCCGGCGAGACCGTGATGCCGTCGATGCCCATGCGGGTGACGGAATCGAAGAAGTCCGCGATCTTGTCAGGCGAGGAATTGTTGAAGAATGTGCAGTTGATGGTGACCCGGAAGCCCATCTCCTTGGCCGTCTTGATGGCCGCGACGGCCTTGTCGTAGACGCCGCGCTGGCAAACCGATTTGTCGTGCATCTCCTGGTCGCCATCGAGGTGGATCGACCACGTGAAGTAGGGGCTCGGCTTGTACTCCTTGATCTTCTTTTCGAGGAGCAGTGCGTTCGTGCAGACGATGGCGAATTTCTTCTGGGCGATGATGCCCTGAACGATCTGCGGCAGATCCTTGTGGAGAAGCGGCTCGCCACCCGCGATCACGACCACGGGTGCGCCGCACTCGCGCACGGATTCCAGCGCGTCGGCCACCGGCAGGCGCTTGTTGAGGATCTCGTCCGGGTAGTCGATCTTCCCGCAACCCGCGCAGGCGAGGTTGCAGCGGAACAGGGGCTCCATCATCATCACGAGCGGGTAGCGCTTGCGGCCCGTCAGATGCTGCTTGAGGATGTAGCCGCCGATCTTCGCGACGTACCGGAGGGGAATGCCCAAAACGCGGCTCCTTTGTTTTTGGCCCCAGATTGTCGGGCTGCTTAGCGCGAAAAGAACACGAATTCCAGCGATCTAGGTTGGAAACGGTCTCAATTGCCGTCCGCGAACGCGGGCGGGCGCACGTGTTTCGGCCGATGACGCAAGCGGGCCACAGATCACGGGATCGCGCCCGTCATCACACTGCGTTCCGAGCCGACGCCTATCCCAATCCGGGTGGTCTTTCCTAGTGCGCAGACCCAATGCCAGCTTTGCGTCCGGAATGCGACCAGACCAGCGATCTGAGCTTGAGCATAAGTTTGCTGCAGTGCGAAATCGCACCTCGAGACAGCTCTTCCACTGGAATTGCCCCTGCGTTGCATTCGCGGCTCAGGGCCTTTACTGAGCAGGCCGACCGCGAAGGGTCGGCGGCCGGATCGAGCGTCCGGTATCGCGCGGGCGGCTGAAACCGGCCGTCCCCGCCACTCGTTCCGGTCTCGGAGATGCCGGATCGGCGATCAGGGCATTTTGCGCGAGCCAAGGTTCGTGGCAGATGCCCCGTTTCCCCGTTGCGTCGCGCGGTCTCGACCGGACACCCGCTCCCGGTTTCCGGTGAGGGCTCTAGGCAGGCAGGATACTCGTGATCGAACGACTCGTCGCGTTTTCCGTTCATCGTCGCTGGATCGTCATCGCGGTCGTCGCGCTGATGACCGTCGTCGGCGCCGGCACCGCCGCGCATCTGTTCCGGATCAACACCGATGTCGAGCGGCTGATCGATCCGAAGGAATCCTGGCGCCAGGACGAGATCAACTACGAGAAGGCCTTCCCTCAGCGCACCAACACGGTGGTGGCCGTCATCGACGGGAAGACGCCGGAGGAGGCCGAGGAGGCCGCCGCCGAGCTGACCAAGGCGCTGAGCAATCAAAAGAAGTTGATCGAGACCGTGTACCGCCCGGACGGCGGCCCGTTCTTCGACAAGAACGGCTTCCTGCTGATGTCGCAGGCGGAGCTCGAGAAGACGACGGAGCAGCTCGTCCAGCAGCAGGGCCTGCTCGGCCCCCTCGCGGCTGACCCGTCGCTGCGCGGGATCATGCGTGTCCTGAGCCTGGGCGCCCGTGGCGTGAAGAGCGGCGACGCCAAGCTCGAAGAGCTCGACAAGCCGATGGCGCAGATCAACAGCACGCTGGAGACGGTGCTCGCCGGCAAGCCCGCGCGCATGTCCTGGCAGATGCTGCTCTCCGGCGGCGAGACCCGCGTCACGGACCTGCGTAAGTTCGTGATCATCCAGCCGGTCCTCGACTTCAACGCCCTCCAGCCGGGCGCGGAGGCGACGAAGCTGATCCGCGGCACCGCCAAGGATCTGAGGATCGACGAGGCGAACGGCCTGCGCATGCGGCTGACCGGACCGGTCGCCGTGGCCGACGACGAGTTCGCTACGCTGTCGGACGACGCCTTCCTCAACAACAGCGTCACGGTCGGCGCCATCGTCCTGTTCCTGTGGCTGGCTCTGCGCTCCGCGCCGCTCGTCACCGCCGTGATCATCACGACTTTCGCGGGTCTCATCGTCACGGCGGCGCTCGGCCTCCTCATGGTCGGCGAGCTGAACCCGATCTCGGTCGCCTTCGCGGCTCTGTTCGTCGGCCTCGGCATCGATTTCGGCATCCAGTTCGCCGTGCGATACCGGGCCGACCGCTACGAGCAGCCGACGCTGGAGGCCGCGATCCGGGCGGCTTCGCGGGGCGTTGGCTGGTCGCTGACGCTCGCCGCCGTCTCGCTGCTCGCCGGCTTCTTCGCTTTCCTGCCGACCGCCTTCCGCGGCGTGTCCGAACTCGGCCTGATCGCCGGCGTCGGCATGATCGTGGCCTACCTGTTCTCGCTCACCCTGCTGCCGGCGCTGATTGCCGTGTTCAAGCCGCGGGGCGAGAAGGAGGCCGTCGAGACGACCTGGCTGTCCGGCGTCGATCCGTGGATCATCCGCAACCGCAAATGGGTCCTGACCGGCGTCGGTCTCATCACCCTCGCGGGGATGCCGCTCCTCTGGAAGCTGCCCTTCGATTCGAACCCGATGCACCTGAGGAGCCCCAAGGTCGAGTCGATCGCGACCTATCTCGACCTGATCAAGGACCCGGCGACGAGCCCCAACATCATCGACGTGCTCGTTCCCTCCGTCGCCGACATTCCGGAGACGATGAAGAAGCTGCGCGCCCTGTCCTCCGTCGCCGAGATGAACAGCATCGACACCTACGTGCCGCGCGACCAGGACCAGAAGCTCGCCACGATCCAGGAGACGGCGCAGCTTCTCGATCCCGTCTTGAATCCCGGCCGCAAGCCGCCGCCGCCAACGGACGCCGAGAACGTGAAGGCGATCAAGGATGCGGCTGTCGCCCTGCGCGGGGTCGGCGGCGGCAGCGAGCCCGGCGCCAAGAGCGCGGACGCGCTCGCCAATACGCTCGACAAGCTCGCCAACGCCCCGGTCACGATCCGCGAGGCGGCCTCGGTCGCGTTGACCACCGACTTGAAGACCCTGCTGAAGCGACTGCGCGACCTGCTCCACCCGGAGAAGATCACGCTTGAGAACCTGCCCCCGCAGGTGAAGGCCGAGTGGGTCGCCGCCGATGGGCGCGCCCGCATCGAGGTCCATCCGAAGGGCAACTCGAACGACGATCAGGTCCTGCGCAACTTCGCCAAGGAGGTGCAGACCGTGGCGCCGCACGCGACCGGAGCGCCGGTGGCGACGACCGCGTCGAGCTACACGATCCTCGGGGCCTTCGTTCAGGCGGGCCTAACCGCGCTGGCGCTGATCTTCATCATCCTCTCGGTGGCTCTGCGCAAACCCTGGGACGTCGCGATGACGCTCGGGCCGCTGGTGCTCGCCACTCTCTGGACGCTGATGGCGCTCCACGTGGTCGGCATGCCGCTCAACTTCGCCAACATCATCGCCCTGCCGCTGATGCTCGCGGTCGGCGTCGCGTTCCACATCTATTACGTGATCGCGTGGCGAGCGGGCGTGACCGACATGCTGGCCTCAAGCCTCACCCGGGCGATCTTCTTCTCGGCGCTCACCACCGGCACGGCCTTCGGCTCGCTCGTCCTGTCGAGCCATCCCGGCACGGCGAGCATGGGTAAGCTGCTCGCGCTGTCGCTGTTCTTCACCCTGCTCGCGGCCTTCTTCGTGGTGCCGGCCTTCCTGGGCCCTCCGCCCAAGAAGCCCGACCCGAAGCGGCCCGAAGCGAAGACCATCGACGACGACGCGATGATGCCGAAGCGTTCCGAGGCGGCGCTGGCGAAGTAGGCCATCGAACGACGCGCGGTGCGGCCGGACCGCACCGCGCGCAAGCCCTGCCCGTGCCGGGCGGCATCGCGAGGTCGATCCTCGACGGCCACGTCCTGCCAGGCGGCGGCACCCAGGATCATCCCTCGGCGGCGACGTTCGCCGCGCGCGCGTCAGCGCGCGAAATCCGAGAACCCGCCGCGGATCGCTCCGGCCCGTTCCACCGCCTGCCGCGCCTCTGGCGCCGTGAGTGCGTCCCGCTCCGCCGCGTAGGCGTAGCCCGGCGCCTCGCCGGGAAAGCCACCCGCCGTGGCCGGATGGGTGTATAGCTCCGTCAGCCCCTCCGGCAGCTGCGACAGCAGGGCCGCCACGCGGGCCGGATTCATGGCGCCGGACCAGGCCAAGCCAAGCGTCCGGTCCGGGATCAGGAGGCCGGCGGCGCGGGCGCGTACGGCGAGGAGCGCGGCCCAGGGCGCGATGTCGAGGGCCGGTCGTGGATTCGAGCCGGGTTCCGCCCGCCGCAGGATCTCACGGGGCTCGCGGGGGACGCGGAGCGCCCGCATGCCGAAGGCGCGCCCGATCCTCAGCACGGCGCCCGCGATCAGCGGATGCACGTGGAAGTGCTTGTGGGCGTTGACGTGATCGAGCGGCAGCCCGGTGGCGCGGAAGGCCTCGAACTGGGCCCCGATCTCGGCGGAGAGCTGCCGTCGCGCGGCGGGTCTCAGGGCGAGGTCGAGCCCGAGCCGCTCCATGTCCCGGCGCATCAGCCCGGCCGCGTCGGTGAGATCGGGAAGCTCGACGGCCGGTAGGGTCGGCCACGCCTCGACGAGGACGAGGTGTAGCCCGACCCGGAGCGACGGCAGGCGCCGAGCCCGCTCGATCGCGTCGGCGGCCGCGGGCGCCGAGACCATCAGGCTCGCGGCGGTGAGGATTCCTTCGCGGTGCGCCTGCTCCACCGCTTCGTTGACCTGAAGGCTCAGGCCGAAATCGTCAGCCGTGACCACCAACCGCTTCACGGGATCTCCTCGCCGGGGCCGCCGCGAAGGCGAGGCCCCGGAACCTGGAACGACGTGCGTGTCGCGGGCGGTCTCGACCGCCCCCGTCTCAGAAGTAGGATTTCAGCGTGCCGCGGCGGCGCACGTCGAGCGTCGCGCAGTGGAAGGAGCCGCCGAACGGGCCGTAGGACAGGAACGGCGCCGGGATCGGATCGAAGCCCCAATCCTTCAGGGCCTTGATCAAGGTCGGCTGGCTCGCGTCGACGACGATCTTCTTCTCGTCGAGCATCAGCACGTTGATCGAGGTCCAGGGCGAGCACATCGAGATCTTGCTCATGAAGCCCGCGACGGGGTCGGGGCGCGGCGCGATCAGGACGTCCCACTTCTTGAGGACCGCCGGCAGGCGCTCGACATCGACGTAGTCCGGATTGACCAGCACCTTGCCGGGCGCCAGCGGCATGAACGACGAGTCGATGTGCATCGGCTGCGGGCAACGGCTCTCGATCTCGTGGATGCGAAAGCCCGGCCCGAGGTGGCGGCGCAGCCACTCGATGCCCATCAGGTTCGTGACGTTGGAGCGCGTGACGAAAAGGTCACGCCCGCAGCGCACGAAATCGGCCGCGTCGAAGACGGGCTCGAACTCGTTGACGGTGAACTGCATCGGCTCGCCGGCCTTCAGGTTCGGCACCCGATAATCGTAGTTGTAGAGATCGTCGGTGAGCTGGGGCCGCGGCGCCGAGGTCCAGCGGGCGCCGGCGCGGAAATACTCCTTGAACAGGGAGCGGTAGGCATCCCCCTCGAAGTAGCGGGAGCGCCAGCACATCGGGCTCTCGATGATCTCGTCACCGATCACGAGGTAGGGGTCGCGCGGGCAGGCCACGCAGAAGCCGCGCGAGGACCAGCGCGGCGCCTTGAACTTCCGCGAGAAGTCGACGCTGTCGGGGCGGCGCACCTTCACGCCCTCGCCGGCCAGGATGCCGATGAAATTGTCGAGCTCGGCCTGGGCGAGCTTCTTCATGAACTTCGGATAGCGCCAGCCGCTCGCGAACCGGTAGAAGGGCTGCGCTGCCCGCGGCAGGTTGAAAATCACCGTGAGATGGTGGGTCGGGATGGTCGCGCCGTCGAGCGAGCCGACGATGACCTCCTCCAGCGGATCCCACTCGTTCCAGGCCATTACCGGGGATTGAGGCGCCGGCACGCCCGCGCTGCCCTGATTGTGGCCGTTGAAGGCACCGGCGTGAGCGTCGTCGAGCACGGCCTCGCCGGCCGTGATGTGTGATTCGCGATCCATCGGTCAGTCCCCTTCGGCGTTCCCGCAGCAGTTCTTCGGGAGGCATTTCGCCCCTGTGCCGCTTTGGACCGCGGTGTGTCTCCCGGGTGATAGACAACGCTGACCAAAGCTGCAACTTGCCGAGATGCTCCTCGCTCCCGGCGATTTTTTTCCGTCGGAATCACGGCGGGAATTCAGCATTTCAGCCTTCGACGAACCCGAAAGAGGATCATGAAGCGCCTGACGACCCTGGCTCTCATCGTCGGACTCTGCACGGTCGTCGGCCTGTTCCTGTCCTCGGGTCTTGAGGATGTGGCGGCCGCGGTGGTGAGCGCGGGCTGGGGTGCCCTGTTCGTCGTGGCGGCGCGCGCCGTCGCCGTCGCGTGGGCCGGCCTCGGCTGGTTCGTGATCTTCCCGAAAATGGAGCGTCCGGCTCTTCCGGCCTGCGTGAACCTCCGCTTCGTGCGCGAGGGCATCAACACGCTTCTGCCCGTGGCGACCGTGGGCGGCGACTTCGTCGGGGCGCGCCTCCTCACGCGCCGCGGCGTCACCGGGGGGCTCGCCGGCGCCAGCATGTTCGTCGACCTGATGACGCAGGCGCTGACGCAGCTCCTCTTCACGGTGGCCGGCCTCGGCATCCTCGTCTGGTTGGCGGGTGACGGGCCGGTGGTCCGTGCGGTCGCGGGTGGGCTCGCCATCGCCGCCCCGGCGGTCGGTGCCTTCTATCTGATCCAGCGCCGCTCCGGGCATCGCCTGATCCAGGCCCTTGTCAGCCGGTTCGCCTCGGGCCGCGAGTGGCGCGCGCTCGGCGCCATCGACGTGCTCTACGACAACCTGCGCCGGCTCTACGGCCAGCCTACCCGAATCCTCTCCGGCATCGCGATCCACCTCGTCGGCTGGCTCATCGGCACGCTCGAAGTCTATGTCTGCCTGCATTTCATGGGCTATCCGGTGAGCTTCGCCGAGGCCGTGATCATCGAGAGCCTCGCCCAGGCCGTGCGCGGCGCCGCCTTCGCGGTGCCCGGTGCCCTCGGGGCGCAGGAGGGCGGCCTGATCGCCCTCTGCGCGATCTTCGGGATCCCGGCCGAGGCGGCGCTCGCCCTGTCGCTCGTCAAGCGCCTCGCCGACCTCCTCGTCGGCGTGCCGGGCCTCATCGCGTGGCACCTGATGGAGCGTGGCACCGAGGCCGAGGAGAGCGAGGAGCGCGCCGCCGAACTCGGACGCCGCCTCGGGGCGGTGCTCCAGCCCGCGACCTTGGGGCCGCTCTACAGCTACGCCCCGCCGCGCAACGCCTACGCCCCCTCGTTGAGCGAGGCCGAGCGGGGAGACCTGAAGAAGTGCGCCTGATCCGCGAATTCCTGGCCGCGCTCGTCTGCGTCGCCGTCCTGGCGGCAGCGCCCACCGCGCGGGCCGCGGACGATCCGGCCGCCAAGACGGTGCAGTCCCTGTACACCAGCTACGAGGCTGCGCTGAAGGACGGGTCCCGCGACGTGAAGGCCCGGGCGGATGCCATCTCCGGCCCGATGCGCGAGAGCTTTGACTTTCCGGCCATGGTCCGCGTCGCCGTGGGCCCGAAGTGGAAGGGCCTTGCGGCCGACCAGCAGACGGCCCTGACCGAGGCTTTCGCGCAACACTTCATCGCGACCTACGCCACGCGCCTGTCCGAGGCGATCGGCGGCAAGTTCGACGTCAACCCGAAGAGCGAGGCCCGCGGCGGCGCCCGCGTCGTCCGCACGCGGGTGGCGAATGCGGGCGGGGAGGATTCCGACGTCGACTTCGTGGTGAATGCGGGCAACCGCATCCAGGACGTCCTTCTGAACGGCAACGTCAGCGAGGTCGCCGCGCAGCGCACGAGCTTCGCCGAGCCGCTGAAGGCCGGTGGCGCGGACGGGCTGCTCAAATTCCTGCGCGAGCGCACGGACAAGATGCTCGCCGCCAAACCAGCGCCTTGAACGAAGCCGACACGTCACACCTCTGACGCCGCGCCTACCGGCGCGCCCCCTCCCTTCCGTGACCGAGCGATGTCCCTCATGGACCTGACCTGGCTCTCGCCGATCCTTCTCGTCCTCGCGCTCGCCGGTTGCGGCTACGGGCTCATCGCGGCCCTCCTCGCCGGCCGCTTCGCCGCTCGCATCCCGGCCCGCCTCGCCGCGGATGCGGCGCGACCCTCGGTCACGATGCTCAAGCCCCTCTGCGGCATGGAGCCGAACCTCTACGAGAACCTGGAGACGTTCTGCCGGCAGGATTACGCGGGCCTGGTCCAGATCGTCTTCGGCGTGCAGAACGCGGCCGACCCGGCGATCGGCGTCGTGCGCCGCCTGCAGGAGGCGCATCCGTCCGCGCGCATCGACCTCGTGATCGATGCACGCCAGCACGGCTCGAACCGCAAGGTCTCGAACCTGATCAACATGTCGGCTCTGATCGCCAATGACGTGATCGTGCTCGCCGACAGCGACATGGTGGTGCGGCCCGACTACCTGGAGCGGGTGGTCGCCGAGCTCTCCGCGCCCGGCATCGGCGGCGTCACTTGCCTCTATCACGGCGTGCCGGCCCACCGCGGGATCCATGCCCACCTCTCCGGCCTCGCCATAGACGTACAATTCCTGCCGAACGTGGTGATGGGCACGGCGCTGAAGCTCGCCAAGCCCTGCTTCGGCTCGACCATCGCCTTCCGCCGCACCGCGCTCTCCGCGATCGGTGGCTTCGAGGCGTTTCGCGACGATCTCGCCGACGATTACGCGATCGGCGAGGCCCTGCGCATCCATGTGGGCGAGGTGGCGATCCCAAACTTCACGATCGGGCATACCTGCGTCGACACCGAGATGTCCGGCCTCTGGCGGCACGAGCTGCGCTGGAACCGCACGATCCGCAACGTCGATCCGGCCGGCTATGCCGGTTCCGTCGTCACCCACGCCTTCCCGCTGGCGCTGATCGGCGCGCTGCTGCCGGGGGCGGGCCACAGCGCCCTCGTCGTGGCCGCCCTGGCGCTGGCCTGCCGCATCCTGCTCTGCGTCCGGCTCGAGCGCGCTTTTGGGCTGGAGCCGCACGCCTACTGGCTGTTGCCGATTCGCGACATGCTCTCCTTCGCGAACTTCTCGTGGAGCTTCGTCTCGGGTGCGGTGACATGGAAAGGTCACGATTATCGCGTCGTTGCGGACGGAACGCTTATTCCGGAGGCGACGCTCAGCCGCGATGCTGAAGCCACCTCCGTCTGATCTTCGCTTCGTCTGACTTCGTCTCGCATTGCACTGAGGCCTTGAACCCCATGCGCACGCTCTTCCTCCAGGCACCGACCTTCGACGGCTTCGACGGGGGCGCCGGCTCCCGCTATCAGGCCAAGCGCGAGATCAAGTCGTTCTGGTATCCGACCTGGCTCGCGCAGCCGGCGGCGCTCGTCGAGAACTCGAAGCTGATCGACGCCCCGCCGCACAAGACCAAGCTCGACGAGATCCGCGGCCAGGCCAAGGATTTCGACCTCGTCGTGCTCCACACCTCGGTGCCGTCCTTCAAGTCGGACGTGAAGACCATCGAGGCGCTGAAGGCCGAGAACCCGAACCTAAAGGCCGGCCTGATCGGCGCCAAGGTCGCGGTCGATGCCGCCGGCAGTCTCGCCCAGGCGCCCGCGGTCGATTTCGTGGCTCGCAACGAGTTCGACTTCACGATCAAGGACGTCGCCGACGGGATCGACATGTCCAAGATCAAGGGCCTGTCCTATCGGAATGCCTCGGGCGTCATCGTGCACAACGAAGACCGTCCGATCATGACAGACATGGATCAGCTGCCTTTCGTCACGAGCGTCTACAAGCGCGATCTCGTGATGGAGAACTACTTCATCGGCTACCTGAAGCACCCCTATATCTCGTTCTATTCCGGCCGCGGCTGCAAGAGCCGCTGCACGTTCTGCCTGTGGCCGCAGACGGTAGGCGGCCACACCTACCGGACCCGCTCGGTCGGCCACGTGATCGAGGAGATCAAGTACTGCCTGAAGGCGTTCCCGCAGACGAAGGAGTTCTTCTTCGACGACGATACCTTCACCGACAACCTGCCCCGCGCGGAAGAGATTGCCCGCGAACTCGGCAAGCTCGGCGTCACGTGGTCGTGCAACGCGAAGGCGAACGTGCCGCGCGAGACCCTGAAGGTCCTGCGCGACAACGGCCTGCGCCTCCTCCTCGTCGGCTACGAGTCGGGCAACCAGCAGATCCTTCACAACATCAAGAAGGGCATGCGCGTCGAGGTGGCCGAGAAGTTCACCAAGGATTGCCACGAACTCGGCATCGCCATCCACGGCACCTTTATCCTCGGCCTGCCGGGCGAGTCGAAGGAGACGATCCAGGAGACGATCAAGTTCGCCACCCGGATCAACCCGCACACGATTCAGGTCTCGCTCGCGGCGCCCTACCCCGGCACCTTCCTCTACAAGCAGGCGGTCGAGAACGGCTGGCTCGATGTGGAGAACGCCGAGCTCGTCGACGAGAACGGGGTGCAGGTGGCGCCGCTGCACTATCCGCACCTCTCGCACACCGAGATTTTCAACTCGGTCGAGGATTTCTACAAGAAGTTCTACTTCCGCGCCCCGAAGATCGCCTCGATCGTCGGCGAGATGGTCCGCTCGCCGGACATGATGAAGCGCCGACTGCGCGAGGGCGTCGAGTTCTGGCACTTCCTCAAGGAGCGTCAGTCGAGCGCCAAGGCCGCCTGAGGCCCGAGCAGATCGGAAGCCAGGAGCGGCCGGGCCTCGTGGCCCGGCCGTTTCCTTTTCAAGCCGGCCTCAGCGCTCGACCTCGGCTCTGACGGCAAGCGGGGCCCGCCGATAGGCGGCGCGTGCCAGGATGACGGCGCCCCCGAATTGCACGAATCCGTTCTCGGCGAGGTCGCTGGGCGCCACCTGACAGATCAGGGCGAGGCGGGTCAGGGCGTTGAGGGCAATCAGGCCGAGGCAAAACGCGGCGGCGGCGGTGAGGGCGGCGACGAAATCGGGCATGGCTGCGCATCCCACGAATGAGATGCCAAGCGTAGCAAGAGCTGCGCCATTGCGCACTCACCCGACGATTTAAGCTTGAGCGCTTAACACCACTTTAGATTGATCTGGCCGCTGCGCGCCGAGACAGCCAAGCAGGTCGGCCCTTCCGAGCAACGCTCCCCGCGCCTCGGCCCATCCGGGATGGCGGCCGAATTGGCCGGATCATGCAGAGCGACGACGCATCAGCCGGCCGGCGGACGGCTCAGCTGCATCGAGGGCCGCTCGGCGAACGCCCTGTACCACGCGGCGAGGCGCGGATGCTGCGCGCTCCAGGCGAACTCCGCGAAGCGCAGGTCGAGATAGGCGAGCGCGACGGCCGTCGCGATCGTCCCGATGTCGAGGCGCTCGCCGAAACCCTCGGCCCGTGCCTCGAACCAGGCGAGGCTGCTCCCGATCTTCGCCTGCTGACCCGCGATCCAAGCGGCGGAGTGCTCGGCGTCCGGTCGTGCGGTCAACTCATAGCGGATGAGGAGGGCCGCATCGAGGAGCCCGTCCGCGACCGACTGCTCGTTGAGGGCGCGCCAGCGCTCGGGTCCGGCTGCGGGAAAGAGGCGGTCCCCGCCCAGCGCGTCGAGGTATTCGCAGATGACCCGGCTGTCCGCCACCGCCTCGCCGGCATCGTCGAGGAGCGTCGGCGCCTGGGCGAGCGGGTGATGCGCAAGCACCTTGCCGTCACGGTTCGTCGGATGAACGGCGCTCGGCAGAAGCTCGATCCGGTCCGCGAGACCGAGTTCGTGCGCGCAGACCATGACTTTGCGCA
This sequence comes from Methylobacterium durans, assembly GCF_003173715.1. NCBI lineage: Bacteria > Pseudomonadati > Pseudomonadota > Alphaproteobacteria > Hyphomicrobiales > Methylobacteriaceae > Methylobacterium > Methylobacterium durans. The sequence goes on along the minus strand of NZ_CP029550.1, from coordinate 4,185,223 downwards.
CGAAGGGCGAGAAATGCGAGTGGAACAGCTTCATCGTCGATCAGGCGGATCTCTCGAGGGACATTCTGCTCAGCGGCGAGCCGGTGCCGTAGAACTACGGGCCGCCGGGGCGGTGCTGCTCGCCGCGGGCGTCGGAGCGGGCTGGGGGGCGGCCCGCGGCGTCTCGACGGCGAGGCGTTTCACCGGCCATCCGTCGGTCCAGCGCTCCATGTCGCTGAAGCGGGCGTTGTTCTTGAGCGCTCCGGCATCGGCGCCCGAGAAGGCCGCCGCGGCGGCGAGGTCGAACGTCTTCCAGAAGGCGAGGTAGTCCAGCGCGTCGGTGCGGGCATTGTTGATCTGGGAGACCAGCGTCTGCTGCTCGCCCGTCAGCGCCATGTCGGCCGACCACTTGAAGGGGGGCGCCTTCTGATCCTTGGGGTCGGGCGGCAGCTTGATCGCACCCCCGTCGTACCCGGATTCGACGCCGGCCGGCGCCGCGAGCGTCGCGGTCAGCGCCGGAAACCCGTGGTCGTCCGAGAGGGCCCGCACGAACAGCTTGCGCTCGGGCGGCACGGCGCTCGCCTCGCGCAGGATGCGGCGGGCGGCGGCGTCGGCCGCACGGGCATCCCTGTCGCCGATGACGGTGATCACCATCGTGCCGGCGGGGATCGCGGCGAGGTCCTTCAGGGCGATGCCGCGGGCCTTCGGGTTGCTCGCGATGCCGCCCGGCATCACGGCGAAGACGAGCTTCGGCGCCGGCAGGTCCTGCTCCTTGGCCCCCGCGGCGAGGTTCAACGCCAACGGCGCTCCTGCCAGATGCCCGATCACGGCGACCCGCTTCGGGTCCGGCTTCGCATCGGGATCGCTCGCGAGTTCGGCCAGCGCCGCCTTGAGAAGACTCTCGGCATTCGCCGTGGCGTCGGCGGGACGGGTCCGGTTCACCTCCTGGAAACGGGGAAACAGGACGAGATTGCCCATCCGGGCGAGGTGGTCGATCCAGGCGCCGTAGCTCTGCGGGTTCGGCGCGCCCCAGGCATGCAGGAAGATCACGACGGGGCGGCCCTCGGCGGGGGCGGCGCCCGCCGCGTAGAAGGCGAAGGTCGCCGCGCTCGCCCGGCCGACGGCCCGCTTGACGATCGTCGCGGAGCGGTCTCCGACGCCGCCCGGCCCCTGTGCCGGTTGCGGCGGCGGCGCGGCGGCGCGCGCGGGGGCAAGGCCGGCGAAGCCGAGCCATGCTGCGGCCAATCCTGCGGCCCCTAAGCCGTGCCAAGCTGTCAGACGCATGAAGTGCTCGATCGTACGGGACGCGACGGCTGAGCCGGTGCGCTTCCATAGCAGATTTGCGCGCCCTGGCGATGCCGCGCCGGGACGTTGTGCGTTCGATCGGGCAGCGGTCGGTTCAGGCGCGGGCCGAGTGCGCGCGCCGCTCGTCGAGGAGATGGGCGAGCCGCGCGAGCTGGAGCGGCGGAGCGCCCGCGGAGACCTCGCGGTAATGCTCGCGCAGATCCTCGCCGATCTTGGCGAGGAGGAGCGCGTCGGCCATCGACGCGGTGGAGGCGCCGGGACGACGGTAATTCGCGGCGTGATTGAGGGCGACGGATTTCATGACGGCTCACGGCACCGGGGGCGGCGCATCTTGCGGATCGCCGTCAACGGGGATCGGGCGTCAAGTTTCCATCTCGCGGGAGATAATTTTTCCGCCCGGGCCGATCACGGAGGGTCCGCGATCCGGACGGCCGGCCGCCTGCTCCACCCAGGCGAGAATATCCTCCGCGCGCCAGGGCTTCGGGATGAAGGTCGCCGAGACGCGGAGATCGCTTGGCTGGTCGCCAGCGTCGCCCGAGGTCAGCAGGACCCGCACCCGCGGCCAGGTCACCCCGATGATGCGGGCGAGTTCGAAGCCGCCGATCGGGCCGGGGGTGCGGACGTCGGAGAATACGACGCTTACCTCGTCCGCACGGTCGTTCAGGATCGCGAGCGCCTTCTCGGCGGTCTCGGCCTCGATCACCGTGAAGCCGGTCTCCTCCAGCAGGGTCGCAGCGAGAAACCGCTCGTCGGGTTGGTCTTCCACGACAAGGATGACCGGCTTCCTTCCCGACGGCTTCACGTCATTCATGATTGGGCCACTCTATGGGGGCTGAACGGCGAGGCCGTCCTTTTGTTTCATCGCGCCTTCGCCGTAACTCGCCAGCCCTGAGACAAAGCAAGTCCTGCACCGCACCCTGGCACAGAATGATTGGGCTGAGCGTGTCCCGAAGAGCACAGGCCGACCGAAGATCAGCCCGCGCGCTCTACGATCGAGACGGCCGGAAAGTCCCCGAAAATGCCGCGCGCCCCGTCGCAGGACGGGCCGCGATCAGGAATGCAGCGCTCGAAAATCCGAGTTGCGGCTGCCGTTGCGCGGCGTGATCGGCGGCCGCGCCCTCAAGCCCGCGCGGAGACCTTCGCGGCGCGGCGCTCGCCGCGCCCTGCCCGCCCCGCATGGCCCGCCTGCGGGCGCGGCCTCACGATCTCCGAGAGGCTGACGAAGCCCTCGCCGGCGACGCCCTGCCCAGCGCGTATGCCGATGCCGACCGCGAAGGACGGGGCCAGCTCGGCGTCGCGCGCGATGCCAAAGCGGTCGAGCGCCACCAGGAACGCCTCGCGGAACAGGCTCGGCGTGCACCAGCGCTTCTCGGCCATGTGGAGGGGCCAGGCCCAGAGGTTCTCCTCTCGGCGCTGTCCGAGCGCGTCCCGATCGATGAAGTAGCCCGAGCGGTGCTCCAGCCCGTCCTTGGACAGGGTCCAGTCGTCGTTGCGGAAGAGGATGCCGCCGCAGGTGCCGTCGTACCGCCCGCTCTCGATCATCGCCGCGCCCCTCCCGTCCGCTCCCTGTCAGGAAGCTGGAACAATAGAGGAACACTGGCCCGAATCGGGACGAGGGTCAAGCTATGCGTTCACGGTGCGTTCGTGTTTCGCACCGTCGGTGAGCGCAGCCGCTCGTCAGCGCGGGCTCCGGAACAGCGGGTGGTCGATCCGGTCGCCGGGCCGGAGGCCGAGCTTGTTCGCGACGCCCGCGTTGAGTTCCAGCACGGACAGGACCGGCTCGCCGGACGCGATGACCCGCGTCGACAGCGGTTCGGTGTCCGACTCGATCCGGGCGATCGTCCCGTCCGCGCGGATGAACACCATGTCGAGGGGAAGGTAGGTGTTCTTCATCCACATGGTGACCGGCAGCGACCGCTCGAAATCGAACAGCATCCCGCGATTCGCCGGCATGCTCCGGCGGAACATCAGCCCCCTGGCTCGGGACGCGTCGTCGCGCATCACCTCGACCTGAAACGCGTGCGCCCCGGATCTGGAGACGACGGTCAGGGGCTCTGTCTTCGCCTCCTGCGGGGCCGCCTGCGCCAGGACGGGCGGCACCGCGGCGAGGCCAGCAGGACAGGTGAGCGCGAGGCCGGCACGGAGGAGCGGAACGACGCAACGCAACGGAATACACCCATCATCAATGGGAGGACGGCAGGGCCCCGTCGATCAGACGGACCTCGGCGGCCATCGCCCCCTTCGATCCGTCGCCGTAGCGCACCAGCACCGCCTCTCCGGGCTTCAGCTCGGCGATTCCGTAGCGGCGCAACGTCTCCATGTGAACAAAGATGTCCGGCGTCCCGTCGCCGCGGCTGAGGAAGCCGAAGCCGCGCAGGCGGTTGAACCATTTCACGACGGCGGTCTCAAGGCCGCTCGTCGGCGTCACGGTGACGTGCGTGCGGGGCAGCGCCAACTCGGACGGATGCGTCGCCGTCGACTGGTCGAGGGAGATCACCCGGAAGGCCTGCCAGCCGCGCGCGCGCTCCACCGCCTCGACGACGATGCGGGCCCCCTCGCTGGCGCCCTGATGGCCGTCCCGGCGCAGGCAGGTGACGTGCAGCAGGATATCGGCGCTGCCGTCGTCCGGAACGATGAAGCCGAAGCCCTTGGAGACGTCGAACCACTTGATCCGGCCGGCCACCTCGACGAGATCGAGCGGCTGGTCCTGCTCGCCGGTCTGCGCAGCGCTGCCCAAGCCATCTGCCGAATGCAGGCCCCGCGGCCCTGATCCGAATTCGTCAGACATGATTAAGCAACCCACACCGAATCGCGACTTGCGGTTCACAAACGAGATTAACAAAGTCCCGACTCGGCGGAAGCCTGTTTGGCCGGCAGGTCTGGCGCGCGCCTACGCAATTTCCCGCGAGACGGCAGCTGAGCCACAGGTCGAGCCCGCCTCGAACAGGCGGGTGCCGCGGCCAAGCCCGTGATCCGATTCGCAGATTGCCGGACGCAAGATTTGCGGCCCGCTCGTGCGCCGCCCCGCTTTCACGTTTTCGAGAGCGATGCGGCCGGACGTCGCGTATGCAACCGCGCATTGCGACGACCGCCAATACGCAACGGGACGCCGTGATCAGACCCCATCCCTCGACCTCGGGGAGGCGCCAGCGGCCGTGTCTTCGCCTATGACACGCCGATGTCGCTCTCACAGACCATGAGTTCTCGGGCTCCCGCTTCGGAGGTTGCGGCCTCGCCCGGGCCGCGCCTCGCGGTCATCGACGCGGCCCGCGGTGCGGCCATCGTCGCTATGGTGGTCTATCACACGGTCTGGGACCTCGGCTTCCTGAGCCTGACACCCGACAATTACGCGCTGACGTCGCCCGGGCGCGCGGCCGCCCACCTCATCGCGGGCAGCTTCCTGTTCCTCGTCGGGGTAGGCCTCGTGCTGATGAACGGCGACCGGATCCGGCCGCGCCCGTTCGGGCTCAGGCTCCTGCGGATCGGGGCGGCGGCGCTTCTCATCACCCTCGCAACCTACTTCGCCTTCCCAGACAGCTTCATCTTCTTCGGGGTGCTCCACTGCATCGCGCTCGCGAGCGTCCTCGCTCTTCCCTTCCTGCGTCTTCCGCCGGCCCTGATCCTTCTGGCGGCGGGGCTCGTCGCGGCAGCGCCGCACCTGATCGCGAGCCCGCTTCTCGACGCACCCGCCCTGCGCTTTCTCGGACTCGGGGTCACGCTCCCCCGCACCAACGACTACGTGCCGCTGTTTCCCTGGTTCGGCGCCGTACTGGCCGGGCTCGTCGCTGGGAGAGCGTTCCTGCCGAGGCTCGCGGCCTCGCGCATTGGGCGCTGGCACCCGGGCCGGGCGGGGCGTGCGCTCGCCTTCGCCGGGCGCCACAGCCTCGCGATCTACCTCCTGCACCAGCCGCTGCTCCTGGCCGCCCTGACCGGGATCGTGACGCTGACCGGGCCGCATCCGCGCGCCGGGCTCGCGCGATTCCACGCGGATTACGAGGCCAATTGCGTGCGCACCGGCGGCGAGGCGGCCGCCTGCGCAAGGGCTGCGCGCTGCACGGCCGAGGCGCTGCGTCGGGAGAGCCTGTGGTCGGCCGACGGGCGCCGCTTCACGCCGGCCGAGACCTTGCGGGCGCAGGCGCTGTCCGAGACCTGCTACGCTGAGGCCGAGGGCGCGGCACCGAACCCCTGAAACGGATCGAGGCCGGGCGCTTCCGCCCGGCCTCGACCGCAAACCCCGCTGCGGCCCGGGCTAATCCTTTGCGCGCTCCACGTAGGAACCGTCCGCGGTCATGATGACGACGCGGGTGCCGGCCGCGATGTGCGGCGGCACCGTGGTGCGCACGCCGTTCGAGAGGACGGCCGGCTTGTAGGAGGAGGAGGCAGTCTGGCCCTTCAGCACCGGCTCCGTCTCCGCCACCTCCAGGGTGACGCGCTGGGGCAGCTCGATGGTGAGCGGCGTGCTGTTGTGGATCGAGAGCATCACGGCCATGCCCTCCTGCAGGTAGGGGGCGGCGTCGCCGACGACGTCCTCCGGCACCGCGATCTGCTCGTAATTCTCGGGGTTCATGAAGTGGAACCCCTCGCCGTCGCTGTAGAGGAAGGTGTGCTCGCGGTCCTCCACGAAGGCGCGCTCGACCTGCTCGGTCGTGCGGTAGCGCTCCGAGACCTTCACCCCGTCGGTGATGCGGCGCATGTCGAGCTGCGTCACAGGGGTGCCCTTGCCGGGATGGATGTTCTCGGCGAACAGGATCACGTAGAGCTTGCCGTCCTTCTCGACGACGTTCCCCTTGCGGAGCGTTGAGGCGATCACCTTCACGGGGTTCTGGTCCTGACGTTGACAAATCGGGGTGGCGTCCCCCATCGCGGTTTCCCGCGGGGACGACTCGCTCCCGCCACTATCGCATCCGCGGCCCGGTTGCCAGTCGCCGCGAGCCGAGGCCCCGCCCGTTCCATGCCGTCTCGCCCGGACTTCCACGCCAGAGCGCCGTTCGGAGTGTTCGGCCCGTGACCACGCCCACGCCCTGGTGGTCGCCGCAGGTACACGCCGATCGGCGCCCGCTCCTGATCCTGCGCAACCGCATCGCCGCCCGCATGCGGGCGCATTTCGCGGCACTCGACTTCGTCGAGGTCGAGGCGGCGGCGCTTCAGGTCTCGCCGGGCAACGAGGCGCATCTCTCCGCCTTCGCCACCGAGGTGATCGGGCCGGACGGGATGCGCAGACCCCTCTACCTCCACACCTCGCCCGAATTCGCCTGCAAGAAGCTCCTCGCCGCGGGCGAGCCGCGCCTGTTCAGCCTCGCCCGCGTATTCCGCAATCGGGAACGGGGCGCGCTCCACCATCCCGAGTTCACGATGCTCGAATGGTATCGCGCGAGCGAGAGCTATACGGTGCTGATGGCCGATTGCGCGGAGCTCCTGGCGCTCGCCGCCGAGGCGGCGGGCGCGCGCCGCCTCGCCTTCCGCGGGCGGGAGACCGATCCGCAGGCCGATTTCGAGCGGCTGACGCTCGCCGAAGCCTTCGCCCGGCACGCCGGGATCGATCTCCTCGCGACGATCGGCTTCGACGGCTCGCCGGACAGGGAACGCCTCGCCGCGAGCGTTGCTGCCGCGGGCCTCCGGGTCGCCGAAGACGACACCTGGGCCGACCTGTTCAGCCGCGTCCTGGTGGCGCGGATCGAGCCCAATCTCGGCCTCGGCCGCCCGACCATCCTGTGCGAGTACCCGGTCAGCGAGGCGGCGCTCGCGAAGCCCTGCTCCCGCGACCCCAGGGTGGCCGAGCGCTTCGAGCTCTACGCCTGCGGGGTCGAGCTCGCCAACGCCTTCGGCGAGCTGACCGACCCGGACGAGCAGCGCCGCCGCTTCGAGGTCGAAATGGCCGAGAAGGCGCGGATCTACGGTGAGACCTACCCGATCGACGAGGATTTCCTCGCCGCGCTCGCCGCGATGCCGGAGGCGAGCGGCATCGCCCTCGGCTTCGACCGGCTCGTGATGCTGGCGACCGGCGCCCCGCGGATCGACGACGTGATCTGGACGCCCGTCGCGGAGGCCGGACCGTGACCCGCCCGCTGCGAAACCCCGACGATCTCGCGGGCGCCGGCCTGATCCGGGCCGAGGATCTCCCGGCCCTCCGGGCGGTCGCCGCCCGTTACGCGGTCGCGGTGACGCCGGACATGGCCGAGCTGATCGACGCGGCCGACCCCGCCGACCCGATGGCGCGCCAGTTCCTGCCACGGCCCGAGGAGATCGAGACCCTGCCCGAGGAGCGGGCCGACCCGATCGGCGACGGCGCGCACGCGCCGGTGCCCGGCCTCGTCCACCGCTATCCCGACCGGGTGCTCCTGAAGCCGCTTCACGTCTGCCCGGTCTATTGCCGCTTCTGCTTCCGCCGCGAGATGGTGGGGCCGGACGGACTCGGGACCTTGAGCGAGGCGGAGCTCGCCGCGGCCTACGCCTACATCGCGGCGCAACCCGATATCTGGGAGGTGGTGCTCACGGGCGGCGATCCCTTCGCCCTCTCGGCCCGTCGCCTCGGCGCCATCGCGCAGGCGCTCGCCGCGATCCCGCATGTCAGGGTCCTGCGCGTCCACACGCGGGTGCCGTTCGTCGCGCCGGACCTCGTCAGCGAGGACCTTGTCGCGGCGCTCAGGCGCTTTCCGGGCGCGGTCTTCGTGGCGCTTCACGCCAACCACCCGCGCGAGTTCACGCCGGCCGGCCGGGCCGCGGTCGCGCGGATCGTGGATGCCGGCATCCCCATGGTGAGCCAGAGCGTGCTGCTGCGGGGCGTCAACGACGACGCCGCGACGCTGGAGCGGCTGATGCGCAGCTTCGTCGAGAACCGCATCAAGCCCTACTATCTCCACCACGGCGACCTCGCCCCGGGGACGGGCCACCTCCGCACGGGGATCGCCGAGGGGCAGGCGCTGATGCAGGCGCTGCGCGGGCGGCTCTCCGGCCTCGCCCAGCCCCTCTACGTCCTCGACATCCCGGGCGGACACGGCAAGGTCCCGGCCGGGAGCGCCTACCTGCGCGAGACCCGGGACGGCTACCGCGTCACCGACCCGGCGGGCGCGGAACACGATTACCCGCCCGGACCTGCGGACGCGTGATCGTCCGGCCGTGACGGCGCGCGATGCGCGACGCCGCGAGCAGGGCGTTTTGCACGTGTCACTGTGGTTTCCAGAATGATTCCAAGTCGGCTTCATCGATGAGGCAACGTTTTCGGCCATTGCGCCCAGTGGTCGTTGTCTGAACAGGCAAGTACAATGCCGGTACGTTTCTCGACCGTTCCGGCCGGTTGCGCGCTTTCCTATGGCTCGATTCTTGGCGCGAGCGTATTGCAGGGGACGGATCGCAGGCCCACACGTTTCGGTCGCCTCTTATCGCGTCGCGGTTCGATCCTCCGGCGCTCGCGCCGCGGAAGACGCCGCATCCTCATCGTCCCGGTCGACCCTCGCCTGCATCACGCATGGAGTCTGGTCATGAGCGACGATCTGATGCGCCGTGCCACGGCGGAATTCTTCGGCACCTTCTGGCTCACCTTCGGCGGCTGCGGCGCCGCCGTCCTGTCCGCCGCGTTCCCGGGCCTCGGGATCGGCTTCCTCGGGGTGGCCTTCGCCTTCGGCTTCACGGTCCTGACCATGGCCTACGCGGTCGGTCACATCTCGGGCGGCCATTTCAACCCGGCCGTCACCCTCGGCCTCTGGTCGGCCGGGCGCTGCGCCAACCACCACGTCGTTCCCTACATCATCGCGCAGGTCGTCGGCGCCATCATCGCGGCGGGCGTGCTCTACGCCATCGCCTCGGGCAAGCCGGGCTGGATCCCGGAGGGCTTCGCCTCGAACGGCTACGGCGATCTCAGTCCCGGCAAATACGGGCTCGTGGCCTGCGTCGCGACGGAGGTGCTCGCGACCTTCTTCTTCCTGTTCATCATCATCGGCACGACCTCGAAGGGCGCGGCGGTGGGCTTCGCCGGCATCCCGATCGGCCTGACGCTGGTGCTGATCCACCTGATCTCGATCCCCGTCACCAACACCTCGGTGAACCCGGCCCGCAGCACCGGTCCCGCGCTCTTCGCGGGCGAGCCCTACGTGATGCAGCTCTGGCTGTTCTGGCTCGCCCCGATCGCGGGCGCGATCCTCGCCGGGATCGTGGCGCGCTGGCTCTACGAGCCGGCCGACATCGTCGACACGGTGATCGTCGAGAAGCGGGCGGTGGCCTGAACTCCGCGGCGCCCCGCCCCCGCGGGCGGGGCTTGCGCGCGGGCCGCGCAGGGTCGATGTCCCCTCGTCGCCGGCCGACCCGGTTCGGCGGAGACGGGAGGGATACGGCATGCGCAGGCTCTGGGGCCGGGCCAACTCGGTCAACGTCCAGAAGGTTCTCTGGGGCCTCGACGAACTCGAGTTGCCCTACGAGCGGCTCGATGCGGGCGGCGCCCACGGCATCGTCAACGATGCCGCCTACCGGGCCCTCAACCCGAACGGTCTCGTGCCGACCCTTCAGGAGGACGGCTTCGTCCTGTGGGAATCGAACGCGATCCTGCGCTATCTCGCCGAAGCCCATGGCGGCCCGCTCACGCTGCCGGGCGACGCCCGCGCCCGGGCGCGGATCGCCCAGTGGCTCGACTGGCAGGCGACGAGCTTCACGCCGGCCATGCGCGACGCATTCCTCCAGACCTTTCGCGTCGCGGAAGCCGAGCGGGACGGGGCCGCGATTTCGGCCTCCCTCCTCCGCACGGAGCGCCACGCTGAGACTCTCGACCGGCATCTCGCGGGTCAGGCCTTCGTCGCCGGGGAGCATTTCAGCATCGCCGACATCGCCGTCGGCTGCGCGGCGCATCGCTGGCTGCACCTGCCCCACGCGCGAGTCGAGCGTCCGGCCCTGTCCCGGTGGTACGCGGGGATCGCGGCCCGCCCCGGCGCCGCTCAGGTGATCGCCGAGCCGATCTGCTGATCCCCGGCGCGGCTTGCCGGAACCCGTGCGCGACCCACCTTGGGCGGAGGCCGAACCCCTCGGCATGGAGATCTCTGGCATGCCGATCGACACGACCCTGCGGGATGCCCTGTCGGCCGTCACGACGGCGAGCCTCGCGCGGGCCCTGATGCGCCGGGGACTCGGCGCCTGCGTGCCGCGCGGCCTGCGCCGGCGCACGGGCGGCACGCGCGCGGTCGGCGCCGCCGTGACGATGCGCCTGATCCCGGCCCGCGACGAGGCGGGCCCCTCGTTGGCCGAGGCTGTCGAAGCCGTCCCGGAGGGCGCCGTGGTCGTGATCGATGCGGGAGGTGCCGGCAGCGCCCTCCCCTTCGGCGCGATCCTGGCCGAGCGCCTCCTGCGCCGCGGTGCAGCCGGACTCGTCGTCTCGGGCGCGCTGCCGGTCGGCGGCAGCCTGCCCGTCTGGGATTGCGGCGAGGCACCGGCGCTCGCGGCCCCCGGCCTCGTCCTCGCCGGCACGAACGAGCCGATCGGCTGCGCCGGCGCGGCGGTCCATCCGGGCGACATCGTGGTCGGCGACGGCCACGGCGTTGCCGTCGTGCCGCCGACGATCGCGGAGGTCGTCGCCTTCGAGGCGGTCGAGCAGCAGCGCCTCGACCTCTGGATCCTGCGCGCCGTCGAGAATGGCGGCAGCCTCGCGGGCCTGCTGCCGCCGGACGAGGCCGCCCTCGCCCGCTTCAGGGCCGAGACGGAGAACCGCTGAGCGCCCGCCGAAGCCATCCGAGATCATCCGCCAGAGGCCCGTCCGGACGATGTTCTTCCCGCTTTCGAAGGTGATCTTCTTCGTCCTGACGCCGTCGAACTTCCTGATCTTCGTCGGATGGCTCGGGCTCGTTCTTCTCGTGGCGACGCGCTGGCGGCGCACCGGCGCGGGTCTCGCCGGCTTCGGCCTCGGCGGCCTCGCACTCGCCGGGCTCTCGCCCCTGCCCTTCCTGGCGCTCGCGCCCCTCGAGCAGCGCTTCCCGGCCTTCGCCGAGGACGGCGCCCCGCCCACCGGCATCATCGTCCTCGGCGGCGGCGTCGATTCCGGATTGTCCGAGGCGCGCCGCCAGATCGTCGTGAACGACGCGGGTGAGCGTCCGATCTACCTCGCCGACCTCGCCCGCCGTTTCCCGAGCGCGCGGCTCGTTTTCTCGGGTGGCAGCGGCAGCCTCAGCCAGGGCCTCTCCGAGGCCGAGATCGTCGGCCGCATGGGCGACGTGCTGGGCGCTCCGCGCTCACGCCTGATCCTGGAGCACCGCTCCCGCAACACCCGCGAGAACGCGCTCTTCACCGCCGATCTCGTCAAGCCGAAGCCCGGCGAGCGCTGGCTCCTCGTCACCTCCGCCTGGCACATGCCCCGGTCGATCGGCTGCTTCCGGCAGGCGGGTTTCGAGGTCACCGCCTTCCCGGTCGACTACCGGACGCGCGGCTTCGCCGACGCGTTCCGCTTCAACAGCTTCGCCTCGGACGGCCTCCTCCATCTCGACCTCGCGGTGAAGGAGTGGATCGGCCTTCTCGCCTACAGGCTCGCCGGCTACACCTCGGACGCGTTCCCGGCACCGTCGCCCGAACTGGTCCCCGAAGCCGCGCCCGAAGCGTCGCCCGGGGCGGCTGCCAGCCGGTAGATGCCGCGGAAATCGTCCGGGTCCGGCACCGGTCGTCCCTTGCGCAGGATCACGACCTGTCCGGATTTCGTGAGCCGCACCGCGACGCGCCGCACCGGCTGCATCAGCGGGCCCCAGCCGTCCGGGTGCGGGCCGCCGAGGGCCCGAGCGACCTCGGAGGGACAGATCGTCTTGCCCGCCCCACGCTCGGCGACGAGCCGCAGCATGGTCTCGGCGATCGCCTCTTCGCTCGCGCGGGCCGGGCGGATCGGGTCCGGAGGGTTCGTCATGGATTCGGCTCCCTGACCTTCAGCGGGTGCTCCGAGAGCAGCGCGGCCCGGATCTCGGAGACGAACTGGCGCCGCCACATCACCAGGACGACCGCGGTCGTCGTCAGCATCAGGATGATCGGGCTCACGAACCAGCCCAGATAGGCGAGCGCGAAGAAGAAGGCCCGCTGGCCCCGCGCGAAGTGATTGCCGGCCGCGATGTTCATCGCGGCGGCCCGGCGGGCTGCGCGCAGCATCTGGGCCTCCGAGGCGCCGCTGCCCTTGGGGGGCACCGCGCCGATCAGGATGGCGCCGTAATTGAACAGCCTGTAGGCCCAGGCGAACTTGAAGAACGCGTAGACGAACACGACAGCGAGCCCCGCCACCTTGATCTCCCAGGTGGTGCGCGTCGTGATCGCGCCGAACGGCAGCGTTCCGAACAGGCTCAGCACCTCGTCGCCGGAGCGCGAGAGCGTGAGGACGCCGCCGAGCGCGATCAGCGAGGTCGAGGCGAAGAAGGCGGTGCCGTTCTGCAGCGAGGCGTTGATGGTGGTGTCCACCACGCGGTTCTCGCGCACGATCATCTGCCGCGCCCAGGACTCGCGCTGCGCGTTCATGATCTGGCTGAGGCTCACGAGCCGCCCGCGCATCCGCCCGACCGAGAGGCCGTAGCCGACCCAGGCAATGACGAAAAAGATCAGCGCGGCGAGATCGAGGTGCGAGAAGGCGGCGTCGGTGGGAAGGTTGGTCATGCGGTCGGGGGTCGGGCGGAGCGCCGCCGCTCGCTAGCCCGGCGGCAGGTCACCTGTCGAGGGGGTGGGCCGCGCGAGCGGTCGGACGCGGGAAGTGCGCCGGGCGTCAGGCGCCGCGGATCTCGAAATCCGGAAACGTCTCGGATCCGGGCTGCTCCGTCACCGCGACCGCGTCGACCCGCGCGCCACGCGGGCCCGCCTCGCAGGCCTTCAGCATCGCGCCGATTGCGTCGGCAGGGCCCGAGAAGGTGGCGATGACCGCCCCGTCGTCGCGGTTGCGCACATGGCCGGTCAGCCCGTGCAGCTGCGCCTGATGCTGCGTCCAGACGCGGTAGCCGACGCCCTGCACGCGGCCGGTGATCACGACGTCGACGGTTCTGGTCTCGCTCAAGCGCGACTCCCGTGTTTGCGCAGGCCCCTTGGCGGCACCCTCGTGTTCAGGCCGGGGAGGTATCACGCGGGAGCGCGGATGAGAACGCCGTCCCGAACAGGGGGCGAGCAGGCCGGTCATGCCGGCGCCAGGGCCCGCAGGCGCGCCCGGCGGGAGCGCCAGACGGCGAAGCCGGAGGCGAACAGGAGGAGGGGCGCGAAGCCCGCCGCGAACACGAGGAGGCGCCCGGGCAGGCCGGCCACGGAGCCGTTGTGCAGCCAGATCTGAAGCGCCTGATAGCGGTTCCCGTTCGACATCGCGCCCCAGCTCCGGTCCTCGACGATGCGCCCGCTCCAGGGATCGAGCCAGAGCACCCCGTCGCTGCGGAAGGCGGGGTCGACGCCCGGGGGCGCGAGGAAGACGCGCCAGGAATTGCGGCTGCCGGAGGGCGGGTTGATCCGCGTGACCGCAGCCTCGGGATGGGCCGACCGGACCGCCGCCAGGATCGCGTCCGCGCCGAGCCGCGGGGCATCCGAGGCGGGCAGGTTCGGCGACGGCAGGGCCGTGACCGGCGAGAACGCGCCGACGACCGGCCGCATCAGACCCGGGAAGATGTGGCCGATCCCCGTCACGGCGACGACGACGAGCACGGCGCAGGCCCAGAAGCCTGCGGCACCGTGGAGATCGAGCCAGAAGCGCTGGCGCGACACGCCGCGCCGCAGGGTGACGGAGCGACGGAAGCGGCCCGGCCTCGGCCACCACAGCCAGAGGCCGCTCAAGCAGGACAGCAGCAGCCCGATCCCGGCCACGCCCACCGCCTCCTTGCCCCACCAGTCGCGCAGCAGCAGCGTGTGGTGCAGCCGGTAGACGAGGTGGGCGAAGGCGGTCCCCGTGTCCCGCCGGCCGAGCACGCGGCCGTCCGACGGGTCGATCATCGTCGTCCAGGTCCGGCGGTCGGGGTGCGCGTGAACGATCACCCAGACCGGCCAGACGCAGTCCGGCGGCGCGATCTGGCTCACGGGCTCGCGGTCGGCCTGCGCGGCGGCGGCGAGCGCCTCCGATGGGCCGATCCGCCGCTCCGGCGAGGCCGGCCGGTAGAGGGCCGGATTCAGCGCCGCGTCGATCTCCCGGTAGAAGACGTTGAGGCTCCCCGTCAGACCGATCAGCACCAGCAGCGCGCCCCCGCCGAGGCCGAACCAGCGGTGCAGGCGCTTCCAGGCCGCGCGGAGCCGCCCCCGCGGCGATTCCCGCCCCGTCACCGGCCCGCTTCCGCCCTCGGATCCGCGGCGGGGTGCGCGACCAGCCCGTGAATCAACGTGCGATTGCTAATGGTGGATTTCATTTCAACCAAGCATCTGTGCATTTCTTGAAATACTTCTAAAGACGACGCGAAATAGAAATAGATCTTCATCCAGAACAAGGTTGATGCAATAAGTCTATTCCGTCAAGACTTCTAAATTTATAGTTGTATCATGCACAGATCGAACGATATTCACCGCGCGGCGCGCGTCGCGTTGCTGTGGCTTGCCGCCGGCTGCACGGCCGCCGGGGCCGCTCCGGGCGCCGAAGGTCCGGCACAGGCATCCGTGACGCTGGAGGAACTCGACGTGACCGCGAGCCCGCTCGCCACCGTTCGCGTCCCGGCGGCGGCGCGCATCTATGCCGGCAGCCGCGGCGAGGCGACCCGGACGGATCTTGAGGCCGCCGGCGCCAAGAACATCACGGACGCGCTGCGCCTGATCCCCGGCGTGCAGACGCCGATCCCGAACGGGCCCGCCACGGGTGACTTCGCGCAGAGCGTCGGCATCCGCGGCCTCGCCTCGCGGCTCGGCGGCTACGCAACCGTGCTCCTCGACGGCGTGCCGCTCTCCAGCGCGCCCTATCTGCAGCCCGAACTGTCCCTGGCGCCGGTCTCGTTCGGCATGCTGGAGCGGATCGACGTGATCAAGGGTGGCGCCGCCGTGCGCTACGGGCCGCAGAACGTCGGCGGCGTCATCAACTACGTGACCTGGCCGATCCCGAGGGATTTCGGCGGGCAGATACGATTGCGGGGCAATCTCAACGGCTCGGACCCGGCCGGCGGATTCCTCAACGGCCAGTCGGACATCGTGATCGGCGGCTCTAACGGCGAGGGCAGCGGCCTCGCGCTGCTTTACTCGGGCAACCACGGCCCCTCCTTCCGGCCGCGATCGAACCAGGACATCGACGACGTGATGCTCAAGTACCGGGTCCAGCTGACGCCGGAGAGCTACGTCGACGGGCGCGTGCACGGCTACAGCGCCTCGGCGGAGCTGCCCGGACCCCTCGATCAGGCGGCCTACCGGCGCAACCCCTACGGCTCGACCAACGCGTATCAATCCTACGACGGCAGCCGCATCGAGGGCGTGGCCCGCTACGTCAACGAGTTCGACGGCACCAAGTACTTCGAGACGACCGTGTTCGATCTCAGCAGCCACCGCAGCTTCGCGCTCTCGAACCGGAACCGCGACAGCCTCGCGACGCAGTTCGACGTCACGCCGCGCAACTACAACACGTTCGGCGTCGAGCCGCGCTTCGGCCTCCGCTCGGACCCGTTCGGCGTCCCGCAGGAGACCTCGATCGGCTACCGCTACATCCGCGAGGATGCAGACGAGAAGCGGCTTCGGCGCAGCTTCCGCGCCGGCTCCTACCCGTTCCTGTACAGGCCCGTGCCGAACCGCGACTCGGTCGGCGCGACAGAAGCCCACGCCTTCTACCTCGACGACAAGCTGACCTTCGGCGCCCTGACGGTGATGCCGGGCATCCGCGTCGAGGACGTCACGATCGGGCGGGCGAACAACCTGAACGGGTTCCGGGCGGAGGAGCACTACACCGTGCCGCTGCCCTCGCTGCGCCTCGGCTACACGGCGAGCCCCGACCTGTTCCTCTACGGCAATGTCGGGCGCTCGTTCGGCTCGCTCAATTTCTTGCAGCTCCCGCTCAGCCGCAGCGACCAGAAGCTCGCCCCCGAGATCGCCACGACCGCCGAGATCGGTGCCCGCACCACGCTCGGCGGCCTCACCGCCGAGATCGCATGGTTCCGCCTGAGCTTCGACAACCAGATCGAGTTCGACGCGATCCGCAGCGACTACGTCAATGTCGGCCGCACGCTCCACCGCGGCGTCGAGATGGGCCTGCGCTACGATTTCGCCAGCCTCGACACGGCGCTCTCGGGCCTCAGCGCCTACGCCACCTACGCCTACACCCGCGCGACGATCCAGGAAGGCGCTTTCGCGGGCAACGACCTGCGCCTGTATTCCCGGCACACGGGTACGGTCGGGGCGGGCTACGCCACCGGGCCCTGGAGCTTCGACTGGTTCGGCTACGCGCAGTCGGACCAGTTCGCCGACGAGGCCAACACCGTGCCCCCCTCCGCGGACGGGCGCTTCGGCCGCATCCCAGGATGGGTAATCTGGAACGCCCGCGCCACCTACGCGGTCACGCCCGCATCCCGCCTCAGCCTCGGCGTGGCGAACGTCTTCGACAGGCGCACCTTCACCCGCGCCAGCGCGGAGGACAATGGCGGCATCTTCGCGGGCCCGCCGCGCACCCTGTACGTGGAGCTGCGCACCCGCTTCTAGCGGTGCGGCCTCAGCCGGGCCCGCGCAGCCACGCGCGCATCTCCTTCCGGTAGGCGGCGGGCAGTTGCGCCGCCTCGCCGGCCCGCAGCACCGCCTCCAGGTAGCCGGGGCGGGGGACGCCCGGCGCGGTCGAGCGCCCGAGATAGATCAGCGCCCGCTTGACGCCGCCCTCGGTCGCGATCGGCTGCGACGCCTTCGCGTAGAGGCCGCCCGCGACGCCCTCGTAGCGGTCGAGAGCGGGGATGTCGGCGAGGGCGAGGTCCCAGAGCACGCCCCAGACGGTGCGGGCGGGGTCCCGCACCACGGAGGCGTAGCCTTCCCGCATCACGATGAAGCGGTGCCGGTGGAGGCGGCCCTGCCCCACCAGCCGCGAGGCGGGGCAGCGCAGCGCCATCGCGGCGGCGTCCATGTTGGCGCCGTAGGCGAAGTAGAGCGGCAAGGGACCGCCCGGTCGCTCAGGCGAATTCCAGGATCACGGCATCGACCGCGAGGCTGTCGCCCTCCTTGGCGTGGATCTTCGAGACCGTGGCGTCGCGCTCGGCGCGCAGCACGTTCTCCATCTTCATCGCCTCGACGATGGCGAGCGGCTCGCCGTTCTTCACCTCCTGGCCGTCCTTGACCAGGATCTGCTTCACGAGGCCCGGCATCGGGCAGAGCACCTGCTTGCCCGAGCCCGCCTGCTCCTTCACCGGCATCAGCGCGGCGAGCTCCGCCTCGCGCTTCGTGAAGACGCGGGCCTCGGCCGCCGCGCCCGCGTGCTGGAGCGCGACCCCGTTGAGGAGGCCGCGCACCTGGATCGCGACGCGCTCTCCGCCGATCGTTCCGGTCCAGACCGGCTCGCCCGGCCGCCAGGTGCTCGCCACGGCGAGCGGCGTGCCGTCGGCCTCCGTCACGACGAGGTCCTCGCCGTCCGAATCGACGGTGACGGGGTAGGATTCGCCGGCCAGGATCACGACGCGGTCCCGCTCGAAATGCAGGAGGCCGGGGTCGCGCATCTGGCCCGAGATGCCGCGCTTACGCTGGTTGAGCTTGTGGTCGATGGCGGCTGCCGCCGCGGCCATGTGCCGGGCGATCTCGCCCCGCGGCTCCGGCGCCGCGAAACCCTCGGGGAATTCCTCCGCGATGAAGCCCGTCGAGAGCCGGCCCTCGCGCCAGCGCGGATGCGCCATCAGCGCGGAGAGGAACGGGATGTTGTGGCGGATGCCATCGATCGCGAAGGCGTCGAGCGCCTCTCCCTGCGCCTCGATCGCCTCCGCCCGGGTCGGCGCCCAGGTCACGAGCTTGGCGATCATCGGGTCGTAGTGGATCGCGATCTCGCCGCCCTCCTCGACGCCCGTGTCGTTGCGCACGATCGCGGTGCCCCGGCGTCCCTCCTCCGGCGGCTGGTAGGTGGTCAGCCGGCCGATCGAGGGCAGGAAGTTGCGGGTCGGGTCCTCCGCGTAGACGCGGCTCTCGACGGCCCAGCCGTCGAGCTTCACGTCGGATTGCGTGAGCGGCAGCCTCTCGCCCGCCGCGACCCGGATCATCAGCTCCACGAGGTCGAGGCCGGTGATCATCTCGGTGACCGGATGCTCCACCTGCAGGCGGGTGTTCATCTCCAGGAAGTAGAAGGACTTGTCCTGGCCCGCCACGAACTCGACGGTGCCGGCCGAATCGTAGTTCACGGCCTTCGCGAGCGCGACGGCCTGCTCGCCCATCTTCCGCCGGGTCTCCTCGTCGAGGAGCGGGGACGGGGCCTCCTCGATCACCTTCTGATTGCGGCGCTGGATCGAGCACTCGCGCTCGCCCAGGTAGATGACGTTGCCGTGCTTGTCGCCGATCACCTGGATCTCGATGTGGCGCGGATCGGTGATGAATTTCTCGACGAACACCCGGTCGTCGCCGAAGGAGGAGGCCGCCTCGGATTTCGCGCGGGCAAATCCCTCCGCGACCTCCGCCGCCGAATGGGCGATGCGCATGCCCTTGCCGCCGCCGCCGGCGGAGGCCTTGATCATCACGGGGTAGCCGATCTCGTCGGCGATCGTCACGGCGTGCTCGGGGGAATCGATGACGCCGAGGAAGCCCGGCACGGTCGAGACCTTGGCGGCGGAGGCCGCCTTCTTGGACTCGATTTTGTCGCCCATCGCCGCGATGGCGCCGGGATTGGGCCCGATGAAGACGATGCCGGCCTCGGCGAGCGCCTTCGGGAAGGCCTCCCGCTCGGACAGGAAGCCGTAGCCCGGATGCACCGCCTGTGCGCCGGTCTGCTTGCAGGCGTCGATGATGCGCTCGATCAGGAGGTAGGACTGGGCCGCCGGCGCCGGGCCGATATGGACGGCCTCGTCCGCCATCGCGACATGCACCGCGTCCCGGTCGGCATCCGAGTAGACCGCGACGGTCTTGATGCCCATCCGGCGGGCCGTCTTGATGATGCGGCAGGCGATCTCGCCGCGGTTCGCGATCAGAATTTTCTCGAACATCGAATACCGTATTCAGTTCAAAGGAACTCGGCGGCGAAACCGGCGCCCAAGCTTCGCCCCCGTTAAAGCACTTGCGCGCGTTCTGGAAGGCGACCTTCGTCGGTGGGGACAGGTTTCGCGCGGGCGCGCACCCGGGACGGCCCCGGCTGCCGCCTCAGGCGGCGCGGACGTCGCCCGTCTCGGCGGGCGCGACCTTCATGGCCCAGGCGGCGACCACGCTGTCGCGTCCCCGAGCCTTGGCCTCGTAGAGGGCTGCATCGGCGCACTGCAGGAGCCCCTCCGCCACGGATGCATCGCCCTCGGCGGGTGCGAGCGCGATTCCGACGCTCACCGTCACGGAGCGGCCGTCGGAGAAGCCCGGATGGGGCAGCGCGAGGGCGGCGACGTCGGAGCGGATCCGCTTGGCGATCGTCGCGCGGCCGGGTGCCGGGCACGACGGCGACGAATTCCTCGCCGCCGTAGCGGGCCGCGAGCGCGCCGTCCGGCATCGTCGCACGGATCGCCGCAGCCACGGCGACGAGGCAGCGGTCGCCCGCGGCGTGGCCGGCGCTGTCGTTGAAGCGCTTGAAGTGGTCCACGTCGATCAGGATGGCGCCGATCGTGCCCGATCGTGCCGCCTGCTCGGCCCAGTCCCGGGCGAGGCGGCCCTGGAAGGCGCGGCGGTTCGGCAGGCCGGTGAGCCCGTCCGTGTCCGCCAGGACCGCGAGCCGCGCGTTCGCGGCGGCGAGCGCCTCTGTCAGGATCCGTTTGCGCAGGCTCAGAAGGTAGGCATGTGCGAGGACGGTGTTCATCGCCTGCCGGGCTGGCACGAGGCAGCCGATCACGAAGGTGAAGAAGGTCGTCTCAAGGATCGGCACCTTGGCGTCGACATTCGGGTTCATCAGCCCGAACATCAGGAACAGGCCGATGACGACGACTGTCCCGGCGATCGACCAGACCCGCTCGATCGGGAAGACGACGATCGCGGTCGACGTCGCGAACAGGCCGCCCATGAGGTAGCGCTCGTGCAGCGCGCCGCCTCCGGCGCTGCCGAGGAGCTCCGCCACGAGCATCATGGCGGCGACGGTCAGCGGCAGGGTCACCCCCTCGATCCAGGACGCCCTCGGCCGCACCCAGATCCAGGCCAGGACGGCGTAGAAGACCGGGATGAAGACGCTGCGCAGGGCCAGGGAGACGCCCAGGAGCGGCGGGTGCATCACGTAGTCGATCAGGCAGGTGACGGCGCTGAAGACCGAAACCCAGAGCAGCCAGAACCGGATGGTGCGGCTGCGGTGGCGCCAGCTCGCGGCGCGGTAGATCTCCCGGAGCCGCCCCGTCAGGCTGATGTCGCGGACACGGCACGCCAGGACGGCGTCGAGTTCGGCGAGGAGCTTCTCGCGTCCCGCCGCGTCGAGACCGTCGAGGGCCACGTAGCGGGACGAGCGGCGTTCCACCTGCCCTTGCTCGTCCGCCTTCCGTGAGACGCGTCTGGCCATCCCTGCCCGCCCGATTGCCACGGCGGCGAGTATCCGATCTTCGGCCGGCCATTCCGTTACGATCGGCGCGCTCTCACGCGGGGGAAGACGGCGGATCGGCGAACATTTTTGCTGAAGGGCGCGTCTTACGCGGCCGATGACAGCACTATCTGTCCAATCCTCGGGTCGGGCGACCGCTCACGCATAGAATGGCTCAGGCCGCGAGGCGGGTCTCGACGTCGACCCCTTCCGCCACGCGCCTGTTGGCGGCGAGCGCGAAGGCGATCAGCGTCTCGTCGCTCGCCTGGGCCTCGCGCACGATCTCGACCGCGATGCGGGCGCCGGTCGCCGTCGGACCGCGCCCGTTGCCGATCGAGGCGGCGAGCCAGCGCGCCGTCTCCGCGTTGATGTAGCCGGTCGGCCGTTCGCCCCAGACGGCGAAGTCGACGATCGCGGCGACGAGGAAATCGGCGAAGGCCGGGTTCGAGACCGGCACAGCGCGGTCGAGGGCGATCAGGAGGTCGGCCTCGTCGCGGACCGTGATGCCGTCCGGCAGAAGCTCGTCGCCGAGCACCGACAGGTCGGCGGTCGTGATGCGTCCGGCGGCGGCAATACGGTTACAGAAATCCTGCAGCGAAGCGTTGATCATCTCTTGATGCTCCCCCGGCTTTTGCTTGAGCCGGTCTTTGAACCTGTCTGAAATCGACTATGCGGGAGCGGATCGACTTCGCGGTTAACGGGCAAGTCTGAACTGGCGTTCAGGTTAAAGCGTGCTCACGAAGCAGCCTTTCGCGAATCTTGCCGGCGCGCGTTCCTCGTAGCTCGCGCCGACCGTTCCATGCCACAGTCGACCCGCGTCCGGCAGCGACGCGTCGCGAGCGGTTTGCCGGGAACGGCCGCCGGGAGGATCCGCGTGAGCACCCTGTACATGAGCCATCCGGCGGCCCTCGACCACGCGATTCCTGAGGGGCATCCCGAGCGGCCGGACCGGATCCGTGCCATCGAGCGGGCGCTCGAGGACGAGCGCTTCGCCGGCCTCGTGCGCGGCCTCGCCCCGAAGGCGGAGCCCGAGGTCGCGACCCTCGTCCATCCGGCCGCCTACGTGGAGGCGATCGTGGCGGCCTCGCCCGCGAGTGGCTACGTCCAGATCGATTCCGACACGCTGATGTCGCCGGGCACCCTGGAGGCGGCGCTCCGCGCCGTCGGCGGCGCGGTGCACGCGGTCGACGCGGTGATGGCGGGCGAGTGCGCCAACGCCTTCGTGGCCATGCGCCCGCCGGGCCACCACGCCGAGCGCGCCACCGCGATGGGCTTCTGCCTGTTCAACCACGCGGCGATCGCGGCGCGCCACGCGCAGAGGGCGCACGGCGCCGAGCGCGTCGCGATCGTCGATTGGGACGTGCACCACGGCAACGGCAGCCAGGACATCTTCTGGGACGATGCCAGCGTCATGTACGCCTCGACGCACCAGATGCCGCTGTTTCCGGGCACCGGCGCGGCCTCGGAACGGGGCACGCGGGACACGATCGTGAACGTGCCGCTGCGCCCCAACGACGACGGCGCGGTGTTCCGCGAGGCGTTCGAGGCGGGCATCCTGCCGCGGCTGGAGGCGTTCCGGCCGGACATCCTCATCATCTCGGCGGGCTTCGACGCCCACCGGCTCGACCCGCTCGCGAACCTGCGCCTCGACGATGCCGATTTCGCCTGGGCGACGCGCAAGCTGATGGACCTCGCCGACCGCCACGCGGGCGGCCGGATCGTCTCGGTGCTGGAGGGCGGTTACAGCCTGGAAGGTCTGGCGCGCTCGGCCGCCGCGCATGTGGACGCGCTGCTCGGGCGCTGACCCGCTGGAGCATGTCCCGTGATCATCGGATCACGGGACATGCTCCAGCTCATTGATAAGGCCGCCTTTTCTTTCGCGGAACCGGCAACCACCCCCGCGGAAAATGCTCTAGCCGTCCAGCGGCTCCTCACCGAGCATCTCGATTCCGAAACCCGACAGGCCGACATAGGCGCGCGACGACGCGGACAGGTTGCGGATCGAGACCACGCCGAGGTCGCGCAGGATCTGGGCGCCGAGCCCCACCTCGCGCCACTGGCGCACGCGCTGCGCCTCCGTCCCCTCCTCCGCGAAGCGCGAGAGCGGCACGCCCGCCGTGCCGTCGCGCAGGTAGACGAGGACGCCCCGTCCCTCGCGGGCGAAGCGGGCCATCACGCTCTCGATCAGCTTGCCACCCTCGATCACGTCGGCGACGACGTTCGAGCGGTGGAGCCGCACCAGAAGGTCGCGCCCGTCGCCGATGCGCCCGTGCACGAAGGCGAATTGCTGGATCGACTCGAAGGGCGTGGTGTAGGCGTAGCCCGTCATCTCGCCGAACTCGGTCCGGACGGGGAAGCTCCCCACCCGCTCGACCAGCTTGTCGCGGGCCTGCCGGTAGGCGATCAGGTCGGCCACCGAGACGCGCTTGAGGGCGTGGCGCTCGGCGAAATCCTCGATCTGCGGCCCCTTCATCACGGTACCGTCGTCGTTGGCGAGCTCGCAGATCACGCCGACAGGCGGCAGGTCGGCGAGCCGGCAGAGATCGACCGCCGCCTCCGTATGGCCGGAGCGCATCAGCACGCCGCCGTCCCGGGCGATGAGCGGGAAGACGTGGCCCGGCCGAACGAAATCCGAGGCGCCCATGTTGCCGTTGGCGAGCGCCCGCACGGTGTTGCAGCGCTGCTCGGCCGAGATGCCGGTGGTGAGGCCGTGCTTCACGTCCACCGTGACGGTGAAGGCGGTGCCCAGCGGCGCGTCGTTCGAGGCCACCATCGGGTCGAGGCGCAGGCGGCGCGCCTCCCCTTGCGTGATGGGCGCGCAGACGATGCCGCAGGTGTTGCGGATGATGAAGGCCATCTTCTCCGGCGTACAGAGGGAGGCCGCGACGACGAGGTCGCCCTCGTTCTCGCGGTCGTCATCGTCGGTGACGACGACGATCTCGCCGCGGCTGAACGCCTCAATGGCTTCGGTGACGCTGGTATGGGGCACGAACAAGCTCTTCTCTCAAACGGGCGGCTCAGCGGCGCTCGCCGGTCTCGCCGCCCACCTGCCCCCGGTGGCGCAGGTAGTGATCGGCCAGGACGCAGGCCATCATCGCCTCAGCCACCGGCACGGCGCGGATGCCGACGCAGGGGTCGTGGCGGCCCTTGGTGACGAGGTCGATGTCGCGGTTGTCGCGGGTCACCGAGCGGCGCGGCGTGAGGATGGACGAGGTTGGCTTCACGGCGAAGCGGCAGACGATCGGCTGGCCGGACGAGATGCCGCCGAGGATGCCGCCCGCGTGGTTGGCGAGGAAGGTCGGGCGGCCGTCGTTCGAGGCGCGCATCTCGTCGGCATTCTCCTCGCCCCGCAGGGCCGCAGAGGCGAAGCCGTCCCCGATCTCGACGCCCTTGACCGCGTTGATCGACATCATGGCCGCGGCAAGGTCCGCGTCGAGCTTGCCGTAGACGGGCGCGCCGAGGCCCGCGGGCACGCCCTCGGCCACCACCTCGATCACCGCCCCGACCGACGAGCCGTCCTTGCGGATGCCGTCGAGATAGGTCTCGTAGGCCGCGGCGGCCTTCGGATCGGGGCAGAAGAACGGGTTGCGGGCGACCTCCTCCCAGTCCCAGTTCCCCCGGTCGATCGCGTGCGGGCCCATCTGCACGAGGGCGGCGCGGATCACCACGCCGCCGGGCAGCACCTTGCGGGCGATGGCCCCGGCCGCGACCCGCGCCGCGGTCTCGCGGGCCGAGGAGCGCCCGCCGCCGCGATAGTCGCGGATGCCGTACTTGGCGTCGTAGGTATAGTCGGCGTGACCCGGCCGGTAGCCGTCGCGAATCTCCGAATAATCCTTCGAGCGCTGGTCGGTGTTCTCGATCATCAGGGCGATCGGCGTGCCCGTGGTGAGCTGGCGCCCGCCGGTTCGGTCGTCGGCGAAAACGCCGGACAGGATCTTGACCTGATCGGGCTCCCGCCGCTGCGTGGTGAAGCGGGACTGGCCGGGCTTGCGCCGGTCGAGCTCGGCCTGGATCTCCGCAGCCTCCAGCGGCAGGCCGGGCGGGCAGCCGTCCACCACGCAGCCGAGGGCGACCCCGTGGCTCTCGCCGAAGGTGGTGACGCGGAAGAGATGGCCGAACGTGTTGTGGGACATGGCTCGCCCGCTCTAGCGCGGGATCGCGCGGCCCACAAATCCGATCGGAAGACGGGCCGCCCTGCTCCGGATGCGTACCGGGAACCCGAGCGGACACGCCCGCGCCGATCGGCGAAACCGTCTCTCGACGTCCGGCGTAGGGATGGGGCAGGTCCCTCGCAGGGGTTCGGGATCGGGAGCGTTTCGGGATGGCGTTGCGGGATGTTCTGACGGCCCTCCTGGTCGTGACCCTGCTCGGCCTCAATTTCGTGGCGATCAAGGTCGGGCTCGAGACGCTGCCGCCCCTGCTGCTCACGGCGCTCCGCTTCCTGCTCGCCGCCGTTCCGGGCGTCCTGCTGGTGCGGCCGCCGCGGGCGCCGGCCCGCACCGTCGTTGCCTTCGGATTCTCCCTCGGCGTCGTCCAGTTCGGCCTGCTCTTCCTCGCGATCGCCATCGGGATGCCGGCGGGCCTGTCCTCCCTGATCATCCAGGTCCAGGTCTTCTTCACGATCGGCCTCGCCTTCGCGGTGTTCGGCGAGCGGCCGACCGCGCTGCAGATCGTCGGAGCCCTCGTCGCGGCGCTCGGCGTCGGGATCATCGGGGTGTGGAAGGCGCAGCACGCGCTCCTCACGCCGCTCCTCCTCGTGCTCGGCGCGGCGCTCGCCTGGGCGACCGCCAACATCATCGTGAAGGCCGCCGGCCGCATCGACATGCTCGCCCTGATGGTCTGGGGCAGCCTCGCGGCGAGCCCGCCCCTCGTCGCCCTGTCGCTCGTCTTCGAGGGGCCGGCCGCCATCGCGGGCGGCTTGGCCCGCGCCGACGCGCGGACCCTTGCGGCGATCCTGTTCATCGCCTACCCGACCACGATCCTCGCCTTCGCCCTCTGGAACCGGCTCCTCAGCCGCTATCCGGCCGCGACGGTGACGCCCTTCGCCCTGCTGGTGCCGGTGGTCGGCATCTCCAGCACGAGCCTCCTCCTCGGCGAGCCGTTCGGCCCGGTCGAGGCGGCCGGCGCCGCCCTGATCCTGCTGGGGATCGCGATCAACGTTCTGGGTGCCCGAAAGCAGCGGCGCGCTCATCCCGCGAAGGATCGCGCGCGCCTCATCCCGGCACCGCCGCGAGCCCCCGCGCGCCCTGAGCGCCCGGTAGGCGGCGAGCGCCGCTTCGAGGTCGCGCCGCAGCCGCCGCTCGTCCGCGAGCTCGCCGATCCCGTAGCGCAGGCCGAGAATATGGGCTGCCTCGTAGCCGTCGGAGAGCGCGCTGCCGCCGCCGAGGCGGATCTCCCGGACCGGCAGGCGCCCGGTGAAATCCGCGAGCACCCGCCGCAGCCGCTCGCCCGAGGCGCGCAAGGCCGCCGGTGCGCCGGCCCCGTGCTCTCGCAGAGCCGCGACCGTGCCCTGGACGAGGGCGAGATGCACGGAATCGGCATCCGCCGGGAACAGGTAGACGAGGTAGTAGCCGCGGGTCGGACTCGTGGTGACGGCCGGATCGAGCGCCGCGATCCAGGGCACGGCGGCCCAGCGCGGGCCGCGCCCGGCGCTGCCCCGCACGACAAGCCCCGCCTCCGGCCCGAGGGCGCGGCGCAACTCGTCCGGGGCGCCCTTGCGGATGACGGCGCCCAGGGGATGGTTCGCCGCCGGGTCGAGCCGCGCCTCCGGGTATTCCGCGACGATCCGCGCGAGGGCGTGGCCGAGGCTCACCGGCGCCGCGTCACGGCTGCGCCAGCACGCCCCCGCTGATCGCCTCGCGCACGCCCGTGGTCGACGGGAAGGTGATGGGCAGCCCCTTCAGGGAGCGCACCGCAAGATGGGCGAAGGCCTGCGCCTCGAGATAGGCCGAGGACCAGCCGATCGCGTCGGCGGTCGTGATCTCGGTGCGCAGATGGTAGTGCAGGAGGCGCACCAACTCGCCGTTGCGGGCGCCGCCGCCGGCCACGATCCAGCGGGTCGGGACCTCCGGGGCGTGGTCCAGCGCGCGCGCCACCGCCCGAGCGGTGAAGGCGGTGAGCGTCGCCGCCCCGTCCTCGGTCGAGAGCTGGCCGGCGAGCTTGTGCGAGAACCAGTTCCGGTCGAGCGATTTCGGGGGCTTCCTCACGAAGAACGGGTGCATCAGGAGCCAGGCGAGGAGCGACTCGTCCGGCCGGCCGCGAGCGGCGGTGCGGCCGCCGTCGTCGAGGTTCTTATTCTCGCGCTCCTGCATCCACTCGTCGATGAGCGCGTTGCCGGGCCCGGTGTCGAAGGCGATGATACCGCCCTTCGCGTCGATCAGGGTCGCGTTCGCCACGCCGCCGATGTTGAGGATGCCGAAGGGCCCTTCGAAACCCGAAGCCTCGGCGAGCGCCTTGTGGAAGATCGGGACGAGCGGCGCCCCCTGCCCACCCGCCTCGATGTCGGCGCGTCGCAGGTCCGAGACGACCGGAATGCCGAGCCGGCGCGCCAGCGCCTGCCCGTCGCCGATCTGGATGCTGATGCGGTGGTCGGGCCGGTGGATCACGGTCTGCCCGTGGAAGCCGATGACGTCGATGTCGGCGGTCGAGAGACCGTTCTCCGCGAGGAATTGCTCCACCGCCTCGGCATGAGCCCGCGTGACGAAAGCTTCCGCCTCCGGCAGGCAGCCCGGGCGGTCCTCCGGTGCCACCACGCTCTCCGCATCCTTGGTGGCGGCGCGCAGGAGCGCCTTCTCCTCATCGGCGTAGCCGCGGTAGCCCGTCGGGCCGAGCGGCTCCAGGAAGTTGTTGTGGCCCTTGACGACGTTGACCCGTTCGCCGTCCGTCTCGATGAGCGCGACGTCGACGCCGTCGAGGGAGGTGCCGCTCATCAGCCCGATCGCGCGCATCATCGCCATGCCGTCCCGCCCCCGTGCCTTTCCCGGGCCGCCCTGCTAAGAGCGCGGCCATCCGTGCCGAAGCGCAGGAGCTAGCACGCGGGCCGCGATCCTGTCCCGCCCGCGACGCCTCGCACCCGGTACCCATCGAGATCCGACCGCGCCATGACCACCGCCCCCGACGAATTCAGCCCGAAATCCGACTTCCTGCGGATCCTCACCGAGCGCGGCTACATCCACCAGGCCTCGGACCTCGCCGGCATCGATGCGGCGGCCCGGGAGGGGCGGCTCACGACCTATGTGGGATACGATTGCACGGCGGCCTCGCTCCATGTCGGCCACCTGCTCTCGATCATGATGCTGCACTGGCTGCAGGCCACCGGCGGCAGGCCGATCGCGCTGATGGGCGGGGGCACCACCCGCGTCGGCGACCCCTCGGGGCGCGACGAGGCCCGCAAGATCCTGACGCTGGAGCAGATCGAGGAGAACAAGGAAGGCATCAAGAAGACCTTCTCGCGCTTCCTCAGCTTCGGCGAGGACGGCAACGGCGCCCGCATGGTGGACAACGCGGAGTGGCTGACGAAGCTCAACTACATCGAGATGCTGCGCGATATCGGGCGGCACTTCTCGGTCAACCGCATGATGTCGATGGACAGCGTGCGGATGCGGCTGGAGCGCGACCAGGAACTCTCGTTCCTGGAGTTCAACTACATGATCCTCCAGTCCTACGATTTCGTGGAGCTGAACCGCCGCTACGGCTGCATCCTGCAGATGGGCGGCTCGGACCAGTGGGGCAACATCGTCAACGGCATCGACCTCGGCCGCCGGCTCGGTACGCCGCAGCTCTACGGGCTGACCTGCCCGCTGCTGACGACGGCGTCGGGCGCCAAGATGGGCAAGACCGCCGCCGGCGCCGTCTGGCTCGATGCCGGGTTTCTCTCGCCCTACGATTACTGGCAGTTCTGGCGGAACACCGAGGATGCCGACGTCGCCCGCTTCCTCAAGCTCTTCACCCTCCTGCCGATGGACGAGATTGCGCGGCTCTCCGCGCTCGCCGGCGCCGAGATCAACGAGGCCAAGAAGGTGCTCGCCACCGAGGCGACCGCCCTCATGCACGGGCGCGAGGCGGCGGACGCCGCGGCCGAGACCGCGCGCAAGACCTTCGTGGAGGGCAGCCTCGCCGCCGATCTGCCGACCGTCGCCGTCTCGCGGGATCTCCTCGCGGCCGGCCTCGGCGTCCTCACCGCCTTCGGGCCGGAGCACGCCAAGCTCGTGCCCTCGACGAGCGAGGCCCGCCGCCAGATCAAGAATGGCGGCCTGCGGGTGAACGACGTCGCCGTCACCGACGAGCGCGCGGTGCTGCGCGAGAGCGACCTCACGGGCGACGGCGTGATCAAGCTCTCGTTCGGGCGGAAGAAGCACGTCCTGCTGCGGGTGGGCTGAGCGCCTTAGCGCTCCATCGGCGCGGCCTGGACGCCGTCCGCGAAGGCGTCGGGCCCGCCGCCGGCGCTGAAGAGCTTGCGCAGGAAGCCCGGCGCCACCGCCGAGAGGGGGTTCACGCTCACGTCGGGCGCGCCGAGCTTGCCGGCCACGCGAAAATTCACCGCGAACAGCCCCTCGTTGTGGCCGCCCGCGAGCAGTGGGCCGAACAGGGGCACCTGCGCCACCACGTTGTTGAGCCCGTAGAGCGGCACGAAGGTGCCGTTGATGTCGGTGCGCTCGCGTCCCGTGTCGAGGTAGCCGCTGAGCGTGAAGCCCATCGCCGCGTTTGAGATCGCCGCGTCCGTGAAATCGACCCGGCTGCCGGTGCGCACGAAGTTCGCCCGCATCCTGTCGAAGGTGACCTCGCTGCCCTGGCCCTGCACGACGCGGCGGCGCCCGCGGGTATCCGTGACCTCGCTGCTCGCCGGTCCCTGCGCCATGATGCTCGACAGGGCCGGCTCGTTGCGCAGGGCGAAGTTGCGGACGTTGACCGCTCCGGCCTGCGGACCGTCATTCATCGACACGTTGAGGAGGAGGCGGCCGCCATACATCCGGCGGTAGATGTCGACGAAGCGCAGCGTCGCGCCCGCATCGGCCGAATCGACGTTGAGCACCGGTGCTCCGCGCTCGCCGCGGGCGATGTTGGCGGTGAAGGGCGCCGAGCGGAAGCGGCCCTGGAAGCTCGCCTGCCGCACCTCACGCCCGCGAAGCGAGAGCTTGAGGCTCGCGTTCGTCAGCGCCTCCTCGTTGAACCCCGTCAGGATGTTGAGGGCGAGATCAGCCTCGATCTCCTTCGGGCTCGCATCCTTCGGCGTCTTGGTATCGGGCCCCGTCAGCGAGCGCAGGAAGGGCCGCGCGTCGGCGACCGCTCCCTTCACGCTGAGGCGGTAGCCACCCCCGCCGCGCTCGACGCTGACGCGCATCTCGTCGCCGGGCGAGAGCTTGAGTGTCGTGAAGTCCGCCCGCTCGATCCCGCCATCCGCGCTCAAGGTCGCGGTGCCGCGGGCGCTCGCCGGGGCCGCGTCGAGGACGATGTCCCGCAGGTCGGTCGGGCGCTCCGGCCCATTGTCGATCAGGTTGAAGGACAGGCGCCCGGGCTTGCCGGCGGGCTTCACGAAGCCCGGCACCAGTCCGTCGATACCGGCGCGTGAGAGGTCGGCCTCGACCCGAACCGGGCTCTTGCCGGGCCCCGTCCGGCCGAGCGGCACCACTGCCCGGACGGCGATCGGCCCGGTGAGCTGGGGCGCGCCCGGCAGCCCCTTGCGCACCCGCAGGGCCTCGTCGAGGGTCAGGCTCACCAGGACCTCGCCGACGCCGCCGGCCTTCGGCTGGCGCAGATCGACGGTGATGGGCGACCCGACGATGCGGCCGTCGCCCTTGAGGGAGAAGCCGCCGCGATCGTAGCCCACCGCGAACTTGCCGTTCTCCAGCTTCTCCTTGCCGAACACCTTGTCGACCGTGAGATCGGTGAGCGTCCCGCTCAGGGTCACAGGCAGGTCGACGAGGTCGGGCAGGTGCTTGAGGTTCAGCGGGAAGTCGACGCGCAGATCGGCGTTGCCGCGCACCGTCGCCGGGTCGAGGTCGGAATTGGTGAGGCTCCGGAACATCTTGGTCTGGAGGAGGGCCGCCAGCGCGTCGGCGCCGCCGCCGAGGTGGAAGCCGATCTGCGCCACCACCTTGTCCGGCGTGATCTCGGGGATCACGAAGCTCCCGTCCGTGATGGCGAGGCTGCGCCCGTCGCTCACACGGATGTCGGCGGTGACGCCGCGGATCGTGGTTGTGCGACCCGTGATCACGCCGCTGACCCGGCCCTTCGTCAGGGGCGGCGCGTCCGCCGAGACGTTGAGCGTGGCGTCCGAGACGCCGAAGGCGATCCGCACCGCGTTGTCGGGCATCGGGTCGCCCTTGGTGGCTGCGGCGAGTTCGGCCGCGGACATGTCCACCGTGATGTCCACGCTGTCGACCCGGCCGCCCCTCAGCTCGTCCGACAGGTAATTGCGGGTCGGGGGCGCGATATGCTCCGGCCACAGCCGCAGGGCGGTGCGTACGTCTGCGTTCGAGGCCGTCACATGCAGCGTCAGCCCGTCGTCGTCTCCGCTCGTGCCGATCGTGCCCGTGATTCGGCCGCCAAAGGTCTCGCCCGCCATCGCGAGGTCGTCGATCGCGATGCCGCCGGACCGGCCCGAGAGGCGGGCGTCGAGGGTTGCGATCCGCACGGGCTTGTCGGCGGCGCTCGCGCCGCGCAGCACGGCGTCGCGGCCGGACACGGTCGCCGTCCAGGCCGTGTCGGCGCCGGGCGGGCTCTCGGTCCAGGCGCCGGTGAGACGCACGGCGTTGCCGGCGCCCGCATAGTCGAGCGCGTCGAGCTTCAGCGCGCGGTTCGCCTCGTCCCAGCTGGCGCTCGCCTGCAGGGTCTCGATCGTGACCGGGTTGAAATCCTTCTCTTCGATCAGGAAGCTGCCGTCGCTGGTGCGCAGGGTCGCCTTCATGGCCTCGATGCGGCCCCCGTCGAGGGCGACGTCGGCCTTGGCCGAGAGCTTCAGGTCGGTGGTGATCGGCAGGCGCGACTGGCCCGAGAGCAGCAGCAGGTCCGTCACCGGGAGATCGTCGAGGGTGATGATGCCGGTGCGCTTCGTGCCGCCCGCCTCACGCAGGTTGCCGCCGAAGCGCCACTCGCCGTGCGGCCCGTCGATGCGCAGTTCGAAGATGCGCGCCTCCTGCGCGGCGTCGCGGCCGAACAGGCCGTTGACGCGCTCGAAGACCGCGCGCTCGCGGGCATCGTCGTCGACGAGGGTGAGGCGGGCATTGGTGATGCGCGCCCGGTCGAGGGCGCCGACGATCCCGGCGGAATCGAGCACCACGCCGAAGATCGAGGCGACCGCCGCCGAGATCGGCGACACCGTGCCGCGGGCCGGGTCGACGCTCGGCAGCGTGTGGGGCTTGGCCTCGCCAGGATGGGCGGGCTCCGAGGCCGCGAAGGCGATCGAGCCGTCCCGGTGGACGAGCGCCGTCATCTGCAGGTCCCGAAACTCGATTGAGCGCGGCTGCACCGCCAGACGCATCAGGCTCCAGGTGTCGAGGCTGACGACGGCGAGCGGCGCCCGCACGACCAGCGCGCCCTGCGGGTTGCGGATGTCGAGGCCGGCGACGCGCAGTGCCAGCGAACGCTCGCTGTCGAGCTCGAGCGCCGAGTCGCGCAGGGTGATGGTCCAGCCGGGCCCGATCCGGTCGGCGATCGCGGAGGCGACCTGGGAGGAGAGGCCGTCGATCCGCAAGGGGCCGTAGGTCAGACGCAGCAGGGCGACGCCGATTCCGAGGCCGAGGACGAAGACGAGGGAGAGCGCGGTGAGGAGGCACACGCCGCCCCAGCCACGGGCCGGCGGCTTCGGTCGAAGTCCCTGGGCCGTATCCTCAACCATTCGAACCTTGACCGCTGGATCGGCTTGCCCGCTCGGCCTAGAGATCGAGGGACATCCGTGTTTCGTGGCCGCCTCTTCGGCGTCTCGCGGATGGCGTTCCCCACCGGACACCCATAATCGGCCGAAAGGAAGGCACGATGGCCCTCGAAACCGGCAATCCCGCCCCCGATTTCACTCTGCCGGGCGCCGGCGGCGAGGACATTCGCCTCCAAGACCTCAAAGGTCACAAGATCGTGCTCTACTTCTATCCGAAGGACGACACGAGCGGGTGCACCCTTGAGGCGCAGGGCTTCAACGCGTTGCTCGACGCGTTCGCGGCGGCAGACACGCGGGTGATCGGGGTCTCGCCGGATCCGGTGAAGAGCCACGACCGGTTTCGGGCGAAATACGGCCTGACCTTCTCGATCGCTTCGGACGAGACCAAGACCATGCTCGAAGCCTACGGCGTCTGGGTCGAGAAGAGCATGTACGGCCGCAAATACATGGGCGTCGAGCGCACCACGATGCTCCTCGACCGCGAGGGCCGCATCAGCCGGATCTGGCCGAAGGTGAAGGTGCCCGGCCACGCCGACGCGGTGCTGCAGGCGGCTCGCGATCTCGGTTGAGGCCGGGCGCTCGCTCACCGGGCGGGTAGGTTCCTTCTCTCAGACCTTCGCGGTTCGTTAACCTTGATCCCCGCTTAATTCCGGCTCGTCTCACGGGTCGGTCCCGATGCCATTCCCCTTCCGGGCCACGACGCCGACGCCCCTGCGTGCCGGGCATCTCGCGCTCGGCATCGCGCTCCTCCTCGCGACGCTCTGGGCCGCGGGTGCCACCTACGTCCTCGTCTTCCACGACGAGGTTCTCGCCCGCTTCGTCGCGCGCCAGGCCGCGATGCAGGCCGCCTACGAGGCGCGCATCACCGACCTCCAGGCAAGTCTCGACCGGAGCACGACCCAGCGCAGCCTCGACCGCGACGGGGTCGAGGCACGCCTCTCCGCCCTCGTCGAGCGCCAAGCCGGCCTCGAGCGTCGTCAGGCGGCGATCGCCGACCTCGTCGGTGTCGCCGGGTCGGAGTCGGGCGCTGACCCGTCGCCGATTGGCGCATTGCCGGAGCCGGTTTCACCGGGGCTCGAACTGCGTACCGGCGAGGGACCACCCGGCCGACGATCCGCCCGCGAGACGGGGTCGCGGCTGGCCGCCGTGGAGCGCGCCCTCGACAGGTTCGGGCAGGTCCAGGCGCTGAGTCTCGGGCGCCTCGCGGCGCGGGCCGGGCGCGGCACCGAGCGCCTGCGCAGCCTCGTCGCCCGGACCGGTCTCGATCCGAACCGGTTCGACCAGCCCAAGCCGGGCCTCGGCGGGCCCCTCGTTCCCGTGAGCGGCGATCCCTTCGCCCTGGCGCTCGCACAGGCCCAGCGAGCGCGGGGCGATGAGGAGCGCCTGCGCCGGGTTGCGGCGGATCTGCCGCTTCGACGCCCGATCCTTGGGGAATTCAGCCTGTCGAGCGGCTTCGGCACGCGTCTCGACCCGTTCACGCGCGGGCTGGCGCTCCACACCGGACTCGACCTGAAGGCGGAGTACGGGGAACCCGCCCGCGCGACCGCGCCGGGGCGGGTCACCGCCGCCGAGACGGCCGGCGGCTACGGCAACATGGTCGAGATCGACCACGGGCATGGCGTCGTCACCCGCTACGCCCATCTGGCGCGGCTCGCGGTCAGCCCCGGTCAGTGGGTCCGGGCCGGCGACATCGTCGGCCGGGTCGGCTCGACCGGCCGCTCGACGGGCAGCCACCTGCATTACGAGACACGGATCGACGGGGAGCCCGTCGATCCGCAGCGTTTCCTCAGGGCCGGCGCCGCCCTCGACGCGTGGCAGTTCAGCGGTCGCTGAACCGTCAGTCGATGTCCTCCACGGCTTCGGCGCCGCCGTAGACGCGCTGGGCCAGGGAGGATTCCATGAACGGATCGAGCTCGCCGTCGAGCACGTCGTCGGGACTCGTCGATTGTGTGCCGGTGCGCAGATCCTTCACGAGCTGGTAGGGCTGCAGCACGTAGCTCCGGATCTGGTGGCCCCAGCCGATATCCGTCTTGGCGGCGGCCTCGGCGTTGGCCTTCTCCTCCCGCTTCTTCAATTCGGCCTCGTAGAGGCGCGCGCGCAGCATGTTCCAGGCGGTGGCCCGGTTCTTGTGCTGCGAGCGCTCCTGCTGACAGGCCACCACGATACCGGTCGGGATGTGCGTGATGCGCACCGCCGAGTCGGTGGTGTTCACGTGCTGGCCGCCGGCACCGGACGAGCGGTAGGTGTCGATCCGGCAATCAGATTCCTTGATCTCGATCTCGATCCGGTCGTCGATGACCGGGTAGACCCAGACGCTGGCGAAGCTGGTGTGGCGCCGTGCGCTCGAATCGTAGGGCGAGATCCGCACGAGGCGGTGCACGCCGGACTCGGTCTTGAGCCAGCCGTAGGCGTTGTGGCCCTTGATCAGGAGCGTGGCGCCCTTGATGCCGGCCTCCTCGCCGTCGGACCACTCGACGATCTCGACCTTGTACTTCCGGCGCTCCGCCCAGCGGGCGTACATGCGCTGGAGCATGTTGGCCCAGTCCTGGCTCTCAGTGCCGCCAGCGCCCGAATGGACTTCGAGATAGGTGTCGAAGCCGTCGGCCTCGCCCGAGAGCAGGCTCTCGATCTGGCGCCGCGCGGCCTCGGCCTCGACGGCGCGGACCGCCCGCTCCCCCTCCTCGATCGTGGCCTGATCGTCCTCGGCCTCGCCGAGCTCGATCAGGGTATGGGCGTCATCGAGATCCTGCTCCAGCCGTTTGATGGAGGAGACGGCCTCGTCGAGTTGGGTGCGGTCGCGCATCACCTTCTGCGCGGCCTCGGCATCGTTCCAGAGTTCCGGGTCCTCGGACGCCGCGTTCAGTTCGGCGAGGCGTTTCTCGACGGTATCCCAGTCAAAGATGCCTCCTCAGCAGTCCGATCGACTGCTTGGCGGCATCCGAGGCTTGCTCGATCTCGGCGCGCATCTAGGGGTTCACTCGTGGTGCGGATGGTGGAGGGGCCTGATACCGGCCCGGCGGCGCCCTGTAAACGGCGCCGGCCCCGCGGACGCGCCCCCTCTGGAACCTGCTCGCGGCCACGCGTTGATAGGCAGGTTTGCAATCGGAAGTGAGCGCGTGCGCGATGGCGAAGTCGGAGGACGACGACAAGACCTGGGCGGAGTTCAACGAGGCCGTGAACATGACGCCGGCCGCACTCCGCAAGCACCTCGACAGCGAGGAGAGTCAGGCGGTCGGGCAGAAGACGGACGGCGGCGAATCGACCGGCCACAAGGAGGGCCGGCGCATCCTGGCGATCAAGGACAAGAGGAAGACCGACCTCAGCGAAGACGATTACGCACACAT
Source organism: Methylobacterium durans (assembly GCF_003173715.1). NCBI lineage: Bacteria > Pseudomonadati > Pseudomonadota > Alphaproteobacteria > Hyphomicrobiales > Methylobacteriaceae > Methylobacterium > Methylobacterium durans. The sequence goes on along the minus strand of NZ_CP029550.1, from coordinate 4,149,207 downwards.
GCGCAAGGTCGTCTCCTACGTCCATCGCCATCTCGCCCAAGGAGGCAAGGCGCGGCAGGACCCGGACTCACCCTGGCGGATGTCCCTGATGAACTGGGGTCACGACCCGCTGAAGACGTGATCGCTCCGGATCGGGCCGAGGGCGCTCAGCGCGCCACGAGCGGCGGCACGGGCGCCGGTACGAGGACGAAGACGCGGGGGTGGCGGCGTCCGCCGAGGCGCCCCTCGCTGTCGCTGTCGTTGTAGTAGGCGTTGCCGGTCAGGCCGAAGCCGCCGCCGTTCATCACGTGCGGCACCGGCACGGCCGGCACCGCCAGCAGATCCGGGCGCCACGGGGGCGGGATCGGCCGCCCCGTGTCCGGGTCGGGCTGGAGCACCGTCGGGCCCTCGCCACCCATGTAATAGGACGGCACGCCCTGCGCGGCCGCATTCAGCGGGAGCGCGAGGGGCAGGCCGAGGAGGCACGCGGCGATGAGAGGGCGGAAGATCGTCACGCAGGGTCTCCAACACGGGTGCCGGGGCCGGCTCGCGGCCCCGGAGCCGACGAGCCTAGCCCGATCTGCCTTGTTCGTCCGCTCCGGCTCGGCCTTCAGCCCTTCGAGCGCAGGACCACCTGCGGCTCGCGGGCGACGGGGTCGCACTTCGTGTCGAAGGCGTTGAGCACGAGCGGCCGCGAATCGCAGACGTAGCCGACCTCGGGACCCGGCGCGGGCACCGGATCGCGGGCGATGATCGGATTTGGCGCACAGGCGCCGGCGGCGCCGGTGAGCAGGAGGGCGGCGAGCAGGTTCAGGCGGCGCATGCAACCCTCGGAACGCGGGCATCGAGACAATCGCCCCGAGCCTTGCGGGCGGGGAGGCCGCCTGACAAGCGCCGATGACCGTACGGCTCCGCTTTGCCGCCGCCTGTCGCCCCGCCGCAACATCCAGCAGGCGGGAGGAGGGTCCGGTCAGACGGCCTTGGCCATCGGCACCACGTTGTGCAGCGTGCGGTCCGAGGTCTCGAGGAAGCGCCGAACGTTGCGCGCGGCCTGCCGGATCCGCTGCTCGTTCTCGACGAGGGCGATGCGCACGTACTCGTCGCCGTGCTCGCCGAAGCCGATGCCCGGCGCCACCGCGGTGTCCGCCTTCTCGACGAGGAGCTTCGAGAATTCGAGGCTGCCGAGTTCCTTGAACCGGTCGGGAATCGGCACCCAGGCGAACATCGAGGCGGAGGGCGCGGGGATCTTCCAGCCGGCCTTGGCGAAGGATTCGACCATCACGTCGCGGCGCTTCTTGTAGATCGCGCGCATCTCCGCGATGCAGGAATCCGGGCCGTTGATCGCGGCGGTCGCCGCCACTTGGATCGGCGTGAAGGCCCCGTAATCGAGGTAGGATTTCACGCGGGTGAGCGCGGCGAGCAGGCGCTCGTTACCCACCGCGAAGCCCATCCGCCAGCCCGCCATCGAGTAGGTCTTCGAGAGCGAGGTGAACTCGACCGTGCAGTCGATCGCGCCCGGCACCTGCAGCACCGAGGGCGGCGGCTCGCCGTCGAAGTAGACTTCCGCGTAGGCGAGATCCGACAGGATGATGATTTCGTGGCGCTTCGCGAAGGCGACGAGGTCGCGGTAGAAGTCGAGGGACGCGACGTAGGCCGTCGGGTTCGACGGATAGCAGACGACGAGGGCCACCGGCTTCGGGATCGAGTGCTGCATCGCCTTCTCGACCGCCGGGAAGAAGGCCGGCGTCGGCTCGGCCGGCACGGAGCGGATCACGCCGCCCGCCATCAGGAAGCCGAAGGCGTGGATCGGATAGCTCGGGTTCGGCACCAGAACCACGTCGCCGGGCGCCGTGATGGCCTGCGCCATATTGGCGAAGCCCTCCTTCGAGCCGAGCGTGGCGACGACCTGCGTGTCGGGGTTCAGCGTCACGCCGAAGCGGCGCTGGTAATAGCCCGCCTGGGCCCGGCGGAGGCCGGCAATGCCCTTCGAGGCCGAGTAGCGGTCCGTCCGAGGGCGCCCGGCCGTCTCGACGAGCTTGGCGATGACGTGGCGCGGGGCGTCGAGGTCGGGATTGCCCATGCCGAGATCGACGATGTCGGCGCCGTTGGCGCGGGCGGCGGCCTTGATCCGGTTCACCTGCTCGAAGACGTAGGGCGGCAGTCTTTTGATGCGGTGGAAGTCGGTCATGGTCTTCGCGTTGTCCATCGGCGCGATCCCGTGATTCGCGCGTGCGGGGTCATCGAACAGCGGGATCGGCCTGTCTAGCACCTCGCGGGGCGTCCGCCGACCCTGAAAATCTCACTCCGAACCGGTGCCCTTGCCGGCACCCTCTCCGGCACCGTGGCCGCCGCTCGTGCCGGTGCCCCGGGCGGCGCCCTGCGCGGCCCGTCCGCGGGCCTCGTTGCGGTTGCGCGCGCCTTCCAACTCGGCCTCCAGCGCCTTCTGGCTCTCGGCCGACTTCGCCCGCACTGGCCGCACCGGCGCCGAGATGCCGACGGGCAGGTAATCCCCGCTCGTGCGCGACTGGGCCACGAAGTCGGGCGCCGGCACCGGCTTGGGCTCGGCCGCGGCGAGCCGCAGCGGACTCGTGTCGGCCGAGCAGGCCGCTGTCAGCGCCGCGCCGGCGACAGCGATGGCGCGCAGGACGTGTCGGGCTGAGTCCATGAATTTTCTGTAGCGCTAAACAGAACCGGCGGGCTGGCGAAAGTTCGAGGTGAAGCGTTAATTTGTCGGAAACGAGGCCCCGGGACAGTTGCGGCGGGCGAGCGTGCGGCGGGGCCCGGAACCCGCGGCGACAGGGAGAGAGAAGCGCGTGACGGAGCACAAGACGCCGGCACAGATGCCCGACTTCGAGGCGCTGTCGCGCAATGCGAGCCTGTTCGTCGAGGAATTCGGCCGCACCGCCGCCACCTACTTCAAGCCCCTCGACGGAGAGGGCGCGAAGGCGGGCGGCTCCGACGAAGTCGGCGACGTGGTCAAAACGCTCGGCACGGTGGCCGAGAAGTGGCTGTCCGATCCGCAGAAGACGCTCGAGGCCCAGACGGCGCTGAGCGAGGCCTTCATCAATCTCTGGGGCACGACGTGGTTTCGGATGCAGGGCAAGAACCCGCCGCCCATCGCCGTGCCCGAGCCGAGGGACAACCGCTTCGCGCACGCGGAATGGTCCACGAACCCGGTCTTCGACTTCCTGAAGCAGAGCTACCTCATCACCTCGCGCTGGGCGGAGGGGCTCGTCGAGCGGGCCGAGGGGATCGACGAGCACACCCGGCACAAGGCGCAATTCTACCTCCGCCAGATCACCGGCGCCCTCTCGCCCTCGAATTTCGTGATGACGAACCCGGAGCTGATCCGGCACACGCTGGAGGAGAGCGGCGCCAACCTCGTCCGCGGCCTCAAGATGCTCGCGGAGGACATCGAGGCGGGCAAGGGCGAGTTGCGCGTGCGGCAGACCGATCCGTCGGGCTTCGAGGTCGGCGTGAACGTCGCCGTGACCCCGGGCGAGGTCGTGTTCCGCAACGACCTGATGGAGCTGATTCAGTACGCGCCGCAGACCGAGACCGTGCTGAAGCGCCCGTTCCTGATCGTGCCGCCCTGGATCAACAAGTTCTACATCCTCGATCTCAACCCGCAGAAGAGCCTCATCAACTGGATGGTCTCGCAGGGCCTCACGGTGTTCTGCATCTCCTGGGTGAACCCGGACGAGCGGCACGCCGACAAGGATTTCGAGAGCTACATGCGGGAGGGCATCGAGGCGGCGATCGACGCGATCGGCGTCGCCACCGGCGAGACCGAGGTCGCGGCGGCGGGCTACTGCGTCGGCGGCACGCTGCTCGCCGTCACGCTCGCCACGCAGGCGGCGACCGGCAACCGGCGCATCCGCAGCGCGACGCTTCTCACGACCCAGGTGGACTTCACCCACGCGGGCGACCTGAAGGTCTTCGCCGACGAGGCCCAGATCCAGGGCATCGAGGCGCGCATGAAGCAGCGCGGCTACCTAGACGGCTCGCGCATGGCCAACGCCTTCAACATGCTGCGGCCGAACGACCTGATCTGGTCCTACGTCGTTAACAACTACGTGAAGGGCAAGGCGCCGATGGCCTTCGACCTTCTCTACTGGAATGCCGACGCCACCCGCATGCCGGCGGCCAACCATTCCTTCTACCTGCGCAACTGCTATCTGGAGAACAACCTCTCCAAGGGGACGATGGTGCTCGGCAACGTGCGGCTCGACCTGAAGAAGGTGAAGATCCCGATCTTCAACCTCGCCACGCGGGAGGACCACATCGCGCCTGCGCGCTCGGTCTTCGAGGGGTCCGCCCGGTTCGGCGGCAAGGTCGATTACGTCCTGGCGGGCTCGGGCCACATCGCGGGCGTGGTCAACCCGCCCGCGAAACCGAAATACGGCTACTGGACGGGTGGCCCCGCCAAGGGGCGGCTGGAGGATTGGATCGAGGCCGCGACCGAGAACAAGGGCTCGTGGTGGCCCTACTGGTTCGAATGGCTGGAGAAGCAGGCGCCGGAGCGTGTTCCAGCCCGCAAGCCCGGCGGCGACGCCCTGCCCTCGCTGGGACCGGCGCCCGGCACTTACGTCCGCATGAAGGCGTGAGCGGGCGGGCGCCGGTATTCGCCGCTGGTGGAGCGGGCTGAGAGGGGCGGGAAGCCCCGTCTCCGGAATGGGCCGGCCATTCCCGCATCAATCCGGGCCTGCCGGATCCTGATGCCTCGACCGGAATGGATCGAGCGCGGCTCATCTCCCCCGAACGGAAGAGCTGAGCCGCGTTTCTCGTCGTCAGTACTTGCGCACCAGCGGCGCCGGGGCGATCGGCGCGGCCGGCTCGCCGAAGACGTAGCGAATGCCGACCGACACGATGTCGGCGCTGCCTTCCGCGAGGCCCGCGAAGGTGATCGGGATCGCTGGCGCGGCGATGTAGCGGCTGTCGTAGTCGCGGCCCGGCCCGGCGAGGAGACGGCCGCGATCGACGAAGAGGTGCGAGTAGGCCGCGTTGAGCGTCAGCTTCTCGCTCCAGCGGTAGCTCGCGCCGACCGCGAGGTTGATGCGATCGGCATCGGGGAGGCGGGCCGAGCGGTTCGAGAAGTCGATCGGCGATTGCTCGTAGGACACGCCGGCCCGGACCGTGAGCGCCGGCGACCACTCGTACTCGGCGCCGACCGAGTAGGTGAACCCGTCCTTATAGTTGAGCGGCAGGGCTTGGACGGCCGCGCCGGTCACGATCGACGTCACCGGGATCACCCCGAGCCTCGACCAATTGTCCCACTCGAAGCCGAAATTCACCCGCGCGACCGGGCTCAGCGCCTGCGTGATGCCGAAGCTGACCTTGTCGGGCGTGTCGAGGATCGCCTTCACCGCGGTCTTCGGCGCGATCAGCGGGTTGATCGGCGGCAGCAGCAGCAGACCCTCGATGCCGTGATTGACCGAGGAGCGGTAGCCGACGCCGACCTGCGTGCCGGCCCAGGGCGTGACGAGCACGCCGGCCGTGAAGCCGACGCCCCAGGACTCCCCCTTCAGGATCGCGGTCGGCAGGTTTGCCGGCGGGATCAGCGGGCTGAAGGGAAAGGCCGATTTCAGGTTGAGCTTGAAGTACTCGAAGGTCGGGCCGGCGGCGACCGAGAGCCACTCGTTGACCTTGTAGCCGATCACCGGGTTGATGTTCAGCGAGAAGATGCGGCTGGAGCGGGCGTAGACCTCGCCGGCCCAGACCGGGTTCGGCTTGGTGACGAGGCCGAAGGGCGCGCCGGTTTGCAGGCCGACCCAGAGACGGTCGTTCAGCTGGTAGGAGGTGGCGCCGGACGGCACGACCGCGCCCTGGCCGATCTCGCCCGAATTGCCGAGGGCCGCGAAGCCCGGGGAGGTGCCCGGCTGCGTGCGGATGTCGCCCGACAGGTTGATGAAGGTGAAGTTCTGCTCGCTGACCCAGCCGGGACGCATCGTCACCGTGGCCGGGTTCCAGAACATCGACGAGACGCCGCCGGCGCCGGAGGCGGCGCCCGCATCGGCGAGACCTGCGGCAATCGTGCTCTGTTCGCGGATGCCGAAGGCACCCGCCATCGCGTCACTCACCCCGAGGGCGAGCACCGCCCCCGATACCCCCGCCAGAGCGAGCGCGCGCAGATTCCCCTTCATGGTCGTCCCAGCCTTGTTTGCGACGCTCGATTGTCCCGTCGCCACAACGGGCACGACGCCTTAAAACCAAGATTGCCCTGCTCGGCGAGACTTAGCAATCCCACGCTGCGTGCGATAACGAACACGCGAAAATCTTGCGAATACAGATGAGAACCGAATATATCGCTCTCCGCCGAACATCAGGCCCGCGCCATTCAGATTCGTTCACATCTAAACCTTCTGCACGATTGTGCTGGCGACTCGTCCGAAAACGGCGGCTTCGGCGTTTTTGTGCAAGCCGTGTGTGCTTTGCGCAACAAGGGGACGGCGGCGATCCGATGACGGTCGCTTGACCGGCGCCGGATGGGACCCACTTGCCGTCCTCAGGATCTGAATCGGGTTGGGAGGGCGGCGACGATGAAGCTGGTGCGTCACGGAGAGAGCGGGGACGAGAAACCCGGCCTGATCGATCAGGACGGGGAGTTGCGCGACCTCTCGGGCGTGCTGCGCGACCTCTGCGGGCCGGCCCTCGCCCCGGCGGCGCTCGACCGACTCCGCCTGATCGATCCGGAGACGCTGCCGCTGCTGCCCCCGGAGACCCGCCTCGGTCCGTGCGTCGGCGGGACCCGCAACTTCATCGCGATCGGCCTGAACTACGCGGACCACGCCGAGGAGACCGGCGCGCCGATCCCGACCGAGCCGATCGTCTTCAACAAGGCGCCGTCCTGCCTGTCCGGGCCGAACGATCCCGTCATCCTGCCGAAGGGCTCGGCAAAGACCGACTGGGAGGTGGAGCTCGCCATCGTGATCGGCACCCGCGCCTCCTACGTCCACGCCAACGAGGCGCTGAGCTACGTGGCGGGCGTCTGCGTCTGCAACGATCTCTCGGAGCGGGAATATCAGTTCGATCGCGGCGGCACCTGGACCAAGGGCAAGGGCTGCCCGACCTTCGGGCCCCTCGGGCCCTGGCTCGTCACCCTCGACGAGGTGCCGGACCTCAAAAACCTGAACCTCTGGCTCGACGTGAACGGCGAGCGGATGCAGACGGGCTCGACCGGCACGATGATCTTCGACGTACCCCAGATCGTCGCCTACCTCTCGCATTTCATGATGCTGGAGCCCGGCGACATCATCACCACGGGCACGCCGCCGGGCGTCGGGCTCGGCCGCAGGCCGCCGCGCTACCTGCAGAGCGGCGACGTGGTCACGCTCGGCATCGACGGTCTCGGCGAGCAGCGCCAGGAGGTCGTCGCCTTCGACGACTGGACCGCCAAGGTTGCGGCGGGCGAGCCGACGAACTGACGGGTCGGCAGGGGAGGAAGCGTGGGCTCGTGCGGCGGGTTGCGGCCGGCCCCGCTTGATTTTCCGGCCAAGTTCCGCTGGATGGGGCCCATGACGCTGACCCCCGCCCCCCTGCCCGCTCCGACCAGCCCCGCGATCCGCCACGATTGGACGGTGGCCGAGATCCAGGCGATCCACGATCTGCCCCTCCTCGATCTCGTCTACCGGGCGGCCGAGGTGCACCGGGCCCACAACGACCCGGCGGACATCCAGCGGGCGAGCCTCCTGTCCATCAAGACCGGCGGCTGCCCCGAGGATTGCGCCTATTGCCCGCAATCGGCCCATCACAAGGGGGCGGGGCTGGCCCGCGAGCGGCTGATGCCGGTCGAGGCCGTGCTGCAGGAGGCGGCCGCCGCCAAGGCCGCCGGGGCCCACCGCTTCTGCATGGGCGCCGCGTGGCGCCAGCCGAAGGATGGGCCGGAATTCGACGCGGTGCTGGCGATGGTCCGGGGGGTGCGCGGCCTCGGCATGGAGGCTTGCGTCACCCTCGGCATGCTGACTCCGAGCCAGGCGCAGCGCCTCGCCGAGGCCGGCCTCACCTCCTACAACCACAACCTCGATACCGGGCCGGACTTCTACGGAGACATCATCTCGACGCGGACCTACGAGGATCGCCTGCGGACGCTGGAGAACGTGCGCGACGCCGGCATCGGCGTCTGCTGCGGCGGCATCGTCGGCATGGGCGAGGGCGTCAAGGACCGCGCCGCCATGCTGCAGGTTCTGGCGAACCACGCGCCCCATCCCGAGAGCGTGCCGATCAACGCCCTCGTCGCCGTCGAGGGCACGCCGCTGGAGGGCCAGGCGCCGGTCGATCCGATCGACCTCGTGCGCATGTGCGCCACCGCCCGCATCGTGATGCCCCGCGCCCGCGTGCGCCTCAGCGCCGGTCGCCGTGGGCTCACACGTGAGGCGCAGATCCTGTGCTTCCTCGCCGGTGCCAACTCGATCTTCTACGGCGAGCGCCTGCTGACGACCGCCAACAACGAGACGGACGCGGACGCGGAATTGCTGCGCGACATCGGCGTGCCCGTGCCCGGGATCACACTCGCCGCCGCCGAGTGAGCGGACGGCGCACGCTCAGTGCAGCTCCTTCGGGCCGGGGATCCAGTCCGGCACCGTGATCCGGAAGCTCGCGCCGGGCACCCCCTCGTCCAGGCGCAGCGTCCCGCCGTTGAGCTGCACGAGCTCAGCCGCGATGGCGAGTCCGAGCCCGGTGCCGCCCGCGCGCATGGAGCCTTGAAAAGGCGCGAACAGGTGGGCCTTCGCCCGCTCCGGCAGACCGGGGCCGTTGTCGGAGACGAGGATCGTCACGAAGCCTGAGCCGACGCCGCCGTGGCGTGAAGCCGTCACCCGCACCTCCGGGGCCTCGCGGCCCGCACCCGCCGCGTCGAGCGCCTGGACGGCGTTGCGAACGAGATTCGTCAACGCCCGCGAGAGCTGCTCGGGATCCGCGCAGATCTGAAGGCCGGACGGCACCTGCTCGCGCACGCTCACGCGGGATTCCGTCGAGAGGCCGGCAAGTTCGGGCAGCTCGGCCAGGATCGGCTCCAGCAGGACGAGGCGGCGCTGCGGGTGGCGCTCGGTGGCGCGCCCATAGGCGAGGGTCGCCTCGCAGAAGCGAATCGCCCGGCCGAGCGTCGCCACGAGGCGCGGCGCCACGCGCTGCACGGTCGGGTCGGCGGCCCCTTCCAGGCGGTCGACGAGGAGTTGCGCGGTCGTGAGGAGGTTGCGCAACTCGTGGTTGATCTTGCTGACCGCGAGGCCGAGCTCGGCCAGCCGCCGCTTCTCGCGCAATTCGCCGGCCAGCGCCTGCTCCATCTTGGCGAGCGCCGTCTCGGCATGGCCGATCTCGTCGGTTCGGCGCGAGGGCGTGATCACGCGTTCCAGGCTCTCCGGGTCGTCGGCGAAGGCGGTGATGTTGTGTGCGAGCCGGCGCACGGGGGCGACGATCACCCGCTGCAGCACGATGAAGACGAGGCCCGCCGCCGTCGCCGCAATGATCAGCGAGGACAGGAGCAGTCGGATCGAGAAGTCGACGATCGCCGCCCGCAGCGGCGCCTCGTCGATCAGGATCTCGACCATGTCGAAGCCGGCGCGCCCCTGGTCGATCACGCGCAGCGGCTCCTCGGCCGGCGCGATCAGAGTTCGCCAGGAGCCGTGGATCGAGTCCCACCACGAATCGTCGCGCAGGTCGACCGTCTCGACGACGCCCTCCGGCATGGCCGCGTTCGAGAGGAGGCGGCGGGTGCCGCCGCCGCTCACGACGATCGCCCGGGCGCCGACGCCCGCGAGCAGGCGCCGGGCGAGATCCTCGGAGACCGGCTGGCCGGGCGCGGCGTCGAGCACGGTGGCGGCCACCTGCGCGGCGGCGATCCGGTCCGAGAGCCAGGTCAGGCGGTAATTTGCCACCGCCGGCACGTAGATCAGGATCTCGGCGATCGCCACGAAGGCGACGGTGATCAGGAACAGTCGTCCGGAGAGGCCGAAATGGCGCCCGAGCCCTCTCGCCGGGGCCGTCACGGCCTCCGTCGGCAGGCCGAGCATCGGCGCCGTCTCGGTCTCCGAACGCGTACTCACGCCCATCTCGATCCCTATCGGATCCTGAGTGCCCTCTTGCCTGCGGCCACCCCGGGTTTGCCTGAGATGCGCGCCTCGCCGCGGTCTACGGAAAATCGAACTGCGCCCGTCCGCAAACAAATGTCAGATCAGACCTGTCCTTCGTACGCGCCCGCAAGCGCGGCGTCGAGAGGCAAGCTCGACGAGAAAGCAACAGAACTGAACCGGCTTCGGCGTGACTAGTAACCGAGGGTTGACGGTATTTTTAAGTAATTTCTCTAGGTTGTATAACGCCCGCGAGCGTATACAAGATACCGGCGATTGCCGTCAGGATGTCGGCGGCAGGACCTTCGGCCCGAAACGCCGCCGCAAAAGGATCGTCAGCAGGGCGAAGGCGGCGAGGCTCGCGAGACCCGCCACCATCTTCGGCGTCACCAGGGCCGAGACGGCGATGGCCTCGTCGCAGGCGAGGCTGCCGGCGGCGCGGCAGGCGGCCTTGGCGCTCTCGTGGGCGGCGACCACGTCCTCGATCGCGGCGCCCGTCGCAGCGTAGACGAAGGCGCCCGGCAGGAGCCCGAGCATGGTGGCGAGGACGAAGATCCGGAGCCGGACGCCGCAGGCGGCCGGAGCCAGGTTCGTCATCCAGAAGGGGAAGATCGGAAGCAGCCGCAGGAAAGCGATGTAGCCGAATGCGTCCCGCCGGAACCCTTCGGCGAGGCGGCTGAGGCGCGGGCCGGCGACCCGCCGCAGCAGGTCGCCCGCCGGTCCCCGGCCGATCGAGAACACGATCGCGGCCCCCGTCGTCGCGGAGGCGACCGCGAGGAGCGCGCCGGTGACGATCCCGAACAGGAACCCGCAGATGATCGTGAGCACCAGCGAGGCCGGCACGGAGAGTACCACCGCGCAGACGTAGACGAGCCCCGCCACCACGATGGCGCGGAGGCGGTCGGCCTCGACGAAGCCCTGGAGCCAGGCGCGCGAGGCGAGCAGCCGGTCAAGGCTCAGGAGGTGGTAGGCGCCCGAGACCAGCACGGCGAGCGAGGCGAGGACGAGGATCGCCAGGGGCAGCCAGCGCAGGATGCGACCATCGCGCTCCTGCGCGGGAGGCTGCGGAGCCACGGTCCTCAGCCGGCCTTGCGCATCCGCAGGATCTTGAAGAAGCCGCCCGGGAAGGTCGGCGCGACGCCGACGAACTCGACGCCGTTGCGCCGCGCCCAGGCCTCGATGCGGGTCGACTTGAAGTCCGACGACCAGCCGATCTTCGTGCAGAGCGGCGCCACGATCTCCTCGACGCGGGCGACCGGACCTTCGGTTTGGCCGAAATGGTTCGCCAGCACGATGCCGCCGCCGGGGCGCACCACGCGCAGGAACTCGGAGAGCGCGGCCTCCGGGTCCGGCACGAGGGTGATCAGGAACTGCGCCACCACCGCGTCGAAGGAGGCGTCGGCATAGCCGAGGCGGCACACATCCATCACCTGCAGGCCGCGGACCTGGGAGAGGCCACGCCGCTGCACCTTGCGGCGCGCCCGCTTCAGCATGTCCTCCGAGAGGTCGACGCCACAGACGAAGGAGCCGGCCGGGTAGTAGCCGAGCGACAGCCCGGTGCCGACACCGGCCTCCAGGATGCGCGGCCCGTGCGAGACCGCCGCCTCGACGGCGGCGCGGGCGGCGGGCTCGGTGAGCTTGTCGTAGACGACGTCGTAGACCGGCGCCCAGCGGGCGTAGGCCTTGCGCATCAGGGCGGTGCTCGGCCCGGCCGCCTGCGGCTCGCTCAGCATGGTGCTCTCGGCTTCCTGTGGGTGTGGGGGAAGGGTCAGGCCGCGCGGGCGGCGCCTGCCTGCAACGCGTCGACGCGCCGGATGGTGCCGCCGCCGAGCACGCGGGCGCGCGGGCCGTCGTCGGCGTAGATGGCGCAGGCCTGACCCGGCGACACCCCATCCTCCGGCGTCGCGAGGACCACCTCCGTGGTGCCGGCGACGGGATCGTGGTGGAGCGTCGCGGGCCGCGGCTCGCGGGTGGAACGGACGCGCACGGCGACCGGGTGATCGGGGAGGCCGTCCAGCGGACCCTCGCCGAGCCAGTTCACCGCGTCGAGGCGGATCCGGCTCGTCGCCAGCGCCGCGCGGGGGCCGACCACGACGCGCGCGGTCTCGGGCTCAAGGCGAATCACGTAGAGCGGCTCGCCGACCGCGAGGCGCAGGCCCCGTCGCTGGCCGACCGTGTAGTGGATGATGCCCTCGTGCCGGCCGAGCACCCGACCGCTCGTGTCGACGATCTCGCCGGGATGCGCCGCGTCCGGGCGAAGCCGCGCGATCACGTCGGCGTAGCGTCCCTGCGGCACGAAGCAGATGTCCTGGCTGTCGGGCTTCTCGGCGACCGCGAGGCCGAGCTCGCGGGCGAGCCGGCGGGTCTCGTCCTTCGGCAGCTCGCCCAAGGGGAAGCGCAGGAAGTCGAGCTGCTCGGGCGTCGTCGCGTAGAGGAAATAGCTCTGGTCGCGGGCCGGATCGAGGGCGCGGTAGAGGGCACGCCGGCTCGATCCCGGCGCCAGCGGCCGGCTCGCCACGTAATGCCCGGTTGCGAGCGCGTCGGCGTCGAGGTCGCGGGCGGTGGCGAGCAGGTCCCGGAACTTGATCGAGCGGTTGCACTCGACGCAGGGGATCGGCGTCTCGCCCGCGAGGTAGCTCTCGGCGAACCGGTCGATCACGGCGTCACGGAAGCGATCCTCGTAGTCGAGGACGTAATGTGGGATGCCGAGCCGCTCGGCGACCCGGCGGGCGTCGTGGATGTCCTGGCCGGCGCAGCAGGCGCCCTTGCGGTGGGTCGCCGCACCGTGGTCGTAGAGCTGCAGCGTGATCCCGACGACGTCGTAGCCCTGGCGCTTGAGCAGCCCCGCCACCACCGACGAATCGACGCCGCCCGACATGGCGACGACGACGCGCGTCTCTTGGGGAGGCTTCGGGAGGTCGAGCGAGTTCATCGGGCCAGGTTTCAGGGGCCGTCGCGCGAGAGGGCGCGCCGCCTGCCGGGATCTATAGTGACTGTCGCCCGCAAGTTCCAGCGAGCGGGCGGCGGGAGAGGCCGAACCGGCAATTTGTGCCCGGCGGGCGGCAGCTTCGGCCCGGTCCGGCCGCTGAGGTCTCGAGCGCGCTCAGAAAAGCTTCGTTCTTTCAGAGGCTTGCCGTGCCGGGTTTCTGGCCTGCCCCTTGCTGACCCCTCGCCCAGGGAGTGTGGCATGGGCTTCTCGGCAGCGGATCTGATGGACGTGGTGGCGCGAAGGCCGTCGCAGGGCGCGGCCCAGGATTCGCGCCAGAGCCGCCCGAGCATGCCCGCGCGCGAGCGTTTCAGCCTCGATCTCAAAGCGCACGAGCGTCCGGTCCCGCGCGAATCTTCGCGGCAGACGGACGCGCGCGCCGCCGATCGGGCGAGCGATGCGAGGTCCGCGGCGCGCAGCGATCCCGAGGCGATCCGTCCGAAGACCGCTTCCGCGGATCGCCCGCGCGCGACCGCCCCCGACGCTCCGGCCCGCTCCGCCCGCGGCGCGGAGGCCGGGCCGCGCCCGCCCACACCGCAGGCACGCGAGGCAGAAGCGGCCGCGCCGGCCCCGCCCGCCGCGAAGGCGCCCGCGGCCGCACCGGCGGAGCCGGCGATAGGCGGCGACGGGCCGGCCGAGGCACAGGCCGAGGCACAGGCCCGGGCGCTCGCAGAAGCCGAACTGCCAGAGGAGGATGTCGAGACCTCCGAGACGAACATTGCGGAACCGGACCCGTCCGCGGGCGGCCTGTTCGCGCTCCTCTCCGCACTCCAGGCGGCGCCTCCCGTCCCGATGCACGCGCCGCCCGGCCAGGAACCGGTCGGTTCTCGGGCTCCGTCAGGGGACGGCGTCGAGGCGCAGGCGGCCGACGCCGCGCCGAAAGCTGCGCAGAGCGCCCCGGAACCTGGACCCGAGTCCAAGGCTGGCGGAGCGGCGGGTGCTGTTGCGCAGCGCCTGCCCCGCGCGGGCGATGCCGCGGAGGCAGTGCCGGCCGGCACCGAGGCGCTTCCCGAGGGCAGCCGTGTCGATTTCGCCGCGGACCTCGCCGCGCTGGCGCCGCAGGTGCCTGCGGCCGATCCCAAGCTCCTCACGAAGGACATGGCCGCGGCGATCGGGACGCCCTCCCACGTCGCGCAGGCGTCCGAGAAGGCGGCTGCGCCGGCTCTCCCCGCGCCGGTGCCCCTCGGACAGGTGCCGATGACGATCGGGCTGCGCTCGCTCTCCGGATCGAGTCAGTTCGAGATCCGCCTCGATCCGGCCGAACTCGGGCGGGTCGACGTGCGCCTGGAGATCGACAAGGAGCGCGGCACCGTGACGACCCACCTCGTGGTCGAGCGCGTCGAGACGCTCGCCATGCTCCAGCGGGACGCGAACGGGCTCCAGCAGGCGCTGGCCCAGGCCGGTCTCGACCCGAGCGAGGGCGGCATCAACCTGTCGCTGCGCGGCGAGGGCCAGTCCGGCGCCGGCACGGAGCAGCGCGAGGGGCAACGCCGCGGCGGGCAGGCCGTCGCGGATGCGCCCGAGATCCGCGCCCTCGATACGGCGCCCCTGCGCAGCCTGAGGGGCCTGACCGGCCTCGATATCCGGATCTGAGGAGAACGACATGGCCTCCGGCGTCGGCAGCACGACGAGCAGCACGTCCACTGCGAGCACCAGCACCGCGAAGGGCGACGCCCAGCAGATCGCGGGCAATTTCACGCAGTTCCTGACGCTGCTGACCACGCAGCTCAAGAACCAGAACCCGCTCGACCCGATGGACACGAACCAGTTCACGCAGCAGCTGGTGCAGTTCGCCCAGGTCGAGCAGCAGCTGAAGGGCAACGACCGGCTCGACTCGATCCTGACGAACGCGAAGGCCGCGAGCGCCGCTTCGGCCACGAGCTTCATCGGCCAGACCGTGACCTCCGACGGCAAGACGGCCCAGCTCAAGGACGGCTCGGCGACCTGGAACCTGACGCCGGCCCGCGCCGTCTCGAAGGCGACGATCACCATCCTCGACGCGAAGGGCAACGTCGTCGGCACCCAGACGAAGTCGCTGACCACCGGCTCGCAGACCTTCTCCTGGAACGGCCGCAACTCGGCGGGCCTCTCCGCGACGGAGGGCCAGTACACGCTGAAGATCGACGCGTTCGACGCCACGGGGCAAAGCGTGAGCGTCGACACCGCGGTGAGCGGACGGGTCGACGGGGTCGATCTCAGCGGCAGCGAGCCGGTGCTCGCGATCGGCGCGTCGCGCGTTCCGGTGTCGAGCGTGCGCTCGATCTCATCCGAGTTGTCCACATAGCGTGGGGAAACGAATCACATCCGAGGGATGCGCTTCAACATATCTTAAGCGGGCGCAAGTAGCGTCGGACATCGATAGGTCAGTCGAGTGTAGAGCGTATCTGATGACCGAACCCCACCGCCCGAGAGTGAAATACGTGATCGGGCCCGATGGCAGCCCCCTGACGATCGCCGATCTCCCGCCGACCACGACCCGCCGCTGGGTCATCCGCCGCAAGGCGGAGGTGGTCGCCGCCGTGAGAGGTGGCCTCCTCAGCTTGGAGGAGGCCTGCCAGCGCTACACCCTCACCACCGAGGAGTTCCTGAGCTGGCAGTTCTCGATCGACCAGCACGGGCTTGCCGGCCTGCGCACCACGCGCATCCAGCATTACCGTCACTGATCGCGCGTGCGCGGCCGGTTCCACCGGCCTCGCGCGGACAGGCGAGAGCACCGGAGCCGCGCCCGTTCCCACGGGTGCGGCTTCGTTCGTTCACGGTCCCGCTCCGGCGTTAACCCAGCGCTAACCACGAACCGGGCAACTTTTGCCGAGCGGAAGCGGGCCGTCGGCAGCGCGGCTTCAGGTGGGTGCGTCGCGTCGTGAAGCCGGTCCTCGATCTCGTGACGAAGCTGGGACCGGCGCGGCTCGCAGCGATGGCGGCCGTGACGCTGACCCTCGTGGGCTTCTTCGCCTTCGTGATCCTCCGCGTCTCGCGCCCCGACATGGGCGTGCTCTTCTCCGACCTGTCGATGCAGGATTCGAGCGCGGTGGTCCGCGATCTCGACGCCCGCGGCATCCGCTACGAGACCCGGGGCGATGCCGGCCAGACCATCCTGGCGCCGCGGCCCGATCTCGCTCGGCTGCGCATGGACCTTGCCGGTAAGGGCCTGCCGGCGCAGGGCGGCGTCGGCTACGAGATCTTCGACAAGGGCGACGCCTTCTCCTCCACGAACTTCGTCCAGAACGTGAATCACCTCCGGGCGCTCGAAGGCGAACTCGCCCGCTCGATCCGGGCGATCGGCCGGGTGCAGGCGGCGCGCGTCCACCTCGTCCTGCCCGAGCGGCGTCTGTTCGAGCGCGACCGCGAGGCGCCGAGCGCCGCGATCGTGCTCAAGCTGATGGGCGATCTCGACGCGGGCCAGGTCCGGGCGATCCGCCATCTCGCCGCATCGGCGGTCGAGGGGCTGAAACCCGAGCGGGTCTCGATCGTCGACGAGCGTGGCCGGCTCCTGGCCGACGGCGCCCGCGGCGCCGATGCCCGCACCGGCGCCGATTTCGAGGAGAAGCAATCGGGCCTCGAGCGGCGCCTGCGCCAGCAAATCGAGGAGATCGTGGCCGGCATCGTCGGCCAGGGCCGGGCCCGCGTGCAGGTGAGCGCCGAACTCGACACGAACCGGGTCGAGAGCCGCTCCGAGACCTTCGATCCCGAGAGCCGCGTCGTGCGCTCCAGCCAGACCCGGAACGAATCCTCCTTGACGGGCGGCACCGAGGGACAGGTGACGGTGGGCAACGAATTGCCCGGCGCGAACCAGCAGGACAAGGCACCGGCCCAGAAGGACCAGACCAACAAGACCGAGGAGACCACGAACTACGAGATCTCCCGCGTCACCAAGACCGAGGTGGTCGAGGGTGGGCGTCTCAAGCGCCTCTCGGTGGCGGTCGCGCTCGACGGGGTCTACGCGCCCGGCGCCGACGGCAAGCCGGCCTATCAGCCCCGTCCCGCCGCCGAGATCGAGCGGATCGCCGCCCTCGTGCGCACCGCAGTCGGCTTCGACAAGGCCCGCGGCGATCAGGTCGAGGTCGTCAACCTGCGCTTCGCCGAGGCGCCGAGCGTGGCCGAGTTCGCAGAGCCGTCGCTGGTCCAGTCGCTCCTCGCCCCGACGAAGGAGGACGTGCTGCGGGTCGTGGAGCTCGGCGTGCTCGCCCTCCTGACGCTGATCGTTCTGATGGCGGTGGTGCGCCCGCTCCTGCGCCGCGTGCTCGAGGCCGAGCCGGCGCCGCCCGCCCTCCTCGCAGGGCCGGCCCTCGCGGGGGCGGACGGGCTGGCCGGCGACATGCCGGTCCTGTCCCGAGACAACCCGACGGCGCGGCTCGTCGAGTTCGCCAAGATCAACGGGCAGGTACAGGCGGAGACGGTCCAGCGCGTCGTTGACATGGTGCGGGCGAGCCCGACCGAGACAGTCGAGGTGCTGCGCAACTGGATCCAAGAGAACTGAGACGCCGGCAGGCCGAGACCGGACGGATCGAGAGCGGGGTTGGAGTAGCGAGCGATGGCGGCGGGGCCGAACATATCGAGGGCGATCGAGCAAATCGGCGGGTCGGCGTTCGCCGCCATGCCGGGGCCTCAGCGCGCCGCCGCCCTGCTTCTTCTCCTCGGCGAGAGCGAGGGCGCCCCGATCTGGCAGATGCTGGAGGAGGACGAGATCAAGAAGGTCTCGCACGCCATGGTCCAGCTCGGCTCCCTCGACGCGGAGGTCGTCGAGAAGCTGATCGTCGATTTCGTGTCGCGGCTGTCGTCGGGCGGCGGCATCACCTCGAACTTCGAGCGCACCGAGTCGCTCCTCCTCAAGATCTTCCCGACCGATCAGGTCTCGGCGATCATGGCCGAGATCAAGGGCGCGTCCGGCAAGCGCGTCTGGGCGAGCCTGACCCAGATCGACCCCGAGATTCTCGCCTCCTTCCTGCGCAACGAGTACCCGCAGACGGTCGCGGTCGTGCTCTCGAAGGTGCGCTCGGACTACGCCGCCAAGGTGCTGACCATCCTCCCCGAGGAATTCGCCATCGACGTCCTCAACCGGATGCTCCGGATGGAGACGGTGCAGAAGGAGGCGCTCCGCCACATCGAGGAGACGCTGCGCGTCGAGTTCGTCTCCACGATCTCGCAGGCGACGCGCCGCGACGCGCACGAGCTGATGGCCGACGTCTTCAACGCCTTCGACCGGCAGACGGAGGGCCGCTTCCTCGCCGCCCTCGACCAGGCGAACCGCGGCTCGGCCAAGCGCATCCGCGAGCTGATGTTCACCTTCGAGGACCTGCTGAAGCTCGATCCGGGCAGCGTCCAGACCCTGATGCGCAAGATCGACAACGACACCCTCTGCCGGGCCCTGAAGGGTGCGGACGAGCGCGTGCGGGGCTTCTTCATGAGCCAGATGTCGACCCGCGCCGCCAAGAACCTGACGGACGAGATGGGCTCGATCGGCCCGATCCGCCTGAAGGAGGTCGATGAGGCGCAGGCCAAGATGACCGAGCTCGCCAAGGACCTCGCGGAGAAGGGCGAGATCATGATCGCCAAGAACAGCGCCGAGGAGGAGCTGGTCTATTGAACGCCCGGCCCTTCCTGTTCGACACCGATTTCCGCCGCCCGCAGGCGAGCCCGGCCGCCGCCGCCGCGGCGCAGGAACTCGCCGCCGCCACCGGCGCCGCGCATGCGCGCGGCGTGCAGGAGGGGCGCGCCCAGGCCGAGGCGCAGGCGCAGGGCCGCCTCTCCGATGCGCTGACCCGCCTCAGCCTCGCCGCGGCCGGGCTCCTGGCTCAGGCCGACGCGCAGGATTCCGAGCGCGAGGCGCAGGCGATCGCGGTTGCGACGCTGCTCGCCACCCGCATCGCGGGCGAGGCCCTCGACGCGCGTCCCCTCGCCGTGATCGGCGAGGCGGCGCGGACGGCGCTCCAGCACCTGCGTGGCGTGCCCCACCTCGTGGTCCGCGTGAACGACGCCCTGGTCGAGGAGACCGAGGCCCTGATGAAGGGGCTCGCCCGCGAGCGCGGCTACGAGGGCCGCCTCGTCGTCCTCGGCGAGCCCGACCTCCTGCCGGGCGATGCCCGCCTCGAATGGGCGGATGGCGGCATCGTGCGCGACCGTGCCCGCATCGAGGCCGCCTGCCTCGACGCCCTCGGTCTCACCCCCGTCCTCCCGACCCGATCCTGAAGACGAGCGATGTCCGACGATTTCAATCTGCCGCAGCTCAGCGACGGCGACCACGGCTTCGAGGGCGGCTCGATCCAGGAGGGGCCGACCTCGGCCAAGAGCGCGGGCGACCTGGAGCAGGTCTTCGACGTGCCCGTCGTGGTCTCGGCGGTGCTCGGCTCCTCCCGTATGCCGATCGGCGACCTGCTCCGTCTCGGGCCGGGCGCGGTGCTGGAGCTCGACCGCAAGGTCGGCGAGGCGATCGACATCTTCGTGAACAACCGGCTCGTCGCCCGCGGCGAGGTCGTGCTCGTCGAGGAGCGCCTCGGCGTCACCATGACCGAGATCGTGAAGAGCGATCACTGATCCCGCCGGGACGCGCCGCCGTCCCGCCCGCACGCTTGAGAGAACGGAGTGCCCGCGATGCGGCTCCTGATGATCGGACGGCTCAACGGCGAGCTCGTCACCGCCTCGAAGATCGCCATGAGCCGCGGCGCCGCGGTCACGCAGGCCGACGGTGTCGACCAGGGTCTCGCGACCCTGCGCGCCAAGGGTGCGGACCTCGTGATGATCGATGTCGGCCTGTCGGTCCGTGACCTCGTCAGCGCGCTCAACGATGAGCGCATCCGCACGCCCGTCGTCGCCTGCGGCGTCGCCGCCGATGCGCGGGCGGCCGTCGCCGCGATCCAGGCCGGCGCCAAGGAGTACATCCCCCTCCCCCCGATCCGGAGCTGATCGCGGCGGTCCTGGAGGCGGTGGCCGCAGACGGGCGCGCCTTCGTCTGGCGCGATGCGTCCATGGAGCGGGTGGTGAAGCTCGCCGAGCAGATCGCCCGCTCCGAAGCCTCCGTGCTGATCACGGGCGAGAGCGGCACCGGCAAGGAGGTGCTGGCCCGGCACGTCCACGCCCGCTCGAACCGGGCCGCCAAGCCCTTCGTCTCCGTCAATTGTGCGGCCATTCCCGAGGCGCTCCTCGAATCCGAGCTGTTCGGCCACGAGAAGGGCGCCTTCACGGGCGCCGTCGCAAGGCGGATCGGCCGGTTCGAGGAGGCGAACGGCGGCACGCTGCTCCTCGACGAGATCTCGGAGATGGACGTGCGCCTGCAGTCGAAGCTGCTGCGGGCGCTGCAGGAGCGGGTGATCGACCGTGTCGGCGGCTCGGCGCCCGTCAAGGTCGACATCCGGGTGCTCGCCACCTCGAACCGCAACCTCGCCGAGGAGGTCCGCAAGGGCACGTTCCGCGAGGATCTGTTCTACCGCCTCAATGTGGTGCACCTGCGCCTGCCGGCGCTTCGCGAGCGCCCGGCCGACATCCTCGAACTCGCCGCGCATTTCGCGAAAAAATACGCCGCGGTGAACGGCCTTCCGGACCGTGCCCTGAGCCGCGCGGCTCAGACCCTCGTGCGCGAGAATCCCTGGCGCGGGAACGTGCGCGAGCTGGAGAACACGATCCATCGCGCCGTGCTCCTGGCGAGCGGCGCCGAGATCGGCACGGAGGCGATCCTGACGCCCGAGGGCGAGAGCATCGGGGCGGCCCCCGCCGATCCCGCCGCCCGCGCCGCCCTGACGGCGGAGGCCGCCACGAGAGGGCTGGTCGGGCGCACGGTGGCGCAGGTCGAGTGCGATCTCATCCTCGACACGCTCGACCATTGCCTCGGCAACCGGACCCACGCCGCCAAGATCCTCGGCATCTCGATCCGGACGCTGCGCAACAAGCTGAACGAGTACGTCGAGTCCGGCCTCGACGTGGCGGAGCCCGGCAGCGTCCGCGCGGTGGCGGCCTACGGCTAGCCCCTTCCGCGAATGGGCGGTGAGATCCGGGACCGATCGCTCAGCGCCGGCCCTTGGCGTGGGCCTCGGCCTGCGCCACCATCGCCTCGTCGAGCTTGCGCAGGGATTCGTGGCGCGCGATGTCCGCCTCGACGTCGCGGATCGTCTCCTCGACGATATGGCGCTGCAGCGACACCCGCGCGTCGTCGGGGGGCAGCGCCTCGCGCTCCTGCAGGCGCAACACCGCCTGCCGCACCACCGCGTAGACCTGCTCGCGCTCGGCGCGGCTCATCGCGGGCGTGATCGCGCGGGCGACGAGGTCGGCGAAATCGGACATGGGAGCTTCGGGAAATCCTGCGCGGCGGGGCCGCGATCGGCTCCCGCCCGGCCGTGATTAGCAGATCCGCGCTCGGGCGATCCAGCCTGCCTTCAGGGTGGGCCTCGCCGGCTCCGAGCCACAGGAAACTGCTTACAGACGCTGGTCCTTGACGCCGGCCAGCACGAGCGAGACCGAACTCCAGATCACCAGGAAGCAGAAGAAGGCGATGAGGATGCCGTAGCCGCGGTGCGGGTACAGCGAGGCGATCGGCAGCACCGGGGGCACGAACGTCGCGAGGTAGATCTGCTGCTTGCTGGCCGAGACGCGGGCCCGGTCGAGCAGCGTGTTCGCCGATTCGTTGAGCTTCTCGGCGATCGTGCGCTCGATCAGCAGGCCTTCGTATTCGAGGAGCGCCTGCGTCATGTTCGGCGCACCCGTCGCGGTGCTGTTCTCGGTGGTGAGCTGGTCCTGCAGCTGCTTCATCTGGTGGTCGATCGCCGCGATGCTGGCGACGAGAACCTGAATGCCGCGCGAATTCTCGTTGAGGTTCGAGCCGCGCAGCACTTGAAGGTCGTTTTCGGCCTTCAGCTTGTCCTTGCGCAGGCTGGTGAGCGTGATCAGGGTCGATTCCGCGGACTTGATCGGGTCGATGATCCCCCAGCGGTTCCGGTATTGCTGGAGGGCGAGGTGCGCCCGCTTCAGGCGTTCCTGCGCGTCGGTCGCGTCTTTCTGGGCGTGCTCGATCATGTCGGCCTGCGCCCGCCGCGAGATCGCGTTGATCAGCCCTTCGGACTTCGCGACGACCTCCTTCGCGATCGCGAGCGCGTCCTCCGGCGTGAAGGCGCGGGCCGTGAGCGTGATCACGCCTGAGATCGCGTCGATCTGCGCCTCGACGTGGCGACGCCAATAGCGCGTCAGCTCCTCGATCGGCTGCGGAGGGTTGAAGCGAGCCCAGAAATCGGCGTCGCTGCGGGAGAACATCTTCGTGACGCCGATCTCCTTCTCCGCCGCCTCGACCATGGTCTGGCTGTGAATGAAGTCGCGGACGATGAAGCTGTCCTGGCTGTTGTGCTTCTGGATAAGGCTCGTGAACTCGCCCAGATTCACGTCGCCCATCGGCTCCACGTTGCCGCGCACGGCGAACTGCGCCTCGGCGATGTACTGATCGGAGGCGACGACGAAGAGGTAGACCGCCACCACCGCGGTCGGCAGCAGGACGAACAGGCTGAAGCGGCGGATCAGGAAGGGAAGGAGATTCTCCTCCTTCTGCGGCCGGGGGCGCAGGCCCGGGATGCGCGTCCAGTCGAGCCTGTCGCGCGCCTGCCGCAGCAGGGCCGGGAGCTTGCGGTCGGGGATCGGCTCGATCGTCTCGGCGTTGCGGCGCAGTTCAGGCACCGCGTTGCGCGCCACGTCGATGATGCCGCGGAGCCGCTCGCCTTGCTTGACCTCGTCGACGCTCATCCGTTCGTTTTCCTGGGGACACCGTCCCGCGGCCGGCGGAGATCGGATTTCACGTCTCGGGCTCCGAGGCCCGGTCCAAGTCCCGTTCTTTTCGGCCCTTTTTATGGCATCGACCCGCGCGTGGGGAAGCCTGGCCGTTCGGAGCGCTCCATTGACACGGGGCCCGCCGCCGCGGTTGCGCGGCGCCACCCGGCAGCCTAGGTGTTTGATCCCAGGGTTTGATGGTGCAGTTTTCTCACGAGAGTGGAAGGACGCGCTATGGGCCAGGTTCAGCACGGGAGCGCCACGACGACAGCGGCAGTCCGTCGAGCGATACAGCATAGTCAAGCGAGCCTGAGGGCGTTGGCGGCCCGTTACGGCGTCAACCCGAAGACCGTCGCGAAGTGGAAGAAGCGGTCCTCGGTGGCTGACCGGAAGACGGGGCCAACGGAACACCGGTCTACGGTGCTGACGGCCGAGAACGAGGCGGTGATCGTCGCCTTTCGCCGGCACACCCTGCTGCCACTCGACGACTGCCTCTACGCCCTGCAGCCGACGATCCCGCACCTTACACGCTCAAGCCTGCACCGGTGCCTGCAGCGCCATGGCATCTCGCGGCTCCCCGAAGTGGATGGCGACAAGCCGCTACGTGCAAAATTCAAGCGCTACCCGCTCGGCTACTTCCACATCGATATCGCCGAGGTGCACACCAAAGAAGGCCGACTCTACCTGCTTGTGGCGATCGACCGGACCTCCAAGTTCGCCTTCGCCGAGTTGCACGAGAAGGCCACGCGCCGGGTCGCCGGCAACTTCCTGCGGGCCCTTGCTGCCGCCGTTCCCTACAAGATCCACACGGTGCTCACCGACAACGGCACGCATTTCACCGAGCCGTCCGGGAACACTTGGACGCCGGAAGAGATCAGAGCGATGCGCGCCGAGAAGGTGCTGTTCCGCTGCCACTCCTTTGAGGGCGCCTGCGCCGACCTCAACATCGAGCACCGTCTCACGAAGCCGCGCCATCCCTGGACGAATGGTCAAGTTGAGCGGATGAACCGCACGATCAAGGACGCCACCGTCAAGCGCTTCTACTACGACAGCCACAGTCAGCTTCGGCAGCACCTCGCCGACTTCGTGGCCGCCTATAACTTCGCCCGCCGCCTCAAGACGCTACGCGGCCTCACGCCCTACGAAGCTATCTGCAAAGCTTGGACGGAGGAGCCCTCTAGGTTCACCCAGAACCCGCACCACCAAATCCCGGGACCAAACACCTAGGAGCCCGTCCGAGTAACGGTGTTTGAGGCCTGGGTAGAGGGGGCGAGACCGGAGCCGATGAGGGCGGACAGCGGGCTCAACGGTCGGCCTGTGCCAGCTTCAGGAGGTTATGGGCCGTGCAGATCATCGCCCACTCGCCCCGGACCTGCTCAAGCCCTCTCATCAGGAACTGTCGGAAGCCTCGGGCCTGCTTGATCTGCCCGAACACCGGCTCGACGACCTGCTTCCTGAGGCGATAGCGACTGCGGCGGCCAGCCCGTTTTAGGCGGGCGGCCATCGCGCTCATCAACGGCATCTTGGTCAGCCTCCGGCGGCCGGCCGCATCCGCCTCGCCGTGTCGCGCCCGGCCCGGAGCGAGGTAGCCCGTAATGCCCCGCTCCCTGAGCGCGACGAGGTTCGCCTCGTTGGCAAACCCGGCATCGCCCGAGACCTCCCGCGGCTTGCGCCTGAGATGAGCGCGGACCCCGTCCACAAGCGGCACGAGGGCGCGGTAGTCGGCCGAGTTGGTCACGAGGCGGTGCGCGACGATCACCTGATGCGCGGCGTCGACCGCGATCTGACCGTTGTAGCCCTGCACGAAGCCGTCGCGCGTGGGCAGGATCCGGCTGTCCGGGTCGGTGAAGTTGCGCTGCGCCCGGTCGGGCGGACTGCCGTCGTCACCGCGCAGTGGCCGACCCTGCCAGCGCATGCCCGACGAGGCACCCGGCCCGTTCTCGTCCTCCGGATCGGGCGGATCTGCGGCCTCCGCTTCCAGCGCGGCCTTGGCGGCGCGGATTGCTTCCAGCCGTCGCTGCTTGTCGGCCATCCAGTCCGGCGTTTCGTCGCCCCGACGGCCGGCACCGTGAGCCTGATCCTCCGCCGCGTCAGCCTCGCGCGCTCGCTCCAGCCAAGCGTCCACCTCGGCCGCCAGGGCCGGCTCGGCCGTCTTCATCCGCCCGTAGCTCATCGCTTTGTGGCGCGAGGCGTTTGCCTTCAGCTTGGTGCCATCCACCGCCACGTGAGCGAACTCGACGAGACCGGCCGCCCGACACAGGCGCAGCACCTGCACGAACAGGTCCGACAGGGCCACGAGGTGGCGCTTGCGGAAGTCGGCGATGGTTCGGAAGTCGGGCCGGTTCAGGCCGGTCACCGCCATGACATCGACCCGCTCCTCGCAGGCGCGGGCGAGCTGGCGCGAGGAGTACAGGCCTCGGCTGTAGCCGTAGAGCAGGAGCGCCACCATCATGCCCGGATGGTAGGGCGGGTAGCCGCGCTCCTCGGTGTAGGTGTCGAGAATGGCCGAGAGGTCGAGCGCCTCTCGCACCGTGTCGCGCACGAAGTGCGCCCTGTGCCCGGGCGGCACGAACTCGTGCAGCGAGGGCGGCAGCAGCCAGCCCTGATCGACGTCCCAGGAGCGAAACACCTTGGCCATGAGCCAAGTGAATCATCCCGCGGCCTCGTCGTCGAGACGCTTACTCGGACGGGCTCCTAGGCCGGCCGCATGAGCGATCCCGTTCCCGCCGAGACCGGCCGCCCGCGCACCGCGAAGACGAAGCTGTCCGAGATCGTCCTCGTCTGCGCCAAGTGCGCGAAGCGCCAGAGCGTCGGCAAGCGGGCGGTGCGCCGGCTCCTGAAGAGCGGGCTCAAGGGAACGCACCCGAAGCGCAAGGTCCGCATCGTGGAGACGGGGTGCCTCGGCCCGTGCCCGAAGCGAGCGCTGGCGGTGGCCACCGGCGCGAGCCTCGCCCGCGGGCGCGTGGTGCTCCTCGACCCCGCCGCCACGCCCGAGTCGGCGATCATGGCAATTCTCCCCGAATTCGGCCCCAAAGCCGCGCTAGCGCCCGGCTCGGAAACGGGCAAAGAACCTGTTCCCCTCACCTGACGATTGCAGCCGGCCCCGCGCCGGGCCCGAGGCGTCCGCCATGCCGGTTCATCGAAGACCCGTTCGAGACGTGCGCGCTCCGCGCCGCAAGCGGGAGTTCGCGTCCCGATGACGGCCGGAACCAGCGGACGGGCCGACGGCGGCCTCGGGCGGGCCCTCATCCGGCGGCTGCCCCTCGTCGGGACCGCCCTCGGGCTCGTCCTCGCGCTCTGGCTCGTCGCGACGAACGACGTCGGCGCCGTCGCCGCCGCCTTCGGCCGAATCGGCCTGACGGGCCTCGCCGCCGTCGTGCTGGTGCGGGCCGTCATCGTGTTCCTGTGCGGGCTCGCCTGGGCGCGCCTGCTGTCGGGCCTCTCGCCCGCGGAGACCGGAATCTTCGTGGTCCTGCGCTACGTGCGCGAGGGCATCAACGTGCTGCTGCCGGTCGCCTCCGTCGGTGGCGACGTGGTGGGCGGGCGCCTCCTGACCTTCTGGGGCGTGACGGGCGCCCTCGCCGCCGCCTCGATCCTCGCCGACCTGCTGATCCAGGCCGGCACGCAGGCCGTGTTCGCCCTGGTCGGTGCCCTGCTCCTGACGCGCCTCGACAGCCCGCCGGCCACGGCGCTGGCCGAGTGGATGCTGCACGCACTCGCCATCGCGGCGCTTGCGCTGGCCGCCTTCTTCGCCATCCAGCGCAGCGGCGCGGCGCGCTTCATCGAGCGCCATCTCGCCGGTCTCGCCCGCCGCTTCGCCCGGGAGACCGCGCCGTCCGGCGGGCCCGCGGGCAGCGCCGCCAGCGTACAGGACGCCCTCGATAGCGTGTGGGGATGGCGCCGCTGGAGCCCGATCGCGCAGGGAATCGGGCTGCATCTCGTCGCCTGGGGGCTCGGCGCCGCCGAGATCTGGATCGCGCTCGCCTGCATCGGAATCGAGGGGGTCACGATCGCCGAAGTTCTCGTGATCGAGGCGCTGGCGCAGGCGGTGAAATCGGCGGCCTTCCCCATCCCGAGCGGGCTCGGCGTGCAGGAGAGCGGCTTCGTCGTCGTCGGCGCGCTGTTCGGCATCGATGCGGGCACGGCGCTCGCCGTCTCCCTCGCCAAGCGCGTGCCGGACGTGGTGCTGGGGCTCCCCTCCCTTCTGGTCTGGCAGAGCCTGGAGGCGCGCCGCTCGGCCGGTCTCGCCCGATGAGCGCCGGTTCGCCGCGCGCCGATCGCTTGCCTCACGGCCAAGGTCCGACCACCGTCCCGTCCGTCATGACCGTTCCGAATCGGCGTTCCATCCCGCGTGCGATCTGCCTTGCGGCGGCCTCGCTCCTCCTCGCCCTGTCGCTCGCCGTCTGGGCGCGGCCCGCGCTCGCCCAGAGCGTGACCGTCGATCTCGGGGCTGGCGGCGTCACCGAGCGGGCGCTGCAACTCGTCGCCCTCATCACAGTCCTCGCGCTCGCGCCCTCCGTCCTTGTGATGGCGACCTCCTTCACGCGGATCGTGGTGGTGCTCTCGATCCTGCGCTCGGCGCTCGGCACGCAGACGGCCCCGCCGACCGCGGTTATCGTCAGCCTCGCCCTGTTCCTCACCGCCTTCGTGATGGCGCCGACCGCGCGTGAGGCCTACCGCGCGGGCATCGAGCCCCTGATCGCCGGCCAGATCACGCAGGGCGTGGCCTTCGAGCGCGCGTCCGCCCCGTTCAAGACCTTCATGCTGCGCAATGTCCGCGAGAAGGACCTCAAGCTCTTCCTCGACATGGCCAAGGTGCCGACGCCCTCAGGGCCCGAGGCGGTGGGGCTGGAGATCGTCACCCCGGCCTTCATGATCTCGGAGCTGCGGCGCGCCTTCGAGATCGGCTTCCTGCTCTTCATCCCGTTCCTGATCATCGATCTCGTCGTCGCCTCGGTGCTGATGGCGGTCGGCATGATGATGGTGCCGCCCGCGACCGTGGCGCTGCCCTTCAAGCTGATCTTCTTCGTGCTGGTCGACGGCTGGACGCTGGTGGCGGGCTCGCTCGTCCAGAGCTACGGGACCTGAAGCGCCGGGCCGTCAGCCCGGCGGCGGCGCCTCGCTCCGGTTCTCCGCCCGGCTCTCGGGCTTCTCGGGAGGCCGGCCCCGGTCCGGGACGCCGGTCTCGGGGTAGCGCTTCCGATACTCGGCGAGGAAGGCCGCCAGCGTCTCGGCGCTGGTGGCGCGCTGGGCGATCTCGCGGAAGCCCGGATTCCGGAGGGCGTTCGCCGCGGTCAGCAGCGCGAAGGTGCGCGCGTCCGCGCTCTCCGACATCGGCCCAGCGAACTTTCCCTTCAGGCGCTCCAGCCCGATCGTCTCGCCCGAGAGATCGTAGGCGATCGCCGCCCGGATCACGTCCGCCCGGGCCGCCTCGTCGAGGACTTTGCGCCCGCGCCAGATATCGCCGAGGAGCGCCTCGTGCGCCTCCCCGGCCTCGCGCCAGCGGCGTGCGCCCCACAGGATATCGGCGCGCAGGCGCTGCGCGTCGGCGGCCGTGTCGCCCTCGATCGTCTCCAGCGCGAGGTCGGTGCGCGAGAGGTCCGACAGGGCGCGGGCGCGGATCAGGCCGCGGGCGCGGCGCAGGTCGCCCGGCAACTCTGGCAGGTGGGTCGCCTCGAGGACGTCGAGGGCCATCAGCGGCTTGCCGTCCATCAGGCGAATCGCGGCGAGCCGCGCGGCGACGCTCGCCCGCGCCGCGCCGGTCAGCCGGTTCTCCACTTGGTGCTGCAGGAGTTCGGCCGCCGAATCGAGGAGGTCGAGCCCGACCAGCCGGTCGGCGAGGCGGCGCACGATCTCGTCCCCGCGTCGGCCGACGGGGGCGAAATCCCGGAAGTCGAAATAGAGGGCGACCGCCTCCACCCCCGACAGCTTGTCGCCGAGCGGGCTGAGGAAGAGGTCGTCGAACAGCGTCTGCGCCTCGGCGTAGAGGCTGCGCGAGACGGGCGAATCCGGTGCCGCCGCGTTCGCACGCCGGGTCGCCTGGAAGGCGTCGCGGTAGCGCCCGGCCTCGGCGTAGAGATGCGCGAGGCCGGCCGTCATGGCCTCCTCGGTGGCGCCGCCGTGCCAGGTCATCAATTCCCGCTCCAGGCGCTCGGTCGCCTCCTTGATGGAGATCTTGCCCGACGCGTGGGCGAGCAGGGTTCCGCGCAGGGCCGCTGCGACCGCCACGGGCCGCTCGGCCTCGGTGCCGAGGCGCTCGTAGGTCGCGAGCGCGGCCACATTCTTGCCGGTCGCCTCCTCCAGCCGACCCCGCAGCAGGGCGAAGCGGTCCCGCAGGAGAGGCGATGACGCGTGTTTCCCCGCGGCGACGAGCCCGCGGGTCGCGCCTTCGAGGTCGCCGGTCTCGATCGCGCCCTCGATGATCGCGGCCTTGAGGAGCGCCTGCAGATCCTCCGGATAGCGCTCGACGAGGTCGCCGGTGGCGCGGAAGGCGTTGTCGGCGGCGACCCAGCGGCCGGCTTCGGCCTCCGCGAAGCCGCGCCAGAGGGCGGCCTCCGGGTCCTGGGCCAGCGTGTCGGCGCTGAGCACGCGCTTGGCCTCAGCGAGGCGGCCGAGACGGGCCTGGGCGAGGCCGGTGAGGATGGGCAACTCGCGCTGCCCGGCGAGCACGGGATCGTCCGCGGCCGCGGTGGAAAGGACCGTCAGCGCCTCGGGGTCCAGTCCGTTGGCGAGGAGGACCCGGGCGAGGTCGAGCCGCGGCGGCCCGCGCAGGGCGGGGCTCGCCTCGATCACCGCGCGCATGTGCTCGCGCAACGTCTCGCGGACGTCGCCGCGCCGCGCGATCTCCCAGGGCGCTCGCTCAACGGCGAGCATGCCGGCCCTGGCGAGAGGCGCCTCCGCCTCGCGCGTCACCGTCGAGACGGCGAGCCCGCTCTCGCGGCCGATGCTGACGCCGTCGAGGTCGGGCCGCACCGCGAGGTCGTCGGCCTGCGCCGCGACCGCCACGCCGAGCCGGCTTGGCAGCAGCTCGAAATCGACGAAGCGCTGACGCTTGGCGACGCCTGCCGGGCGCCGGGCGCGGCTCGTCACCACGGCGACCCGCTCGCCGTCGAGATCGAGCCAGGTGGCGTTGCCGGGCTCGGGCAGGCGCAACCCGATGCCGAAGCGACCGCCGGTCCCCGCCAGGCGGCTGGCGACGAGGCTGTCGCTCGGGGCGAGCGCGTCGCCCGTCACGAGCTCCCACCCCCGGGGCCGCGCGCCGGCCCGACCGGCAGGAGGTCGATCAGGCGGCCCGCCGGCACGGCGAAGCTCAGGCTCACGACGCCCCCCGTCCGCTTCGGCTCGCCGAGGAGCTTCACGCCGAGCCGCTCCGCATCGGCGGAGGCGACGGGCTCGTCGGTCTCGAAGACGAGCGTGGCGATGCCCGCCCGCTCGAACAGGGCGGCCGGCGGCGTCTGGCGGAAGGTGAAGACGAGGCCGTTGCCGGGCGCGCGCGGCTCGGGGGCCGGGGGCACGGCACGCTTCTCCTGCGCGGGGGCCTCCGTCCGGCTCTCCGCCCGAACGGCCTCGGGGGTGGCCGTCCTCGCCTCGGCCGCCTTCTCCCCGGCCGGCGCGGGCTCGGCGACAGGCGGCGGCGTCGCGCTCGGCCGCGGCGCCGGCGTTCGCGGGATGAGATCGATCGTGAGGCCGTCGTCGTCCCGCTCCGTGGTCAGCAGATAGCCGTCACCCGGGGTGACGAGGAGGGAGGCGCCGCCCTCCTCCTCCTCCGCCGCGACGCTTGCGACCGCCGGCTTGGTGCGGCCGCGAATCTCGGCCGCCTCGATGCGCCACGGGCCCGCGACCCGGATCCGGGTCGCCGCGCCGGCAGGCTCTGCCGAGGTCGCATTGCCCGGCGGCAGCCGTATCGCGAGGCGGGTCAGGTTCGGCAGATGGGCCACTTCCACCGCGAGCGCCTTCCGCACGGGCGCCGGCGTGGCGGCCTTGAGCGCGGCCTCGGCCCGCTGCACGCGCTTGGCGAGGTCGGCGACCACGTCCGGCGGCAGCGGCGGCGGCAGGCCGGACCAGCCCTCGGGCAGCAGGTCGACGAAGACCTGCTCGCCGGCTTCCTGAACGTTGAGCCGGTAGGGCTTCTGGAGCGCGAGGCGCAGGCCCGAGCCGTCGGGGTCGCGCCGCACTGTCGCGACGAAGGCCGGCATCTCGGCCGCGAGCCGCTCCGAACCGGCCTGAACGCGCTCGCCGTAGCTCAGCACCAGCACCGTGCCGAGGAGCTTCGCCTTCACCGAGACGGGGGCGTCGAAGGTGAGTGCGATGCGGCCGTAGCGGTCCGGCTGGCTGCCCTTCATCGCCAGCAGCCGGGCCGCCTCCGCCGAGCCGGCCTCCAGGCACAGGCCGAGGCCGAGGGCGGCCAGTGCCGCGCGCCTCCGCAATCCTGTTGCGAGACCAGCCGCCATCGCGAACGCCACACCCGAGAGCGGCGCGCACCCCCTCGGGGGCGCCTCGCCTGAACGTCACATCGGGGATGGAGTGTGCCCGGACAGGGCTAATGGCCGCTTAACCGTGCCGGCGCCCGCCGGTCACTTCCTGACGATGAGGCCGGGAATCGCCTTGCCCGACGCGCCGAAGGTCTCGGCGGCGCGACTGCAGCTCGCCTCCGTATCCTTCTGGTATATCTCCGTGTAGGCCTTCGCGCGCAGCTGCAGGTCACCCCGCGTGAGCTCGTCCGGATCGACGCCGAGGCGGGTCACCGCCATCTGAAACTTCTCCGGATCACTCTTCAGGTCCGCGCAGGACGCGTCGACGAAGGCGACGAGGCCCGCGAGCTTCGCGGCGTTGTTGCGCTGGCGCTCGGCCTGGGAGGGCGGGCCGGGCTCGGACGGCGCCTCCTGCGCTGCGAGCGGGCTGCCGAGCAGACTGAAGAGAGCGATGGTGATGATCCCGCGCGTCATGATGAACCCTCGCCTGACGAACAATGTCCTCGGTGGTACTGCCGCCCGCGCGGTCCGGGCCGGCGGGCGTTTCGTTTCTCTCGGAACCGGGAGCCCGCCGCGGACGTCTCCCCGTCAGCTCCCGAACGCGATCACCCGCGCGAAGGCGGCCGCGAAGCCTGCGAGCGGCACCGTGATGACGGTGGGCTCCTGGCCCTCGGGTCGCTGGGCCGTAACCGTCAGGTTCTGCGCCGTCTTCATGGTGTCGGTGGCCAACGTCGGGAAGCTGATCGGCACGAGGCAGCCCTCCGAGCCGCAGGCGACGTAGGGGGCGCCCTTGCCGAGCACGGTCTCATCGAGCTTGAACGAGACGCCGGGCTCGATCGAGACGCCGAACGGCATCAGGATCAGCCCGTCCGATCGGCCGTCCTTCGGCGCCTTCAATTCGATGGCGAACTGGCGACGCCCCGTCTTCTTGTCGCCTTGGCTCTGGGTCATGGTGCACTGGGTCGCCGCGTTCTCACGGCTGCAATTGACCGTCCAATTGTCGTAGGTCTCGCTCACCGCGCTGGCGCCCGCGGGCCAGGTCGCCGCGCCCGCGGCGGCGGTCGGAGCGGGCTCAGCCGGCTTTGCCGCTTCCGCGGGCTTCGGGGCAGGCTTGCGCGGTTGGGGCTTCGGCTTCGGCTTGGCGGCGGGCGCCGCGCTCTCGCCCGCGGGTGCCTCCTCCTGCGCGAGGCCAGGTGCGGCCGCCAGCGGCAGCAGGGCAAGCCCCCCGATCAGAACGAAGGAGCGGATCGCGCGAAGCTGCGTCATGCGGCGGGTCCCCGGCCCGACGCGGACGGCGTCCAGGCTCGGGAATGCCGCCTAGCTGCCCCCGGCCCGCGATGCAATCGCGGGTCTCTGGGATTCTTGTCGCGCCGGCGCGCCTCAGAAGGCTGCGCCGAAGCCGTTGCCGCGGGCCTGGGCACAGCGGCGCGCGAAGGCGGCATCGTGGCCGCGGCGCAGGGAGCGCAGGATCGAGACGGCGAGGGTGAGGAAACCGGGATCGCGATCGAGGGGCTCCTCGACCGGGTCGGCGATGTTCGAGACGAGGACCGCGAGCATGGAGAACTCCGTGAAAGGCTGCGCGCGGGCGTTTCCGGCCTGTCTTTGCGTGCGATGTTGCGTTGCAATATCGATCTCTGCTGCAGCGCATGCAACGCGGTAGGCCGCGCGGCGGCCATGCAGGGCGCTCATGCGCTTGCAACGAAGCCTTCACATTTGCTCCGGCACCGGCGGTTGACCGCACGGGTCAGAGGCGCCAGTGAGCGCGTCGCTCATTCGTCACGTCCGCTGCGTATGGACGCCGCTTCGCCTGCCGAAGCGACATGAGAGGAAGGATTGCCCGCGAGATGACCGAACCCTCGACCCAGCACCCCGTCCACGGCCGCATCAGCGGTCCCATCGTGATGATCGGGTTCGGCTCGATCGGCCGCGGCACCCTCCCGCTCATCGAGCGGCACTTCACCTACGACAAGGCGCGCTTCACGGTGATCGACCCGTCGGACAAGGACCGGGCGCTCGCCGAGAAGCACGGCCTGCGCTTCGAGAAGGTGGCGCTGACGAAGGAGAATTACCGCGAGATCCTGACGCCCCTCCTCACCGAGGGCGGCGGCCAGGGCTTCTGCGTGAATCTCTCGGTCGACACCTCGTCGCGCGCCATCCTGGAACTCTGCCGCGAACTCGGCGCGCTCTACATCGATACGGTGGCCGAGCCCTGGCCCGGCTTCTACTTCGACAAGACGAAGAGCCAGGGCGACCGCACCAACTACGCGCTGCGCCAGGAAATCCTCGCCGCCCGCGAGGCGAGCCCCGGCGGCCCGACGGCGGTCTCCTGCTGCGGCGCCAATCCCGGCATGGTCTCGTGGTTCGTCAAGCAGGCGCTCCTCAACATCGCCGCCGATACCGGCCTGTCCCGGCCCGAGCCGACGTCCCGCGAGGAGTGGGCCGCGCTGATGAAGGATCTCGGCGTCAAGGGCATCCACATCGCCGAGCGCGACACCCAGCGCGCGAAGTCCGAGAAGCCGATGGGCGTGTTCGTGAACACGTGGTCGGTCGAAGGCTTCGTCTCGGAAGGCAACCAGCCGGCCGAGCTCGGCTGGGGCACGCACGAGACGTGGAAGCCGGACAACGCCCGCGAGCAGGAGAAGGGCTCGCGCTGCGCGATCTACCTGCTGCAGCCCGGCGCCGACACCCGCGTGCGCTCGTGGACCCCGACGGCGCAGTCGCAGTTCGGCTTCCTCGTCACCCACAACGAGGCGATCTCGATCGCCGACTACTACTCGGTGACGGAGGGCGGTCAGGTCGTCTACCGGCCGACCTGCCACTACGCCTACCATCCCTGCAACGAGGCCGTGCTCTCGCTGCACGAGATGTTCGGCAACGCCGCCAAGGTGCAGTCGGAGCACCACATCCTCGACGAGAACGAGATCGTCGACGGCATCGACGAACTCGGCGTGCTCGTCTACGGCCACGCCAGGAACGCATACTGGTACGGCTCGCAGCTCTCGATCGAGGAGACGCGCCGCGTCGCTCCCTACCAGAACGCCACCGGCCTGCAGGTGACAAGCGCCGTGCTCGCCGGCATGGTCTGGGCGCTGGAGAACCCGGAGGCAGGGATCGTCGAGGCCGACGAGATCGATTTCCGCCGCTGCCTCGAGGTGCAGACGCCGTATCTCGGCCCCGTCATCGGCGTCTACACGGATTGGACGCCGCTCACCGACCGGCCGGGCCTCTTCCCCGAGGACATCGACGCGAGCGACCCCTGGCAGTTCCGCAACGTGCTCGTGCACGGCTGAGACGGGATGTCGTGGCGGGGCGTTTCTCACGCCCCGCCCGCTGCGTATGCCTGTCGCGTATCGGCGGCGAGTGATACGCTCCCGCGCGGGAGCGGGAGTGTGCGATGGTGCTGGCCGTCCGGCGCGATGCGCGACAGCGGGTCGCTGAATTCCTGACGATGCCGGAAGCGGCGCCCGAGGGCGAGCGCTGGGAGCTGATCGACGGTCAGGCGATCCTGATGTCGCCTCCTTCGGAGCGACATCAGCAGATCACGGCAAACCTCGTCGGGCGCCTCGGCGAGATCGTGCAGCGGCAGGGCTGCCGCGCGCTGCCGGGGCTCGGCATCTTGAACGACTTCGTGGACGATTACGCGCGGTTTCCCGACGTCGTGGTGCGCTGCGGCCCGCTTCTCCCCGATGGCTTCGCCCGCGATCCGCTCCTGATCGCCGAAGTCCTGTCGCCCTCGACGATGAGCCGGGATCGCGGCTACAAAGCCGAGTTCCATCGCGGCCTACAGACCCTGCGCGTCTACCTCATCGACTACCAGGATGAGGAACGGGTCGAGATCTTCCGGCGGTCCGGCTCAAAATGGTCGTTCCACTCGGCGGGAATCGACGGCACGATCGACCTGCCCGAATTGGGCGCAAGTCTCCCCGTCTCCGCGATCTACGCGGGCCTCGATACCTGACCGCCCTGCAATCCCAGGTCTCCGCCCTTGCCCCACTTCGAAGAATTCTACGCCGACAAGCTGCGCGGCTCCCTCGGCCTCACCGATGCCGAATCGGTGCTCGATCTGCGCGGCACCAACCGCCCGACCGCGGAAGCCTCGCTAAAGGACATGCTCGAGCGCAGCCGCTTCGGGAATCGCAAGACGGTGGCGATCCGCCTCGACCCGCCCCCGGAGGGCGGCGGCGAGACCCTGTTCCAGCCGGCCGGCCGCCTGCTCCTCGACGCGAAGAAGCGCGGCCTGATCGAGCGGCTGCAGACGCTTCCCGCGCAGGACGGTCTCGGCTTCTACGTGTCGCTCGCCGGAAAGGCCGCCCGCGCGCCGGAATAGCGGCAGGCTCAGGCGGCGGCGCGCGCGAGGGCAGCGAGACCGTCGCGGGAGCTCGTCGCCGGCGTCCAGCCGAGCGCGCTCAGCCCGTCCGCCCGCGCGACGAGGCTCGTCGACAGGCTGGCATAGGCGTCGGGACGTCCGGCGACGCGGCAGGCGAGGCCGAGGAGAGGTCCCGGCATCGGCAGGAGGCCGGGACCGCGGCCGAGCCCGGAGCGGAGTGCCGCGATCATCTCGGGCAAGGTCAGGGCATCGGGATCGGCGACGATCATCGGGCGGCGCAGCGGCGTGTCCGTCCGCAGCACGGCCTCGACGGCGCCCGCGAGACTCTCGACCGAGACGAGGGAGCGCCGCTCGCGCAGGCCGCCCAGCGGCAGCGGATAAGGCAGCTTGGCGAGCCGTAGCAGCTCGGCCATGTTCCCCTTGACCCCGGCGCCGTAGACGAGGACCGGCCGGAGGGCGACCCAGTCGAGCCCGGCCTCCGCGAGCGCGCGCTCGGCGTCGAGCTTCGAGCGCCCGTAAGCCTCGGTCGGCGCGGCCTCATCGGCCTCGGTGACGACGCCGCGCGCGCCGGAGCCGCACTGCGCCCGGATCGAGGAAAGGAAGACGAACCGGCGCACCTTCGCGCGGGCGCCGGCCTCGGCGAGGCGGCGCGTCGCCTCCGTGTTGAGGGTGCGGTAATCGTCCTCGGGGGCGCCCGACATCGGATGGGCGATGCCGGCCGAATGGACGATCGCGTCGACGTCGGTGAGCGCGGCTGCCATGTTCATCGGCCGCGTGAGGTCGCCGACGACGGCGCTCGCCGCGCCGTCCGGCACCTCGACCGGCCGCCGCAGCAGGACCCGCACCCGGAAGCCGCGGGCCGAGAGCGAGCGCAGCAGGTGGCGGCCGATGAAGCCGGTTGCCCCGGTCAGTGCGACGAGCGGTGCACTCAAGGCCCGGACCTCACCCTCTCCGCATCCATCGCCGATCCTGCTTGGCCGATCCTGTGTGCCGGTCCGGGCGCGGCCGCCTCAATAGACCTGGGCCGCGCCCTCACCTTTGCGGGCCTTGCCGTCCTGACGACGGGCCTTGGCGGTGTCGAGGGACTTCTCCACGACCTTGGCGAGGCCGACCATGATCCGGTCGATGGCGTAGTCCTTCGGCGTGTAGACCGCCTGCACGCCCATGTTCTTGAGGACGAGTTCGTCCTCAGGCGAGATGATGCCGCCGACGACGACGGGCACGTGGTCGAGCCCGGCCTCGCGCAGCTTCGCCTTCACGTCGCGGACCAGAGGCACGTGGCTTCCCGACAGGATCGAGAGCCCGACGACGTGGGCGCCGGTCTCCTTCGCCTTGGCGACGATCTCGGTGGGCGTCTGGCGGATGCCGTCGTAGGTCACGTCGAAGCCGACGTCGCGGGCGCGCAGGGCGATCTGCTCGGCGCCGTTCGAGTGGCCGTCGAGGCCCGGCTTGCCGACGACGAGCTTCGGCGTCTCGCCGAGGCGCTCGCCGAGATCGGCGATGAGCAGGCGCGCCTCCTCCGCAGCGCCGGCGGACGCCGTCTCCAGAGTCACGCCGGTTGGCGCCCGGTACTCCCCGAAGACCGCCCGCAGCCGGCCGCCCCACTCGCCGGTGGTGACGCCGGCCTTCGCCGCGGCGATGGAGACCGGCATGATGTTGGCGCCGGACCGCGCGGCCTGCTCCAGATCCGCGAGGGCCTTGTCGACGGCCGCCTGGTCGCGCTCGGAGCGCCAGGCGCGGATGCGCTGCTCGGCCTCCATCTCCACCGTCTCCGAGACCGTGAAGATCGCGCCCTCGCCCGCCGTCAGCGGCGAGGGTTCGCCGGCCTGCCACTTGTTGACGCCGACGACGATCTGCTCGCCCGCCTCGATCGCCGAGATGCGCTTGGCGTTCGACTCGACGAGCGCGCGCTTCAACGCTCCCGTCTCGACCGCGGCGACGGCGCCGCCGATGCCGCCGATCCGCTCCAGCTCGGCGCGGGTCTCGGCCTTCAGCGCCTCGACCTTCGCGTCGATCACCCGCGAGCCGTCGAAGATGTCGTCGTATTCGAGAAGGTCGGTCTCGAAGGCGAGGATCTGCTGCATGCGCATCGACCATTGCTGGTCCCACGGGCGCGGCAGGCCGAGGGCCTCGTTCCAGGCCGGGAGCTGCACGGCGCGGGCGCGGGCGCGCTTCGAGAGCGTCACGGCCAGCATCTCGATGAGGATGCGGTGGACGTTGTTCTCAGGCTGCTGCTCGGTGAGGCCCAGCGAATTCACCTGCACGCCGTAGCGGAAGATGCGCTTCTTCGGGTCCGAGATGCCGTAGCGCTCCTGCGCGATCTCGTCCCAGAGCTCCGAGAACGCCCGCATCTTGCAGATCTCGGTGACGAAGCGCAGCCCCGCATTCACGAAGAAGGAGATGCGCCCGAAGACGTCGGCGAAGCTCGCCTCGTCGAATTCGGGGTCGTCCCGCACCGTGTCGAGCACGGCGATGGCGATGGCCAGGGCGTAGGAGAGTTCCTGGACCGGCGTCGCCCCCGCCTCCTGCAGGTGGTAGGAGCAGACGTTCATCGGGTTCCACTTCGGCACTTCCTTGGTCGTGAAAAGGATCACGTCCTTGGTGAGCCGCAGGCTGGGGGCCGGCGGGAACACGTAGGTCCCGCGCGACAGGTACTCCTTGATGATGTCGTTCTGCGTCGTGCCCTGCAGCGCCGAGATCGGCGCGCCCTGCTCCTCGGCGACCGCGAGGTAGAGCGACAGCAGCCAGGGCGCCGTCGCGTTGATGGTCATCGAGGTGTTCATCTGCGCGAGCGGGATCTGATCGAACAGGGTCCGCATGTCGCCGAGATGCGCGATCGAGACGCCGACCTTGCCGACCTCGCCGCGGGCGAGCTCGTGATCGGGGTCGTAGCCGGTCTGGGTCGGCAGGTCGAAGGCCACCGAGAGGCCGGTCTGCCCCTTGGCGAGATTGCCGCGGTAGAGCTTGTTCGAATCCGCGGCCGTCGAGTGGCCGGCATAGGTCCGGATGATCCACGGCTTGTCGCGCTTCACCTCGGCGATCGCTGCCTGCCCGCTCATCCGCTCGTACTCCGATTCCCTGAGACCGTGGCGCGGCATACGCGTGACGCGCCTTTCCGCCACCGTAGCCGAGGGCGCCGCCCCCGTCATCCGCCCCGAAGGTCCGAGACGGGTGGGAAGGCGCCGACGGGTTTCGAGAAAAATTCACCCAGGGTCTGAACCGGATTTGGCCCCGCGGCGACCAACGTCTCGAGGGCCGCGCTGGACGGCCCCGAGACCGGAGCCGATCCCATGACACTCACCGTGACCCGCGCCCTGCGCCTCCTCGCCGCCACAGTCGCCCTCGGCGGCGCCGCGCTCGCCGCCTCCCCGGCCGCGGCCGGCGGCTTCCACCACCATCACCATCACGGCCATTGGGGCCACGGCCGCTGGGGCCATCGGCACTGGGGCTGGGGCGGCCCGCGCCTCGTCGGCTTCGTCCCTGCCTATTACGGAGCCTGCCGGGTGAAGCGCTTCATCGACGAGGACGGCGACCTCGTGATGCGCCGCCGCTGCTACTGAGCCGCCGCTCCGCAGCGGAGCACGCGGACCTCCTCTCCCCTGGCCGAGGTCGGATTCGCGGCACAGGGATCGGGGGAGGGAGGCGGCCATCCCGGAGGTGCCATCCCCTCCCCCGCAGGTCGCGGGGCGAGACCTGCCAATACGGCCCGATCGGCCCGTGGCCGGGCAGCCCGGCCGGCGGATCGTCTTGCGGCCGAAGGCGTTCCGCAGTCGTAATATTGTATACAAGAGACGCACTCTTGAGCCGGCGCGCTTTTTTCGTGGAAACAGCCACCGCACTAGCCTTTGGTGCCACTTGGAGTGCCGAAACATCGTCGCTATAGGGGCCCAACGACGATGTCAGGGAGAGCTCAGATGGCTGCGAGTGCGGCGGTGCAGGCGGGGACCGAGGTCAAGGACCTCTACGAGATGGGCGAGATCCCGCCCCTCGGCCACGTGCCCGCCAAGATGTATGCCTGGGCGATCCGCCGGGAGCGCCACGGGCCCCCGGAGCAATCCCACCAACTCGAGGTGCTGCCGGTCTGGGAGATCGGCGACGACGAAGTGCTCGTCTACGTCATGGCCGCCGGCGTCAATTACAACGGCGTCTGGGCGGGTCTCGGCGAGCCGATCTCGCCCTTCGACGTGCACAAGGGCGAGTACCACATCGCGGGTTCGGACGCGTCCGGCATCGTCTGGAAGGTCGGCGCCAAGGTGAAGCGCTGGAAGGTCGGCGACGAGGTCATCGTCCACTGCAATCAGGACGACGGCGACGACGAGGAGTGCAACGGCGGCGACCCGATGTTCTCGCCGACGCAGCGGATCTGGGGCTACGAGACCGGCGACGGCTCCTTCGCTCAGTTCTGCCGGGTGCAGTCCCGCCAGCTGATGGCCCGGCCGAAGCACCTCACCTGGGAAGAGGCGGCCTGCTACACGCTGACGCTCGCCACCGCCTACCGCATGCTGTTCGGCCACGCGCCCCACACGGTTCGGCCCGGCCAGAACGTGCTGATCTGGGGCGCCTCCGGCGGCCTCGGCGTGTTCGGCGTGCAGCTCTGCGCGGCGAGCGGAGCCAACGCCATCGCGGTGATTTCGGACGAGTCGAAGCGCGACTACGTGATGAGTCTCGGGGCCAAGGGCGTCATCAACCGCAAGGACTTCGATTGCTGGGGCCAGCTTCCGAAGGTAAACTCGCCGGAATTCCATGCCTGGACCAAGGAAGCCCGCAAGTTCGGCA
Organism: Methylobacterium durans; assembly: GCF_003173715.1. Lineage (NCBI taxonomy): Bacteria > Pseudomonadati > Pseudomonadota > Alphaproteobacteria > Hyphomicrobiales > Methylobacteriaceae > Methylobacterium > Methylobacterium durans. Next base: position 4,108,866 of record NZ_CP029550.1, on the reverse strand, counting down.
AGGCGATCTGGGACATCACCGGCAAGGGCAACGACGTCGACATCGTGTTCGAGCACCCGGGCGAGGCGACCTTCCCGGTCTCGGCGCTGGTGGTGAAGCGCGGCGGCATGGTGGTGTTCTGCGCGGGCACGACCGGCTTCAACATCACCTTCGACGCCCGCTACGTCTGGATGCGCCAGAAGCGCATCCAGGGCTCGCACTTCGCGCATCTGAAGCAGGCTTCGGCCGCCAACCAGTTCGTGCTCGACCAGCGGGTCGACCCCTGCATGAGCGAGGTCTTCCCCTGGGACAAGATCCCGGCGGCCCACACCAAGATGTGGAAGAACCAGCACCCGCCGGGCAACATGGCCTGCCTCGTCAACTCCCCGCGCGCGGGCCTGCGCACGGTCGAGGACGTGATCGAGGCCGGCCCGCTGAAGCGCTGAGGCACCCCGCACCGGCGGCAAGGGAGGCCGCGCGGCGACGCGTGGCCTCGACGCCTCCGGGCCTGTTACCGCGACCGGACGTAGCCGCGCTCGAACGGGCGCGGCCCGACCGAGCCGGTCGTCTCGGCATCCTTCGGTTCGATGCCCCCCGTCATGCCCATCACGGTGAGTTCCCGCCGCGGACGCGCGACGGACCCGGTCGCGTAGCCCTGGCCGTTGAGGGGGTGGCCGCATAGCCGAGGCTCGCGGCGGCCGGGACGTCGGCCGCCACGGTGCGGCTCTGGGCGATGGCGCCCCCGGCGGAGACCGTCAGGGCGGTCGCGACGAGCGCGGAACGGATCAGCTGGGCCGACATGGTGAGCCTCCTGGCTCTCGGGCCGGTCCGGCCCCCACGCGGCGCGGACCTCGATGCCGAGGCAGATGGGGCCCCGTGTCGCGAGGCAGCGTGCGGCAGCGCACGACGCCGGGTCCGCCGGACCCTCGTGTCTTCAGCGCCCCCGCGGCGGGTCCTGCGGGAGATGCCGGTTGTAGGCTTCCTCCTTCTCTTCCCGCTCCTTGATCATCTTCGCGTAGGCCTCGCGCATCTCCGGCGAGACCGCGACGTTGCGGCCCCGCATCGGCTTGCGCTTCGGCGCCTTCTTGAAGGTGTTGCTCGGATCGCTCATCGCATCGGCCCCCGGTCGAATGCCTCGCCGTCAGCATAGGGCGCGCCGCAGACAATCGCGAGACGCGTTCGCGAGACTTTGAGACGCCCGGCCCGACTGCTAAAAGCCGGCATCGCGCCGGTTCGCGAAACGGCCGGCCCCATCCTCACGGCACCGATCATGGACAAGTTCACCACCCTCGAAGGCGTCGCGGCGCCGATGCGGATCATCAACGTCGACACCGACCGCATCATCCCGAAGCAGTACCTGAAGACGATCAAGCGCACGGGCCTCGGCAAGGGCCTGTTCTCGGAGATGCGCTATCACGACGACGGCTCCGAGAACCCCGACTTCGTGCTGAACCAGCCGGCCTATCGCGACGCCAAGATCCTCGTCGTCGGCGACAATTTCGGCTGCGGCTCGTCGCGCGAGCACGCGCCCTGGGCGCTGGCCGATTTCGGCATCCGCTGTGTGATCTCGACGAGCTTCGCGGACATCTTCTTCAACAACTGCGCCAAGAACGGCATCCTGGCGATCGTGGTCTCGCCGGAGGATCTGGAGAAGCTGTTCGAGGACGCCGAGCGCGGCGCCAACGCGACGCTGACGGTCGATCTCGCCGCGCAGACGATCAAGGGGCCGGACGGCGGCACCCTGCATTTCGACATCGACGAGGGCCGCAAGCACAATCTGCTGAATGGGCTCGACGAGATCGGCCTGACGCTGGAGCGCGCACCGAAGATCGACGCCTACGAGGCACGGCTCGCGGAGCGCGGCTGGGCCTGATCGCGGGCCCGTCGTCACGGTTCGTTTACCATCAGGGCGCCTTAAAGATGGGGAATCGCTCGGATTCCCCAGGAGACGCCCCATGACGTCGCGCGCGAAGACCACCGCCCTCCTCTGCCTCGCGAGCCTCGCGGCGACGGGAAGCGCCCGCGCCGACTTCCAGTCCTGCCTCGCCGGCATCCAGGCGCAGGCGGCCGGTGCCGGCGTCTCCGCCCAGACCTTCCGGGCGGCGACGAGCGGCATCAGCTACGACGACAAGGTGATCGAGCTCTCGCAGGCGCAGCCCGAGTTCAAGACGCCGATCTGGGACTACATGGCGGCCCTCGTCGACGACGAGCGGGTCGACGACGGCAAGGCCGCCATGCGCCAGCACGCGCAGGCGCTCGCGGCGGCCGAGGCGAAGTACGGCGTCGACCGCTACACGATCGCGGCGGTCTGGGGGGTCGAATCGAATTTCGGCAAGAACCTCGGCAAGATGCCGCTGGTGCAGTCGCTGGCCACCCTCGCCTGCTCGGGCAATCGCCGGCGCGACTTCTTCCGCGGCGAGCTGATCGCCACCCTCAAGATCATCGAGCGCGGCGACATCGAGGCCTCGCGCCTCTACGGATCCTGGGCCGGCGCCTTCGGCCAGACCCAGTTCATGCCCTCGACCTACCAGCGCCTCGCGGTCGACCTCGACGGCGACGGACGCCGCGACGTGGTCGATTCGGCGGCGGACGCGGTGGGCTCCACCGCGAATTTCCTGCGCGTGGCGAAGTGGTCGAACGGGCACGGCTGGGGCTACGAGGTCCGCCTGCCCCGCGGCTTCAACACGGCCGCCGCCGGCCGCAAGAACAAGAAGCCGGTGGCGCACTGGACGAGCCTCGGCGTCACCCGCATCGACGGGCGGCCGCTGACCGCGGAAGGGCCGGTCGGCATCCTGGCGCCGGCGGGCGCGGACGGCCCCGCCTTCCTCGTCACCCGGAACTTCGACGCGATCTACTCGTACAACGCCGCCGAATCCTACGGGCTCGCCATCGCCGTCCTGTCGGACCGCCTGCGCGGCCGTCCCGGCATCCAGGCCGAGTGGCCCACCGACGACCCGCCCCTCTCCCGCGCCGAGCGCCGCGACCTCCAAGCCCGCCTCACCCGCCGCGGCTACGACGTCGGCGAGCCGGACGGCAAGGTGGGCGCCAAGACCCGCGAGGCGATCAAGGAGATCGAGGCGCAGCTCGGCATGCCGCGCACGGGGCGGCCCGGCGCGAAGGTGCTGGAGGCGCTGCGGCGGGGGTGATTCCGTTGCGGCCGACACGGCCGTCATCGCTCACCGTGACCCGTACGGATCGGCCGAGACGATAACGAATCTTGGCAGGAGGTCTCGCTGCGCCGTAGAGCGTTGGGGTCCGGAGCTCTCGTGGTAGCGCGCGACCAAAGATGCTACAGTAGCGCGCTACCAATGGAGAGGACGATGCCGCGCATTGCCCCCGAAGATGGCCTGACCAAGTTCCAGCGCTATCGAGAGGCCCGGCGCAGGAAGGGAATGAAGCTGCTCCGGGTGTGGGTACCCGATCCGGCAGCCCCAGGTTTTCAGGCTGAAGCCCGGCGCCAGGCCGCACTCCTGCGCGACGCGCCGGAGGAGGCGGAAGCGCTCCGGTTCATCGAGGGCGCTGCCGACTGGCCCGAACCGTGAAGCGCGGCGATCTCGTAACCGTCTCAGCACCAGGCGACTATGGCAAGCCCCGCCCGGCGGTGGTCGTGCAATCGGATTGGCTGGATGCGACGGACAGCGTGCTGGTGTGCCTTGTGACGAGCACGCTGCGCGATGCGCCGATCTTCCGGTTGACCGTGGAGCCCTCACCCGGAAACGGGCTGAAAACGACGTCGCAGATCATGGTCGACAAGATCGTCGCGCTGCGGCGCGAAAAATGCGGCGCGCCGATCGGTCATCTTGGTCCGGCGCCCTTGATGGCGCTGGGACAGATGCTGTCGGTCGTGCTCGGCATTGCCGATTAAGGGAGCGGCTGGCTCGTCATGGAAAAGCCCGCCGCGACGCGGTCGCAGCGGGCTCTCGCAATCCGGTGGAGCGGCGCTTCAGAGGACGCCAGCCCCGAAAAAGGCGTCACTCGGCGGCGGCGGGGGCCTTCTCGGCCTTGGCCGGACGGTCGGAGCGCTCGACGATGCGGGCCGACTTACCGCGGCGATCGCGCAGGTAGTAGAGCTTGGCGCGGCGGACCTTGCCGCGGCGGGCCACCTTGATCGAGTCGATCATCGGGGAATGCACCGGGAAGACGCGCTCGACGCCCTCGCCGTAGGAGATCTTCCGGACGGTGAAGCTCTCGTTGAGGCCGCCGCCGGACCGGGCGATGCAGACGCCCTCGTAGGCCTGCACGCGGGTGCGGTCGCCTTCCTTCACGCGGACGTTGACGATCACGGTGTCGCCCGGCTCGAAATCCGGGATGGTCTTGGCAAGACGAGCGACCTCTTCCTGCTCAAGTTGCTGGATGATGTTCATGGCAAAGCTCCGGCCGTTGCGCCCGCGCCCCGAGACGGGAATCGAGCGTCAGGATTTCGGCATCCTGTTGTGAGTTGGCGCTGCCCGTACACGAACCGGGGCCCCTTGTCGATTGCCCGTGCGCAGTTTTCGGCCCGCGGGTGCGGAGCGGACCCGTTGAGAAAATTCGCCCGGCGGTCCACATGGGACGGGGCGCCCCGCGCGCCGTTCCCGGCCGGCCTTGAACCGGCGCAGAGGACGAGGATCCGACGAAGCCATGTTCATCCAGACCGAAGCCACCCCGAATCCCGCCACCCTGAAGTTCTTGCCCGGCCGCGTCGTGCTGCCGGAGGCCACCTTCGAGGCGCGCGATGCCGAGGCCGCCGCCCGCTCACCGCTGGCGCAGCGCCTATTCGACGTGCCCGGCGTCGCCGGCGTCTATTTCGGGCACGATTTCATCTCGGTCACCAAGGCCGAGGGCGGAGACGGCTGGCCCCAGGTGAAGCCCGCCGTGCTCGGCGCCATCATGGAGCACTTCCAGTCGGGCGCGCCCGTCCTCGCCGAGGGCGTTTCCGTCGCTGAGGAGAGCGACGACGAATTCTACGACGAGGCCGACGCCGACACGGTGGCGACGATCAAGGATCTGCTCGAGACCCGCGTTCGGCCGGCCGTGGCGGGCGACGGCGGCGACATCACCTTCCGCGGCTACAAGGAGGGTGTCGTCTACCTGGAGATGAAGGGGGCCTGCTCTGGCTGCCCCTCCTCCACCGCGACGCTCCGGCACGGAGTGCAGAACCTGTTCCGCCATTTCCTGCCGGACGTGCGCGAGGTCCAGGCGGTCTGATCGCCGCCGACAGGGGGCCGCCGACGCAACGCGGCAACACTCGCCGCCGGCATGACGCTTCGGGGGCCGCGCCGCGCTGACGGGGCGGCCCTTTTGCCATACCATTTCGTTCGCGCTCGCAGCGCGTGGGATTTCGAGGGGCGACCGTCCGGCCCGTCGCCGGCGGCATCTGGAGTCAGCGTGCGTATCCTGGCCATCGACACGGCGCTCGACGCCTGCGCAGCCTGCGTCGCGACGGACACGTCGGACGACCTTCTGGCCGAGGAGAGCATGGTGCTGTCCCGCGGGCACGCGGAGGCCCTTCTGCCCCTTGTCGAGCGGGTGATCTCCCGGGTGGAGGGTGGCTTCGAGAGCCTCGACCGGGTGGCCGTCACGGTGGGTCCCGGCAGCTATACCGGCCTGCGCGTCGGGCTCTCGGCCGCCCGTGCGGTCGGGCTCGCCGCCCGCATCCCGGTCGTCGGCGTCACCACCCTGTCGGCGCTGCTCGCGCCGCTCCTGGCGATGAACGGCGGCGGCCTGATCGCCGCCGCGATCGATGCCCGCCACGGCGCCGTCTACCTGCAGGCGATGAGCGTCGGCGACGGCATCGTGGTGCCGCCGAGCCATCTCCCCGTCGAGGCCGCCCTCGACCGTCTCGGGACGGGGCCGCTCACCCTGGTCGGTTCGGGCGCGCCAGCGCTCGCCGCCGCCGCGAAGGCCCGCGGCATCGCGGCCGAAATCGCCGGCACGCACCCGCCCGAGATCGCTTGGGTCGCCTCCCTCGGCCTCCTCGCCGATCCGGATCAGGCACTGCCCCGACCCCTCTACCTGCGCGGTCCCGACGCGCAGCCGCAGGACCATGCGAGGCTCGCCCGCCGATGACGCGACCGGTCTCCCCGTTCTGGCCCCTCGAATGGTGGCTCGCCTGGTGGGATGCCTGGGGCCCCGAGCCCTACGTGGCGCCCCTGCGCGATTCCGGGCAGGCGCGGGCGCTGGCCCGCATCCACGCCACCGCCTTCGCCCGCCCCTGGGACGCGCACGAGTTCGAGCGGATGCTGTGCGAGCGCTCGACCGAGGCGCACGCCCTCTGGCGGGCCGGCGCGGTCCAGGGCTTCATCCTCTCCCGCCGGGTCGGGGACGAGGCCGAGATCCTGACCCTGGTCCTCGCCCCCACCGCGCGGGGCGGCGGCCTCAGCCACCGCCTCCTGCGCGAGCACCTGACCCATCTCGCCCATGCGGGCGTGCGCCTCGTGCATCTCGAGGTCGACGAGGGCAACCGGCCGGCGCTCCGACTCTACGCGCGCCACGGCTTCACGCAGGTCGGCGAGCGCACCGGCTACTACACCCGTGCCGACGGCAGCCGGACGACCGCGCTCACCATGCGCGCGACGCTCGCCTGAGCCGGCCTGCGCCCCGGACGATGAGCGCCCTCCTCACAGCCCTGCGCCTCGCGCTGTGCGCGCTCGCCTTCGCGGTGCTGATAGGCCCGCACTGGCTGAGCCTGCGCTTTGGGCGCGGCCGGGTCGCCGCCCACGCGCCGGCCTTGTTCCACCGGATCGTCCTGCGGATCTTCGGCGTGCGCGTCACGCAGAGCGGGACGCCGCCCGCCCTCGGCGAGCCGGCCCTGGTCCTCGCGAACCACGTCTCCTGGCTCGACATCGCGGCGCTCGGCTCCCTGCGGCCGCTCTCCTTCGTGGCGAAATCCGAGATCGCGGGCTGGCCCCTGATCGGGACGCTCGCCCGCCTGCAACGCACCGTCTTCATCGACCGCGCCCGCCGCGCGGCCACCGCGCACGTCAACGCCACGGTGGGGACGCGGCTCGCCGCGGGCGATCTCATCGTTCTGTTCGCCGAGGGCACGACGGGGGACGGCAACCGCATCCTGCCCTTCCGCTCGTCCCTCGTCGGCGCCGCCCGCGCCGCGATCCAGGCCGAGGGCGCCCGGCTCGACCGGATCCGGCTGCAGCCGCTGGCTATCACCTATCCGCGCCGGAACGGCCTGCCGCTCGACCGGAACGAGCGGCCGGAGGTGGCGTGGTACGGCGACATGGAACTCGCGCCCCATCTCGCCCTGTTCGTGCGCCGCGGGCCGATCGACGTGCACGTCGTCTGGGGCGCCCCGATCACCTTCGAGGCGGGCACGGACCGAAAGGTGGTGACGGCGCTGGCGGAGGCCCAGGTCCGCGCCGCCATGCGGCGGGCCGTGACCGGGCGGCCGGAGCCGCTGGCGCCCTGCGAGGAGCGCCGCGAGCCGGCTGGCCCCACCGCCGATCTCGGCGCCGCAGGCCTCCCGGCCGTCTAACGAAGCATTCCCGTCTCCGGACACGGCGAATTCCTCACCCTGTCCCTCTCGGAACGAGAAGGGACCCGCGCCCGGTCCATCCGCGTCGAGGCGGGCGGACGCCCCACCTCCCCCGTCGGAACGGGAACGGGCCGCCACCTCGTGGGTGACGGCCCGTCCGGGAAGGCGTGGCCGGCGCGGAGCCCGCGCCGGGTCTCGTGGATCAGGCCGCGGCCTTCGACGCGCTGCCGGTCTCGACCGACGCGATCGTCTTCAGGACCTGCGAGGCGATCTGGTAGGGGTCGCCCATGGAGTTCGGGCGGCGATCCTCGAGATAGCCCTTGTAATCGTTCTTCACGAAGCTGTGCGGCACGCGGATCGAGGCGCCGCGGTCGGCCACGCCGTAGCTGAACTTGTTCCACGGCGCCGTCTCGTGCTTGCCGGTCAGACGCATGTGGTTGTCCGGGCCGTAGACCGCGATGTGGTCTTCGATGTTCGCCTCGAAAGCCGCCATCAGCGCCTCGAAATAGGCCTTGCCGCCCGTCTCGCGCAGGTACGTCGTCGAGAAGTTGCAGTGCATGCCCGAGCCGTTCCAGTCGGTGTCGCCGAGCGGCTTGCAATGGTACTCGATGTCGATCTCGTACTTCTCGCAGAGGCGCTGCATCAGGTAGCGCGCCATCCACATCTCGTCGGCGGCCTTCTTGGAGCCCTTGCCGAAGATCTGGAACTCCCACTGGCCCTTCGCCACCTCGGCGTTGATGCCCTCGTGGTTGATGCCGGCGGCGAGGCAGAGGTCGAGATGCTCCTCGACGATCTGGCGCGCGACCGAGCCGACATTCGAGTAGCCGACGCCCGTGTAGTACGGGCCCTGCGGGGCGGGGAAGCCGGTCTCGGGGAAACCGAGCGGGCGGCCGTTCTTGTAGAAGAAGTATTCCTGCTCGAAGCCGAACCAGGCGCCCTCGTCGTCGAGGATGGTGGCGCGCTTGTTCGAGGGGTGCGGGGTGGTGCCGTCCGGCATCATCACCTCGCAGAGCACCAGCACGCCGTTGCTGCGGGCGGGGTCCGGAAAGTGGCGGACGGGCTTCAGCACGCAGTCGGACGAGCTGCCCTCGGCCTGCTTGGTCGAGCTGCCGTCGAAGCCCCAGAGCGGGAGTTGCTCAAGCGACGGGAAGCTGTCGAATTCCTTGATCTGGGTCTTGCCGCGCAGGTTCGGGGTCGGCGCGTAGCCGTCGAGCCAGATATATTCGAGTTTGAATTTCGTCATTGGAGATCTCTCGTCACCTGCTCATGCGATTCTGGCGTTGATTCTTGACGATCCGTCGCAGCCTCCGGCCGAAGCCCTCGTTAGCATGAATGATGCCAGCTTCGTTCCGGGGTCTTCTGCCCGCGCGTCGCCACTCCGTACGCCCCGCGCTTCTGCTCACGCCCGCGTTAACGAAGGCTGTGCCGCCCATCGCGTGGGCTCCGCGCGGGGGCGCTGCCGCCTCAAGCAGGCCCGTTGCACGGATCGGATGCAGGTCAAAAAAGCGCCAGGAGCCTATGCCGAGCGAATTGGCAATACCTTGGCTGCGCAAATTGCCGGCAAATGCTGATTTTATTGCAAGCAGGCGGTGCAAAGCCTGTGCAGCGCCGATATCTTGAACCGGAGCCTCGGTTCGAGGTTGTCGCGTCACAGGGAGATACGGTCCGATGACAGCGAGTCCCCGTCGCGAGACGGCCAAGATCTACCAGTTCCCCGTGCGGCCGCGGGCGGCCGGCTGGCACGCCGGCACACCGAAGGCTGCCGCGGCCTCCTATCCGGTCGTCGAGACCGGCGCCGGCGCCTGGTACCACGAGGCGGCGATCCAGGAAGCCGAGCGCACCCGCAAGCCCTGACCTCGTCAGGTTCCGAAGATCGACCAGCCCATCCGCCGGGTCAGCGCCTCGAGCGCGATCCGGCCGAGATGCGAGTTGCCGGCGGCGTCGAGGCCCGGCGACCAGACGGCGATCGACGCCTTGCCCGGAGCGACCGCGAGGATGCCGCCGCCGACCCCGCTCTTGCCGGGCAGGCCGACGCGATAGGCGAACTCGCCCGAGCCGTCGTAATGGCCGCAGGTCAGCATGATCGCGTTGATGCGGCGTGCCCGCTCCGGCTGCACCACGAGATGCCCGGTCGCCGGGTTGCGCCCGGAATGGGCGAGGAAGCGCCCGGCCTTCGCGAGCTGGCGGCAGGTCATCGCGATGGCGCAGTGGTGGAAGTAGACGCCGAGCGTGTACGCGACCGGATTCTCGATCACGCCGAAGGATTTCATGTAATTGGCGAGCGCACTGTTGCGGAAGCCCGTGCGCTGCTCGGAGGCCGCCACCGCCTCGTCGATCGCGATCGACGAATCGTCGGCCACGAACTGCATGAAGCGCAGGATCTCGCCCAGCGCCTCCCGCGGCTGGTGGCCTGACAGGATCACGTCGGTCACCGCGATCGCGCCCGCGTTGATGAAGGGGTTGCGCGGGACGCCCTGCTCCCGCTCCAGCTGCACGATGGAGTTGAAAGGGCTCCCCGAGGGCTCGCGCCCGACCCGCCGCCAGAGCCGGTCGCCGACCGTGCCGAGCGCGAGCGTCAGAGTGAACACCTTCGAGATGCTCTGGATCGAGAAGGCGACGTCGCTGTCGCCCCCCGCGGCCACGTTCCCGTCCGCGTCGATCACGACGAGCCCGAAGGCCTGCGGGTCGACCCGGGCCAGTTCCGGGATGTAGGAGGCCACCTCGCCGCGGTCCGGCCGCTGCCGCATCTCCTCGGAGATCTCCCGCACGGCACGCTCAAGCTCGGTCACGCACACCTCGTCATTCCGGCCCCGGCCGGTTCGGCGCCCGGGGGCAAGCAAGCGCGGCGCCAGCGCGCCGCCAGAGCGCCGCCAGAGCGCCGCCAGAGCGCCGCAGCGTGAATCGGGCCGCGCGACGCCCGGTGAAAAACGTGGTAGACGCGCGCCCTCGATGATCCATCCGGCCCCCGCGACGCGCGGACGGGCCCGCCCCCTACGCCGTCCGGGACCCGAATCGTTGAAGAAAGCCTTCGTCCGATCCTACGGATGCCAGATGAATGCCTACGACGCCGCCCGCATGGCGGACGTGCTCGGGCAGCAGGGCTACGCGGCGACCGATTCCGTCGAGGACGCGGACGTCGTCGTCCTCAACACCTGCCACATCCGCGAGAAGGCTGCCGAGAAGGTCTATTCCGAGCTTGGACGCCTGCGCGTGCTGAAAGGCGAGCGCCGGCAGGAGGGCCGCGACACCCGCATCGTGGTGGCGGGCTGCGTGGCGCAGGCCGAGGGCGCCGAGATCCTGGCACGGGCGCCTGCCGTCGACGTGGTGGTGGGCCCCCAGAGCTATCACCGGCTGCCGGAGCTCCTGGAGCAGTCGCGGGAGAAGCGCGTCGTCGACACCGAATTTCCGGTCGAGGACAAGTTCGACCACCTGCCCGCGCGGCGGAACAGGGGCGTCTCCGCCTTCCTCACCGTGCAGGAGGGCTGCGACAAGTTCTGCGCCTTCTGCGTTGTGCCCTACACCCGCGGGGCCGAAGTCTCGCGCTCGGTCCCGGCCGTGCTCGCCGAGGCGCGCGCCCTCGCCGAGGGCGGCGTGCGCGAGATCACGCTGATCGGGCAGAACGTGAACGCCTATCACGGGGCGGGCCCGGACGGCGGGCCGGCGACGCTCGCCGACCTGATGCGCGCCGTGGCCGAGATCCCCGGCATCGCGCGCCTCCGCTACACGACGAGCCACCCCAACGACATGGGCGAGGACCTGATCCGGGCCCATGCCGAGATCCCCGCCCTGATGCCCTACCTGCACCTGCCCGTGCAGTCGGGGTCGGACCGGGTGCTCGCGGCGATGAACCGGCGCCACACCGGCGACGCGTACCGCCGCCTGATCGACCGGGTCCGTGCGGCCCGGCCCGACATCGCCCTCTCCTCCGACTTCATCGTCGGCTTTCCCGGCGAGACCGACGCGGAGTTTTCCGAGACGATGCGCCTCGTGGCCGAGATCGGCTTCGAGAGCGCCTTCTCGTTCAAGTACAGCTCCCGCCCCGGCACGCCCGCGGCGGAGCGCGCCGACGCGGTGCCGGAATCCGTGAAGAGCGAGCGCCTCGCCGCGCTCCAGGCCCTCCTCGACCGGCAGCGCCACGCCTACCAGAAGGCGGCGGTGGGCCGGACGACCGAGATCCTCGTCGAGAAGGCCGGGCGTCACCCGGGGCAGGTCGCCGGCAAGACGCCGCACCTGCTCGCCGTGCAGGTCGACGCTCCGGCCGCCAGCATCGGCACGATCCTGCCCGTGCGCATCGTCGAGGCCGGCGCCAACAGCCTGTTCGGCGCGACCCTGTCCGAAGCGGCCGCCGCGTGAGACCGTTGACCAGAAGGACATCCGCTTGAGCACGAGCGACGGAGCCTCCGGCCGTGGGGGCGCCTTGCGGGGGCGCGGCCCCGCTTCCCGGCCCGGCGAGATCATGGAGACGGTCGAGGTGTCGCTGACCTTCGACGACAACCGCCTCGCGAGCCTCGTCTTCGGCCAGTACGACCAGAACGTCGCCCATATCGAGCGCCGCCTCGGCGTGACGGCGACGGCGCTCGGCAACCACCTCGTCGTGAAGGGCGCGCCGGACGCGGCCGAGAAGGCGCGCCGCGTCTTCGAGCGGCTCTACGCCCGCGCCCAGGAATCGGGCACCGCGCTGACGCTCGGCGACGTCGATGGCGCCATCCAGGAGACGACAGTCCAAGGCAACCTCTTTCCCTCGGCCGAGATCGCCGCCGAATCCGACCGGCCGCAATTCGACCAGATCGCCACCCGCCGCCGCGGTGCCGTACGCGCCCGCAGCGCCGCGCAGGACGCCTACATCAAGGCGCTCCGCAGCAACGAGCTCGTCTTCGCGGAGGGGCCGGCCGGAACCGGCAAGACCTGGCTCGCCGTCGGCCACGCGGTCTCGCTCCTGGAGCAGGGCCACGTCGAGCGCCTGATCCTGTCGCGCCCGGCGGTCGAGGCGGGCGAGCGGCTCGGCTTCCTGCCCGGCGACATGCGGGAGAAGGTCGATCCCTACCTCCGCCCGATCTACGACGCCCTCTACGACTTCATGGAGGCGCGCCACGTCGACCGCGGCCTGCAGACGGGGCAGATCGAGATCGCGCCGCTTGCCTTCATGCGCGGGCGCACGCTGACGAACGCCGTGGTGCTCCTCGACGAGGCGCAGAACACGACCTCGATGCAGATGAAGATGTTCCTGACCCGGCTCGGCGAGAACTCGCGCATGATCGTCACCGGCGATCCGAGCCAGATCGACCTGCCGCCCGGCCAGCGCTCCGGTCTCGTCGAGGCGGTCTCGATCCTCGACGGGGTCGAGGGGATCGGCCGCGTCACCTTCAGGGACGTCGACGTGGTGCGTCACGACCTCGTCCGCCGCATCGTCACGGCCTACGAGAAGGCGTCGCACGGCGAGGCGGAGGCCGACCGCAACCCGAACCCGCGCCGCCGCCCGCTCGCCTGACATGCCTCTCGAGATCGACGTCGCCGTGGAGGACCCGCGCTGGGAGGGCGTCGCGCCCGATCTCGAGGCGCTGGTGATCCGCGCCGTCGAGGCGGGGTACGCCGCCGCACCGGGGGCACCCGGGGGCGCGCTCGAGGTCAGCGTCCTGCTCACCGACGATGCCGCCGTGCAGGCGCTGAACCGCAGCTGGCGCGGCAAGGACAAGCCCACCAACGTGCTGTCCTTCCCGGCCGCCCCGCAGCCCGCAATCGCCGGGATGGCGGCCCCGCTCGGCGACGTCGTCCTTGCGTATGACACGATGCTGCGCGAGAGTGCCGAGCAGTCGAAGCCGCTCGCCGATCATCTCGCGCACCTTCTCGTTCATGGCACGCTGCACCTTCTCGGCCAGGACCATGAGACCGGCGAGGCCGAGGCCGATGCGATGGAAGCCCTCGAAGTGGCGGCCCTGCGCACCCTCGGCGTGCCCGACCCCTACGCCGATTGAGGCAGACGCCCGGCGCATACCCCAGACCCGAGAGACATGACGAACGATCGAAGTCGCGGCGCGGCCCAGGCCGCGCTCCCCTCCGCAGACGGTGAGGCCGGCGCCCGCGAGCCCTGGTACGACCGGCTGCTCCAGGCCCTCCACCTGAAGCCGCGCGATTCGCTGCGCGACGACATCGAGGGGCCCTCTCCGAGCCCGACAACGGCGAGAACGCCTTCTCGCCCCTGGAACGGGCCATGCTCAAGAACGTGCTCGGCCTGCACAAGGTGCGGGTCGACGACGTGATGATCCCCCGGGCCGACATCGTCGCGGTCTCGATCGACACGAGCCTCGGCGACCTCCTGAAGCTGTTCCGTACCGCCGGGCACTCGCGTCTGCCGGTCTATGGCGAGACCCTCGACGACCCCCGCGGCATGGTCCACATCCGCGACTTCGTCGACCATATCGCGGCCCGCGCCGAGGCCGGGGCGCGCCGCGCTGGCGCGAGCGCGCCCGAGCCTGCGCCCGCCGAGGAGAAGCCCGTGCCCCGCACCCGCCGCAACGGCGGCGCGCGGGCGCTGCGCTCGCTCAACCTCGCCCATGTCGATCTCGCCGCGACGCTCGCGGCGACGCGCATCCAGCGGCCGGTCCTGTTCGTGCCGCCCTCGATGCCGGCGATCGACCTGCTCGTCCGGATGCAGGCGACCCGCACCCACATGGCCCTCGTCATCGACGAGTACGGCGGCACGGACGGCCTGATCTCGATCGAGGACCTGATCGAGATGGTGGTCGGCGACATCGAGGACGAGCACGACGTCGCCGAGGGAAGGCTGGTGCAGCGCCTCGACGGCGAGGCCGAGATCTTCGTGGCCGATGCCCGCGCGGGCCTCGCCGAGGTCTCGGAGGCGACCGGCGTCGATCTCGTCGCGGCCGTCGGCGAGATGGCCGAGGAGATCGACACGATCGGCGGCATGATCGTCACGCTGGCCGGCCGCGTGCCCTCTCGCGGCGAGCTGATCGCGGGACCCGGCGATCTCGAATTCGAGGTTCTCGACGCCGATCCCCGCCGCCTCAAGCGCCTGCGCTTCCAGCGGGGCCCGGCCAAGATCGAGGCGGTCGTCCCCCTCGCCCTGCCGCCGCCGAAGCCTTCGGCCCCGAGCGTCGAGACCCACGGCACGTGACCGCGGGCGAGGCGTTGCTCCGGGCGGACCTGCCCGCGCGCGACCAAGCGGGCGGCCCCCTCGCCGCGCCCGTGCGCTGGCTGGCGCTCGCCCGCGGCTGGCGCCGGCTCGGCGTCGCGATCCTGGCCGGCGCGCTGGGCGCCCTCGCCATGCCGCCCTTCGGCCTGCTGCCGGCGCTCGCCGTCTCGCTGACCCTCGCGGTCTGGCTGATGGACGGGGCGGCCGCGGGCCGGGCCGGGCTCGCCCGCACCCTCATGCCCTGCTTCCTCGTCGGCTGGGCCTGGGGCTTCGGCTACCTCACGGCCGGCCTGTGGTGGCTCGGCTCGGCCTTCCTCGTGGAGGCGGACGAGTTCGCCTGGGCGCTGCCCCTCGGCGTCGTCGGCCTGCCCGCCGTGCTCGCCCTGTTCTACGGCGCCGGCTTCGCGGCCGCGCGCCTGCTCTGGTCCCGGAACGCCGGCCGCATCGCGGCGCTGGCCGTCGGGATCGCCGCGGCCGAGTGGCTGCGCGGCCACCTCTTCACGGGCTTTCCCTGGAACACGCTCGGCATGGCGCTCGGCCAGGATCTCTGGCTGATGCAGGCAGCCTCCTTCGTCGGGCTCTACGGGCTGACGCTGCTCGCCGTCCTGATCTGCGCCGCGCCCGCGACGCTCGCCACCGGCGCGCATCCCCGCGCGCGCTACGGGCCGACGGCCGCGGCCGCGATCACGCTCGCCGCCCTCGCCCTCTGGGGAGCGGAGCGCGTGCCGCCCGGCCACTCGGCGCCGGTCGCGGGCGTGCGACTGCGCCTCGTGCAGCCGAACCTGCCCCAGGACGCCAAGTTCCGCCCCGAGAACCGGGAGGACATCGTCGACCGCTACGTCGAGCTGAGCCAGCGCCCGCCCGAGGCCGGCGCGCCGGCGCCGACCCATGTGATCTGGCCCGAATCCGCCTTTCCCTTCCTGATCCAGCGCGACCCCGCCTCGCTCGCCAAGGTCGGCGCCGGCCTGCCGCCGGGCGCGCGCCTCGTCACGGGCGCGGCCCGCGCCGAGGAGCCCCTGCCGGGCGAGCGCCTGCGCTTCTTCAACGCCATCATGACGATCGAGGCGCCCGGCCGCATCAGCGACACCTACGACAAGGTCCACCTCGTCCCCTTCGGCGAGTACCTGCCGGGCCCCCTCGACGCGGCCCTGCGGGCCCTGGGCCTGCGCCAGTTCGTGTCGGTGCCGGGCGGCTTCTCGGCCGGGAGCCGCGCGGGCCAGCGCATCCTGACCGTGCCCGGCCTGCCGCCGGCCGCCGCCACGATCTGCTACGAGGCGATCTTCCCCGGAGCCATCGTGCCCGCCGGGCAGGCGGGCGCCGCGGAGCCGGCGCCGGGCCTGATCCTGAACGTCACCAACGACACGTGGTTCGGCGACACGCCCGGCCCTCGCCAGCACTTCGCGCAGGCGCGGCTGCGCGCCGTCGAGGAGGGGCTGCCGCTGGTGCGCGACGCAAACACGGGCATCTCGGCCGTGGTCGACGCCTACGGGCGCGTCACCGCGAGCCTGCCCCTCGGCCGCGAGGACGTCCTCGACGCCGACCTGCCCGCCCCCGTGCCCGGCCGCACCCTCTACGCGAGGCTCGGCGACATTCCCTTCGCCCTGATGCTCGCGGGCGCGCTCCTCTGCGCCCTGGCGGCTTGGCGCCGGGCGTGAGCGCCGGGGAGAGCCGGCCGCCCATCCTCCTCCTCGGGGCCGGCCTCCTGCTCGTGGCGTTCAACCTGCGCCCGGCCCTGACTACGGTCGGCCCGCTGCTTTCCGGCATCCGCGCCGAGACCGGGCTCGGCGCGGCGGGCGCGGCCTTCCTCACGACGCTGCCGGTCCTGTTCCTCGGGATCGCCAGCGCGCTGGGTCCCACGATCAGCCGCCGCCTCGGCCCCGACCGCGGCGTCCTCCTCGCGATCCTCGTCGTGGCCGCGGGCCTGTCCCTGCGCGCGCTCGGCGGCCTCGTTCCCCTGTTCCTCGGCGCCTGCGTCTCGGCCGCCGGGATCGGGCTCGCGGGCGGGCTGCTCCCCGGCCTCGTCAAGCGCGACTTCCCCGGCCATGTCGGTCTGGTGACGGGCCTCTACACGATGACCCTCTGCCTCGGCGCCGCCGCAGGCTCGGGGCTGACCGTGCCGCTCCTCGACATCCTGCCCGGCGGCTGGGCGGCGGCGCTCGCCGCCTGGGCCGTCCCGGCGCTGATCGCGAGCCTCGCCTGGGCGCCCCTCGCCCTCGCCCGGCCCCACCGGGCCGCCGCGGGAGCGGCCGGCTCGATGATCGCGGGGATCGCCCGCCATCGCCTCGCCTGGCAGGTCACCGGCTTCATGGGCCTGCAATCCTCGCTCGCCTACATCGCCTTCGCGTGGCTGCCGAGCGTGCTGCAGGATCGCGGCCTCAGCCCCGTCGATGCCGGCTTCGTCGCCTCGCTGATGAGCCTGGGCCAAGCCCCGAGCGCGCTCCTGGTGCCGACGCTCGCCGCCCGGGCGCGGGAGCAGCGCGCCTACGTCGTCGCCCTCGTGAGCCTGACGGTCTGCGCCTTCCTCGGCCTCCTGATCGCGCCGACCGGGCTCGTCGCGCCGCTGGCGGTCGGCCTCGGCTTCGGCCTCGGCGGCACCTTCGGCC